>CACLBB010000006.1 GCA_902605035.1 uncultured Pelagibacteraceae bacterium
TCTTAATATATCCAGTCTTTTAAAAGTAGACACTCTTGTATCTTCAGCAAAATTTTTAGCAGTATTAATTTGTGAATCTACAATACCTTTTACATCTTTAATCTTTAGTGGCGTATCACATGTTGACGAGCTAGTGACTTTAAAAGGACAGCTTAAAGTATATTCATTTATATCATTACCAACATTACCTACTATAAACATTTTAGTTCCAGTTGTATTAAAAGCTATACCTTGGGGATTGGTCTCTTGACTACTAATATCAAAACTACCTACATGGGTTACAGTTGATGTTAAATCAAAGGCTACTGATAATGTATATTCATTTATATCATTACCATTATCACCTACCACAAACATCTTGGTTCCATCATCATTAAAAGTAAGACCCCTAGCAACAGTATCTTGATCACTAATATCAAAACCTGTTCCATCTCCATTTATGTCATTGAAAGTTGCAGTTAATAAATCAAAACCTGTAGATAATGTATATACATTTATATCATCACCATCATTACCTATGTAATACATCTTGGTTCCATCATTATTAAAAGCAATACCTCTGGTTTTTTCATCTTGACCACTAACGTCAAAACCTGTTCCATCTCCATTTATGTCATTAAAAGTTGCAGTTGATAAATCAAAACCTGTAGATAATGTATATACATTTATATCTGAACCAGTATTATCTATCACAAACATCTTGGTTCCATCATTATTAAATTTAATAAATTGAGGAACAGTAGCTTGCTCACTAACGTCAAAACCTGTTCCATCACCGTTTATGTCCCTGAAAATTGAAGTTGAGAGATCAAAGGGAGTTGTTAAAGTATATTCATTTATATCATTACCAGTATCACCTACCACAAACATCTTAGTTCCATCATTATTAAAAGCAATACCCCTAGGAGTAGCATCTTGAGCACTAACATCAAAACCTGATCCATCTCCATTTATGTCATTGAAAGTTGCTTCGGCTTGGGCTGTATTAATAATAGTTAAATTAAAGATTAAGAATATTGAGAATATTTTCTTTAAATATGAGGGCACCACACTGTCTTTTACTTTTACAATAAATTTTTTTGAATACTTAGATTGTTATACGCAAGTTCACTAGTTTTATTTGGTGATAAAGGTTTTCTTTTAATTGGATTTGTTTTCCAAAATTTAGAATGCATACTTTCATACTTAATTTTCCATTTATGCAGATCTTCTAAAGACATATTGTATGGCTTAATAACAAATTCAGTTTGAGCCATCACCATTGGGTATTTCCAAAGATTTTTTAAATCCCATTTACGAACAAACAAATTATCTTTCACAACTTGTTTAAATAAAGCTGTACCCGGAAAAGGTATCGCCATATTTGTTGCAAATTTATCTGGTTGTATTTCTTCTATTAAATCTAATGTGTCTTGGCATGTTTCATTTGTTTCCTCAGGAAATCCCATAATAAATAGTGCGCTAGACATGACCTTATATTTTTTAAGATATCCAGCAACTTCAAGAATCTTAGATCTTTCTAAATTTTTACCAACAATTTTGTTTCGTATATATTCATTACCATGTTCAATTGCTAAATTAGCATTCGCTAATCCAGCTTCTGCCATTTTAGCTATAACTTCTTCCCTTAAAGAATTTAACCAAAGACCATTAGGAGTATCAAAAACGATTTTAATGTTCCTTTTTAGAATTTCATCACATAGCTCCATAATATGACCTCTATTTAAAGTTAGCTGATCATCCATAAAAGAAAAATAATTTACACCATATTCTTTGTGAAGAAGTTCAATTTCATTAACAATTGTTCTAGTAGATCTTTTTCTATGTTTTTTTCCCATTACTAAAAACATATCACAAAAATTACATGCCAATGGACATGCTCTAGAAGAAAATATAGCAGCTTTATGCTTTATCTTTAATTTATTTGGATTGTAGTAATGATCTAATTTCATTTCATATTTATCTAGATTAATTAAATCCCAAGCGGGCAAAGGAAGAGTATCCAAATCGTCTATGAAGTTTTTATGTCTATTAATTTTTACTTTGCCGTCTTTATCTCTAAAAGCAAATGATTTTATCTCACTTAAAGATTCTTCCATATTTTTTTCAATAGCACTTACTAATGCAACTATAGTATTTTCTCCTTCGCCAATAGCAACAAAATCAACTTCAGGACAATTTGTTAAAATTTCTAATGGAAATGTAGTGGGATGAATTCCACCAATAGCAACTTTAGTTTTTGGTGAATGAGATTTTACAATTCTAGCATATTCTAAAACATCTGGAAAAACTTGTGAGAATAAACAATTAATTCCAACTAACTTTGGTTTAAGCTTATCGAGATTTTCTATGATTTGATTTTTACAGTTTTCTAAATACTTTTTTCTTTTTTTGTGTACATCTGAATTATTAAAATCAAGTATTGTTGGTTCGTGATTATTAAACCTTAAAATTGCAGCTAAATGTAAAAGTGCTGCTGAAGGGTAAAAGTCTTCTCTTCGATCATTTTCACTATCATCATCAAATTTCAAGTTCACATATGGAGCTATAAGTAAAACATTCATAAAATTTTCAATATTTAATTTATAAATATTTTTTTAATAATTTAAACAATAAATAATCGTTGATACGGTTGATAATTATAGACTTAACTACCTATGGTAAAGATTTTTAATAAAATTCTCTTTTAAAGGTCTAATTATCACAATTATGTAGTTTCTTTTTTAAGTTGTTCTAATTTAATTTTATTCTGAAGACTCCTATTGCTATCATATAGAAGATTAAATTTTATTCTATTATTAGTCTTTATATTTATAATCTTTGCATTTCTTATTTCTATATTGTCTGCTACAGCGCTAATGGGTCTCTTAGAGGGATTTAAGTTTCTTATAATAATCTGAGATCTGTCACTAACAATTTTTCCTCTCCAACGTCTTGGCCTAAAAGCGCTTATTGGAGCAATAGAAATTTTTTTAGAATTCAAACTTAATATAGGACCATGTACCGACATATTGTAGGCAGTACTTCCTGCAGGAGTTGAAACTAAAACCCCGTCTGAAATTAATTTTTTGATAATATATTTTAAACCATTTTTAATTGATATAGATGCTGCTTGCCTGCTCTGTCTTAGTATGGATACTTCATTGATTGCTAAACATTTTTTTATTCTATTTTTAGACTTTACTTTCATTTCTAAAGGAGAAATTTTTATCATTTTTGCTTTAGATAAATTTTTTATAATATTTTTTTTTGAAAACTTATTCATAAGAAATCCATAATTACCTGAATTAATCCCATAGAATAAATTATTAGCTTTCTTGTTTTTCTTTAAAGTTTGAAGCATAAAACCGTCCCCTCCAATTACAATAATGAGGTTAGATCTTTCAACAGGACTAGTTTTAATCCTTTTTATTAAAAATTTTTTAATTTTTAGAGATTTTTTATTTGTATCAGAAATAATTGTTGTTTTTTTCATTTTTTTAAATGGTGCCCTCGGCCAGACTCGAACTGGCACTCCCAAAAGGGCAAGGATTTTAAGTCCTTTGTGTCTACCAATTTCACCACGAGGGCACGTCGCTCTTTTTGTTGTTAATTTAAGTATATTAATACACAAGTGTTTTAAAGAAGTAAAAATAATTTATTTTCCGTCTCTGTCTTCTAGTCATCTTCTAGTCTTCCTATATTTTATAGGATGATTATCTATTAATTTTGCGAAAATCTTTGGAAGTTTCTCCCCAATGACATCTAGGAAAAAATGGAAAACTGTTTGTAGCAAAATATCTATACCTACCGTCATATATTTTACCATTACATTCATCTAAATCACCACTACTATTTATAAACTCATAATCCTCTTTAAATGATCCATCATATTTACCAAAAGGTTTTGTTTTTCTATTTCCTTTTCTAAGTTGCCATGAAGTTTTAAACTTTCCAGGAATGTATAAAATTTCAAATCCATCAGCTGCATATCCAATTAGTGATTGACCATTTAACAATAACAATGAATTAGGTTTATGGTAATGGTAAAGTCCTCTAAAATCTAAATGACCATTATATTCGTCAATTCCAAGTATTTTTTCAAAAGGCCTAATTGCCTCTAAATTTAATCCTGATGATTGATTTTTACTGTGTTTTTTAGGAGAACTTTCATCATACCAAGCTGCTGTTCCTGGTCTAATTGGAATACCTGTAAGAGTCACACCAACTGTGGAAACAATATATTTAAAAGTACTTTTCTTCATAGGTTTTTTTGAAAAACAAAATTTCAAATTATGTTTTTTAAATTTATTTGGGTTGCCTTTTGTTGGAAATTTTCCAATTTTATGATTAGGAACTCCATTTGAAATAATACATTTTTGTTCTGAAGATTGTACAACAGTACTTTTAATAATAAGTAAAAAGCAAGACAAAATAATTAAATAATTTATTTTTTTCATTTGTATTTATCGTAACATTAATTTGAGAACTATCCTTTAACACTACCAGAGGTTAAGCCACTTACCAAATATTTTTCAAAATATACAAAAATAAAAAGCACCGGTAGAGTAACTATAACAGATCCAGCCATCAAATATTGGCGTGGGGTCTCCGCATCCCCACTTAAATATTGAATAGCTCTCGATAAAGTAAAAGATTTAGGACTATCTAAAAACATTAAAGAAAAAAGAAATTCATTCCATGCAATCATAAAAACATATAAAGCAACTGATGCAATTGCTGGTAAGCTTAAGGGTATAATAATTTTTAGAATTATACCAAACCAATTCTGGCCATCCATGATACCAGCATCTTCTATTTCTTTAGGAATGCTTTTAAAATACCCTTGCAACATATAAATAGCTACCGGTAATGTAGTGGCAGTATAAACTATCAATAGACCAAAAATTGAGTTTCTTAATCCTAGTTGACTAAACACAGTATATAATGGGATCACCAATACTATAGCTGGAAACATATAAATGATTAAAATTGAAGTTGATAAAAAGTTCTTACCAAAGAAATTTAATCTAGCAACTGCATAAGCAGCTGGTATTGCAAATAACAATGTAACAATAACAGTTCCAATAGAAACAGCTGAGCTTATTAAGATATATCTGCCAAAATTATAAGTTTCAAAAATTACAAAATAAGACTTGAATAAATCAGTCAAACTTTTTGTGAAATCTAGACTAAAGTCTAAAGGATTTACTAATAAAGCTATCTGAGTTTTAAAACTTGTAACGAGCATAATGTAAAATGGAAATAAAATTACAAATGCAAAGAAGACAATACCAAACAAGGTGATAAAATCAAAAATAATCTTTTCAGATATAAAATCTTCTTTCAAAGACTCCATACTATATTTTTTGAGTTTGTTCATAAAAAATAAAGTGATTAAGAAAATCCCAAAAATATACCAATATGGAGATGTCTCGTTTAAGTAAAAATATAAAATTGAAAATATAAACGATAATGAAAATATCCTTATTAAATGATTAATCTTATTGCCGATTAATACAAAGGCTAAAGATAAAAAGATACCAATTGAGAAAACTTGTGTGATGTTTAAATTAGTAAAACTTAAACCCTGTAAGGTAGACATAATCTTCCAAATTGATAAAATACATGTCAGAAAAAAAGACGATATTATTAAAAATATTACTAAAGATTTAATCTTCACTCGCCCTCTTTCCAATTAATTTAAAATAAATAACCATAAAACTAATAAGTAACATCACAATCACAATAGAGACAGCAGAGCCCATCCCAATATCTGATACGGCAAACCCTTGTTGATAAACATTAATGGGAAGTGTTCTTGTACCTGATGCCCCGCCCGTTAACAAAAAGATATCCTCAAATTTATTAAAGTTCCAAATGAACCTAATCATGAATAAAATCGAAATTATTGCTGTGATCTGAGGTAAAGTTATATGAATAAATTTTTGGATTGGACTTGCTCCATCCACATCTGCTGCTTCATATAAACTTTGTGGTATTGCTTGCAATCTTGCTAAAATAAAAAGGAAAGCGAGTGGAAAATAACGCCAAATTTCAAAAAATATAACTGTAGTTAAAGCTAGTCTCAATTTAAATTCAAAACCGAAAATACTCATTGTTATGTATTTTTGGCCCAGTAAATTTATTGGTTTATCTATAATGTTAAAATTAACCAATAATGCATTTAAAGTTCCGCTATTTGGGTCTAACAATAAAGTCCAAGTATAAGCTAAGGCAACAACAGGCCCCACATAAGGAAAAAGTAAAATACCTCGCATGTAAGTTCGACCTTGAATATTTTGATTAACTAATTGTGCTGCTAAAATTCCAAAGATAATTGCACCTAAGGTACCAAAAAAAGTGAAATAAAATGTAGTTAAAAGCAATTCAACAAAATTATTTTCATAAAAGACTTTTTTAAAATTTTCTAAAGTAAAATTTGTAGACAATAGTGGATTATCTGCTTTACCGCTTAGAATCGGTTTTTGATGTTTTATTGTTTTTTTATCAATTATTTCACTATTATTATTCTTTATGGTTATCTCAAAATTTTCTCTATACTTTGCTTTCCAATTTCCAAAATTACAAATCACCTTTTTAGATTGAAAATTACATCTTGGATCTAGATTTATTGGTGAAACATCTTTTGGAAATTTATCTTGGAACTGAACATTTCTTATTTCTTGAATTAACGAACTATTTCTTAATTTATATATAACTTTTAATTCTGATTGATTTTCTGAAATTGATTTAACAATTTTCTTTGCTCTCGGTTCAGGAATTCTAATATCTTTTAACTCAATGTCTTTAAAACTGATCCAAACATTTGCAAATACAGGAAATAAAACAATGGCAAAAACTAATAGGACTGCAGGTAAAACTAAAGTGTAAGCAGTTCTTTTTTCTAATTTTAATAAAGTATTGCTCATAATAAAGAGCGAATAATACTTTATTATCCGCTCTTTATAAATTTATTATTTAAAACTTAGCTAATTCAGCGTTAATTTTATTAACCGCTTCATCAACTGAGATTTGATCATCAATATATTCTCTAGTGATTCTATTTAAGAACTGAGAATTAATGATTTTTGATGCTCGAGAAAGTTCACCTTCTTTAACTCCCCATCTGTTTGCGGTATCTAAACCAGCAACAATGTTATCAATAACATCTGCAGAATAAAGGTCAGTTAATGGTGCTTTTCTATCAACACCTACAGGTAATTTACTCCAAGCTTTAGTGTAAGCACTAGGATCATTTTTGTTTCCTCTTCTTACAGGAAATTTTCCTTCTGGAGCAATTCCTAATGTCGCTGTATATCCATCACTCATTGAGTATTCTATGAATTTTTTAGCTTCATCAGTATCTGCATCCGCTGTTATTCCGAAGTATCTTACATCAGCCCAAGCAGCTCCTTTTTTATTGTTAGGTCCACTAAAATTAGTGATAAAACCAGTTTTAGAGGCTAGCTCTGGTGATGTAGGATCACTATTTATTGTTGGAGGAGCAGAATCTCTTAATCCTGCTAATTCATCCATTATAAATGGTGACCATATAACCATTGGTGTTTTTCCAGCAAAGTATAAAGCTCTAGATTGTTTCCAGAATAATTCTCCTGGAGGACTCGCTTTAGCTATTACTTTATAAAATTCTAAAGAATTCTTTAAAGCTTTACCTTGCTTTTTAGTTCCACCTTTTTTAATAAAGTTTACTCCATTTGCTAAAAGCACATGCTCAAGTACTTGACTCATAAAGTTTTCATCTGTTTTTGTAGCAGCTACAAAGCCAAACATGTCATTACTCGATAATGCGTTAACAGCTTTAACTATATTTGCATATGATGTTGGTGGTTCTAAACCAGCTTTTGCAAATAGATCTTTTCTATAAACAACCATTTGTGTCCATCCATCAACTGGAACAGCTGCAATTTTTCCACCTTTCTTAGCCATATTTAATGCGCCCGGTGCGAATGTTTTTTTTCCTAAAGATTTAACAACATCGTTATTTGCATCTACATCTAATATGCCTGCCTCAGCCCACGGTAAAACATATTGCAAAGTATGATAAATCACATCTGGAAGATTTCCTGCTGCAGCTGCTGCAGTAGCTCTTGTTCCAAGGTCTTTTTCTTCAACAGGTATTACCTCAACACTAATACCAGTTTTAGACTCAAAATCCTTAGCCATTGATTTTTGTTTTTCCATTCTTTCTGGTTGAACCTCAGTAGTCCAGAACGTAATTCCAGCGTAACTTGAGTTAACAAAAAATGAAAAAGCAAATACGTATATTAATATTTTTCTCATTATACTCCCCATCATTATTAATTTTATGAAAATTCTAACAAATTTACAGAAATAATAAACCCTTGAAAAATATGGTAGGTAAGCAAATTTTACATTAATGTTATTTTTTGGTTAAAATAAAATCTAAAATGATAAAACTAAACTCTAGGTTGAAAATTTTTTTATGGCATCTATTGAACTAAGAAATATCGAAAAAAGTTTTGGAACAAACAAGGTAATAAATAAATTTGATATAAAAATAAATGATGGAGAATTTATTGTTTTAGTTGGTCCATCAGGTTGTGGAAAGTCTACACTTTTAAGAATGATCTCAGGTTTAGAGTCAGTTGATATAGGAGAAATTTATTTAGATAATAAACTAATAAATAATCTAATTCCTTCTAAACGCGAAATTGCAATGGTTTTTCAATCCTATGCTCTGTATCCACACATGAATGTTTTTGAAAATATGGCTTTCGGTTTAAAAATGGAAAAAATTCCGAAAAATGAAATCAGCCAAAAAGTTAATAGTGCTGCTGCTACACTTCAAATAAAAGATTTACTTGAAAGGAAGCCTAAACAACTATCAGGTGGACAAAGACAAAGAGTTGCAATTGGTAGAGCGATCACAAGGAGTCCTAAAGTTTTTTTATTTGATGAGCCATTATCAAACCTTGATGCTGCTTTAAGATCTGAAATGAGAGTTGAAATATCCAAGCTACATAAAAAATTGAATTCAAATATAATTTATGTAACACATGATCAGGTTGAAGCGATGACATTAGCTGATAGAATTGTAGTTCTAAACAAAGGAAATATCGAACAATATGGAACACCAAATGAGATTTATTCAGATCCAAATAATATTTTTGTTGCAGAATTTATCGGATCACCAAAAATGAATATAATTAAGATTAATAAAGAACACGTTGTAAATTCACACACTTTGTACTTATTCAATAATAAAATAACTTTTGAAAATTTAGAATTTAAAGATGAGATGTATATGGGCATTAGACCTGAGGATATAATCTTAAATAGCGATAATAAAATCCAATTTGAGGTAAAAATTGATCTTGTAGAAAATTTAGGATTTGAAAAAATTATTTATTCTAATGTTTCAAATAATCAAATTATAATTAAATCATCAGAAAATATTAATAATAACTCACTAAAAGTGTCTTTTTCAAAAGATAAGGTATTATTTTTTGATAAAGATAAAAATCGGATTAGATAATTTTATTTGAATAAAAATATTAGTAATGTTGACTCAAAAAGATCAGAAAAAAATAAGATCTAAACTAGATAATATATACAAAATAATTTTATCTAAAAAAGATATTGATAAATTTGAAGATGAAATAATTCAAATAATTAAGAATTTCAATAAAAAAAATCCAAAAAGGAAAAAAAATATTTCAGAGAAAACTTCATTAATAATTTGTTATGGTGACAGTATTTATTCAAATAAAGAAAGTTCAATATTATTATTTAAAGTTTTTTTTCAAAAAAAATTAAAAAAATATTTTAATACGATACATTTTTTACCTTTTTATCCTTCAAGTAGTGATAGTGGTTTTTCTGTAAAGGATCATTATAAGATAGAAAAAAAACTTGGTAACTGGTCTGATATAAAAAAAATTTCAAAATCAACCGATATTATGGCTGATATGGTAATTAACCATGCCTCAGCAAGAGGTTTATGGTTTAGAAATTTTTTAAAAAACAGAAAACCAGGTAAAAACTATTTTTTAACTATCGACTCTAAATTTAATACTTCAAAAGTAATACGACCAAGAGATCATAAATTATTAAAAAAAATTTATATCTTTAATAAAAAGGAATACCTTTGGAGAACTTTTAGTGCAGATCAATTAGATCTTAACTTTAAAAATCAATCCGTATTATTACGATTTATAAAGATTATGATTAATCTTATTAATCATGGTGTAACTGTTTTTAGATTAGATGCAATTGCTTACCTTTGGAAAGAGAGTGGAACTAAATGCATTAATTTAAAACAAACACATGAAATAATAAAACTTTTAAGAACAATTTGTGGTTTTCTAAATGTGGAAACCGTAATTGTTACAGAAACAAATTTGCCCGAAAAGGAAAATCTAAGTTATTTTGGCAAAAATGATGAAGCTAATTGGATTTACAATTTTTCTCTGCCACCATTATTAATTCATGCTTTTTTATTTGAGGATAGTTCATATTTAAATCAGTGGAGTAAAAAACTACCAATTGCAAAAAAAGGAAATAGTTATTTAAATTTTATATCCTCTCACGATGGAATTGGTATTAGGCCTACAGAGGGAATATTTAACAACAAAATATTAAAAAAATTTCTTAAAAGACTAAAAAAAAATGGATCAAAATTTTCATATAGAAAAGTAAAAAATAAGTCAAAAAAAGTCTATGAGGCAAATATAACTGTCTTTGACGCACTTAAAAGATCAGATAACGATTTAAAAGGAAAATTTTATTTAGAAAGATATGTTTCTGCACATTCAATTATTATTTCATTTGAAGGTATCCCTGCAGTATATTTTAATTCTTTGTTTGGCAAATCTAATGATGAAGCTAAATATATAATTACTGGAAATAATAGAGACGTAAATAGATATAAATGGAATTATAAAAATATTTCAAAAAAACTTGATGACCAAAATTCCAAACAAAGCATATTTTATCAAAGAATTTCAAATTTACTTAATATCAGAAGAAATCAAAAAGCATTTCATCCAAATGCCTCTAGACACTATATAAACCTTGGCTCAAAAATTTTTTCTTTCAAAAGAGTAAGTATTAATAAAAAACAAACTATAATTTGTGTTACAAATTTGTCTTCAAAAATTCAGGGAGCACGCCTTAATAAGGTTTATCATAACTGGAAAAATTTAATTGGATCTAAAATTGAAATAAAAAATAAACTTTTAATGTTAAAACCTTTTGAAACAATTTGGTTAAGTAATAGATAGAAATTTTATGTCTCTCGCGTCTACCCTCTGCTCTACTTGTATTTTTTCTCTTAATATTTTGCTATCTCTAAAATTTTAATATAAATTGAACAAGTCTAAAATTTAACTTATCCTCCATCTTAACTAATTCTACTCCAGATTTTTTAAATATATCAATCCATTCTTCTTTAAAAGTTAAACCTTGCCATGTTAACGGGTGTATTACGTGTTGGTAAAATAAAAAATGTATTCTATCTGGGTAAGGCATTTTTTGATATTCTTCATCTTCGATACAATCAAATTCTCCAAGAAAAAAATATTTACCCTTAAATTCTTTTTTCATATCTTTAAACATCTGTATTACTTTTTCTTTACCATCACGTAAAAACTCATGCATGACCATAATCGCATTAAAACCATCCACATCTTGGATTTTATTTGAAAATGTACTTGGATTATATAAATCTCCCTGAACAAGAGAAATTCTTTTTTCTAAACCCTTTTTTTTAATTCTTTCTTTTGCTTCTTTTAAAGCATCATCTGACAAATCCACTCCAACACCTTGTAAATTTTTATCTTGTTCGCACAAACTGATTAAAACATCGGCAGAGCCACAACCAAGATCGGCTACTTTTTTTACCCCTAATTTTTTCATATTTTCGACCACCCATGGATAATTTTTTCTACCAGTATAATAACTTCCTTTAGCAATTAAATCTCCGGGTCTAATATAATCTTCTCCATACTTTTTTTCATTTCTTAAAGAAGGAACTAATTCAGTTAAAATACAAGAATATGCTCCAACAGCTCCAAATGACATAGTTAAAAGCGCGTCTGTAAATAAATTTTCTTTACCAAAATCTGTTAAACAAAATTTATCATTTTTTTTAATTAAAATTTTATCTGAATGATAAAGAAAATTTAAAACACCTTTTAATAAGATAGGGTTAAGTTTATTTTTTTTCGCAATCTCTTCTACGGATAAATTACCTTTTGCTTTTAAAGTCTCAAAAACTCCAGTCTCATGCATTGCAAAAATTAAATGTGCTCTAATATAACCATTTCTAATACTTTGTGTCCAAAATTTGGAATCCTTTCCTAAAAATTCATCTTTGAAAACTTTTGAACTATCTTGTTCTTTTAGTTTTAATGTCTCCGCCAACCAAAAATCAAAATCATAGTGAATGTCAACAGCAGTTCTAAAATCATCTGTTTGAACGATATCAATATTTTTTCCAACTCTTATTCCTTCGTCTCTAATCAGATGTGCTTTGAAAGCACTTGCTACCCCTTGATCTTCCCTAAATGTTGCGCTAAATCTTTTTTGTCTTGCATCATAATCTCCATCGGTAATCCGTCTAAAAGAATTATCCTCATTTTTTTTCCAAAAATGTTTGTGTGTTTTATATGCAGAAAAGACTGTATCTAATTTGGGATTATTAGAAAGTTTGTCTACGCAGTCTTTGATAACATTTTTCGGTCTAAATATATCTGTTGGTTGAAGATAGACTACAATATCAAATTTTTTCTTAGTAATTTTTTCATGTTCAGTCAGTGCATGCTGAATGACTGGTTCAGGTGGCACATCATCTTTAGCTAATTCTGGTGGTCTTTTAAAAGAAACTGTTGCACCAAACTTTTTGGAAACTTTTATAATTTCATCATCATCACTAGTTACAAGTACAGTATCACAGACTCCTGAATCTAACGCGTCTTTAATTGTATAAGCTATAAGAGGTTTACCATTGAGAAGTTTAAGATTTTTACCTTTTAAACCTTTCGAGCCACCACGAGCCATTATTATTGCAATAGTTTTTAAATTCATTAATTTTGTATTTCTTAAGCTAACATTGATAATTTAACAAGATCAATATTAAAATTATTAATGATATAAAGCTTTAAATATTTATATTATAGTTAATATCTATTTTTTAAAATTTTAAAATGATAAGAATTTAAAAAAAATATATATGGTTTTATTAAAAAAATTAAATCCAAGAAAAGATGTCACCAAAAAATATAAGAAATGGATGAATGATAAAGAGGTTCATAAATTTTCTGCACAAAAACTAAAAAAACATACTTTGTCGACAATTAGTAAGTACGTCAATAGCATGAATAGTTCTAAGAATGAAATTTTACTAGGAATTTTTATAAAGATAGATAATAAGTTAAGCCACATTGGAAACATTAAAATTGGACCTATCAATTTTTTTTATAAAACAGCATACATATCATACTTCATAGGAGAAAAAAATTTATGGAAGAAAGGTTATGGAACTCAAGCAATTAAAGAGGCGATAAAAATAGCTAAGAAAAAAAAAATTAGAAAATTGAAAGCAGGTTTTGTTGAAATCAATCCTGGTTCCAAAAGAGTTTTAGAAAAAAATGGTTTCAAAAAAGAGGGTACTCTCAAATCTGAAGAAGAACACAATAAGAAAAGGTACAACGCTTATATTTATGGAAAAGCATTGTAAACTCTAACGCAGAAAGTTTCATGAAAAAAATTTTACTTTATAACTCGGGCGGTGGTTTGGGAGATTCCATACAGTTATTTAATTTAATATTAAGTCTACAAAACTCTTTCAAAGAGTCTGAATTTTATTATTTAGGAGCTCATGAAAATCATTTTCAAGGAAAATTAAGTAGTTTTAATATTAATATTAAAACATTAGATCTAGGAGTTAAATATTTTGGCTTTAGATGGTGGCATTATTTATATGTCAAAAAAAAGTTTAAAGATTTAAATATAGATAAAATAGATTTAATAATTGATTTACAATCTAAGTTAAGAAATACTTTAATTTTAAAAAGATTGCCACACAACCATTTTTATTCATCTACTTATAATTTTAGATTTTGTACAAAAGATTATGATTATAATTCGAAAGACCACTTAGAAAATTTAAGTAATTTTTTAAAAACAAATATAAAAATAGTAAATTTTAACCCAAATAATTTAGATGAAAAATTTAACTTAGAAGCAAAAAGATTATTGCCAGATAAAAATTATGTAGGTTTCTCAGTCACTCAAGGAAATATCTATAGAGAAAAAAGTTGGGATTTAAATAATTTTATAACTCTAGGAAGTAAAATTGAAGAAAAAAATAAAATACCTGTTTTTTTTATTGAAAAAAAAGAAATAGAATTAATTAAAACAATTAAATCAAAATTGCCTAATGCTTTATTTCCTGAACTTCATTCGTCTATTTCTGGTCCTGCGCTGGTTACTGCTTTAACTAAAAGATTAGATACTGCAGTATCTATTGATAACGGAATTATGCATATGATGGGACTAGCTAACATACCTATGATTGTTTTATTTGGACCTACTGACTCAGAAAAATTTTCACCAAAAAGTAATTTGATCAAGATTTTAGATAGTAAAAAAATATATAAATCAAAAAATATAAATAAGATTACTGTTCTAGATGTTTATAAATTGATTTAAATCTTTAATATTTTAATATTTTTTAATTTAACAAGTTTCCTGAGATCTGTATTTACTTTCAGTAGTTTGTTTCTTGAAATTGATCTAGATACTATTGAAACACCTATTTTACCTAATCTAAAAAAAGGATAGCTTCCTATATCAACATGCTTCTTATATTTTTTTTGTATCAAACCAAGTTGTTTAGAAATATTGCTTTCAACAGTAAAAAGGTTAATTGTTTTGCTATGAATTTTTGAACCTTTAATTAAATATCGCTTAGTATTTTCAATCATTGAATTTAAAATTGATGGAACACCTGGTAATGAGAGAACGTTCTTAGTCATAAAGCCTGGTGCTGCACTTGAAGGGTTGTAAATTAACTTAGATCCTCTAGGCATTTTCGCCATTTTTTTTCTACCATCATTAAATTTTGATTTTCCATAATAATTTTCTAAAATTTTATAAGCCTCTTTATGGAACTCATACTTAAGTCCAAATGCCTTAGAGATTGAATATGCTGTTATGTCATCATGAGTCGGCCCGATACCACCTGTTGTAAAAACGTAATTAAATCTTTTTGACATCTCTTTAAGATTTTTAATAATAGTCTTTTCATTATCTGGAATAATTTTCACCTCTGTAACAGCTATTCCACATTCAGAATTTAACCATTTCGATATAAATGCAACGTTTTTATCTTGTGTTCTACCAGAAAGAATTTCATTCCCAATTATTAAAATTGCAGCATTTACTTTTTTGTTTTTTTTCTTCATAGATTGAGAAATATATATGATCTTTGAGAAGAAATTAATACCAGGTGTTTTTATAAAAAGATACAAGCGTTTTTTTGTAGATATAGAAATAAATGATAAAATAGTTACTGCGCACTGTCCAAATACTGGTTCAATGCTTGGGCTGTTAAAAAAAGGAAATAAAGTTTGGATAAGTAAGACTGATAATTCAAAAAGAAAATTAAAATACACTCTACAAATTATTGAAGAAAATGGATCCAAAGTTGGTATCAATACTCATCTTACTAACAAAATTTTTTTATCAGCTTTAGAAAATGGAGCTATAAGAGAATTTGGTAAAGATATAATCATTAAACCTGAGGTAAAATTTGGTGATAATACAAGATTTGATTTTTTAGTTAAAAAAAAAGGAACTGATATTTTTATAGAGGTTAAAAATGTTACCTTAAAAAGAAATTCTAAAACTGCAGAATTTCCTGACGCAGTTACATCAAGAGGTAAAAAACATCTTGAGGAGCTTTTAAAAGCAAAAAAAAAAGGTTATGAAATTTATCTCGTGTTTGTCATTCAACGTGAGGACTGCAAAGAATTCAAAATTGCCGAAGATATTGATCCTAATTACTTCAAATCACTACTACTAGCTGTAAAAAAAAATCTAAAAATACTTTGCTATGATTGTAAATTTTCTTCAAAAGGAATAAAACTTAATAAAAAAATAATTTTTAAGAATTAATGAATACGGATATACAAGAGTCATTCGAAAAAACGAGAATAGCTGGGTCTATAGCAGCAGCAGCTTTAGACGAAGTTCAAAAAATAGTAAAACCAGGGATCACTACTGACAGTATTGATAAATTATGTTATGAGTTTATAAACGATCATGGTGCTTTTTCAGCTCCTTTATTCTACAGAGGTTTTCCAAAATCATGCTGTACATCTGTGAACCACGTTGTTTGTCACGGAGTTCCCTCTGAAAAGGTCCTAAGTGAGGGCGATATCATTAATGTAGATGTTACGGCATATAAGGATGGTTGGCATGGAGATACAAGTAGAATGTTTGAAATTGGCAATATACCTATTAAAGCAAAAAAATTAATTCAAACTACTTATCAATCTCTAATGAAAGCAATTGAAATATTAAAAGAAAATGTTCATTTAGGAGATATCGGTTCAGTAATTCAAGAACATGTAGAAGCTGAGGGTTATTCTGTAGTACAAGATTTTTGCGGGCATGGTATTGGTAAAGCTTTTCATGAGGAACCTACAATTCTACATTATGGAAAAAAAGGGACAGGTGAAAAAATTAAAACTGGAATGATTTTTACAATAGAGCCCATGATTAATATTGGTAATTATGAAACAAAAATTTTAAATGACGGTTGGACTGCCGTTACAAAAGATAAATCTTTATCAGCACAATTTGAACATACTGTTGGTATAACAAAAGAGGGTTGCGAAGTATTTACTCGATCTAATATATAATTATACAGTAAAATGATTGAAAGATATTCAAGAAAAGATTTAAAAGCTATTTGGGAAGATTATAACAAATACTCAATATGGTTAGATATTGAACTTGCTGCTGCAGAAGGAATGGAAAAATTTAAGATTATTCCAAAAGGTACTGTTAAAAAAATAAAACCTAGAGCAAAGATAAAAGTCAAAAGAATTTTAGATATTGAAAAAAAAGTTAAACATGATGTGATTGCATTTTTAACTTCAATTAGTGAAAAGGCTGGAAAAGAATCTAGATTTTTACATAAAGGGATGACATCATCTGATGTGTTAGACACTTGCTTCAATATACAACTTAAACAATCTGGTTTAATTCTCCTAAAAGATATTGATCAACTACTAAAGTCTATTAAAAAACAAGCAATCAAACATAAGTACACCTTATGTATTGGTCGAAGTCATGGAATACATGCTGAGCCAATAACTTTTGGTTTTAAAATCTTAACATTTTATCAAGAATTTTTAAGAAACAAGAAAAGATTAAAAAACGCTATTGAGGAAATATCTACTTGTGCAATTTCAGGTGCGGTTGGTACTTTTGCTAATATTGATCCAAGGGTTGAAAACTATGTTGCAAAAAAACTAAAATTGAAAGTTGAACCAATTTCAACTCAAGTAATACCTAGAGATAGACATGCACTTTTTTTTTCTACACTAGGAATAATCGCCAGTTCAATAGAGAGATTTGCAGTTGAAATAAGACACTTACAAAGAACAGAAGTTTTAGAAGTTGAAGAATTTTTTGGGAAAAAACAAAAAGGTTCCTCAGCTATGCCTCATAAAAAAAATCCAATATTAAGTGAAAATTTAACAGGATTAGCTAGGCTTATAAGATCTAGTGTGATACCTGCTTTAGAAAATGTAGCCCTGTGGCATGAAAGAGACATTTCTCATTCTGCGGTTGAAAGAAATATAGGTCCTGATGCAACGATTGCTTTAGATTTTGCTTTAGATAGATTGGATAATATAATTAAAAATTTGAATGTTTATCCTAAAAATATGTTGAAAAACTTAAATTTAACAAGTGGTATATTCTTTTCTCAAAGGGTTTTATTAGAACTAACTAACGTTGGTTTTACACGTGAAGACGCCTACAAAATTGTTCAAAAAAATGCGATGAAAACATGGAGCAATAATTCCTCTTTTTATAAAAACATTATTTCAGATCAAAAAATAATAAACAAAATACCTGTTAATAAACTTAAAAAATTATTTAATTTTAGTTATCATACTAAAAAAATTAATATAATTTTCAGAAGAAATTTAAAAAAATAAATCATTTATGAATAAAGGCAATAAGTTATACGAAGGCAAAGCCAAAATTATCTATGAAACAAAAGATAAAAATTTGGTAATTCAACATTTTAAAGATGATGCAACCGCATTTAATAATTTAAAAAAAGCCAAAGTAGAAGGTAAAGGTGTTTTAAACAACAGAATATCAGAATATATACTTACTAATTTAGCTCAGTGCGGAATAAAGAATCATTTAATAAAAAGACTTAACATGAGAGAGCAATTAATAAGAAAAGCAGAAATTTTTCCAATTGAATTTATAGTAAGGAATATCGCTACAGGATCATTAACAAAACGATTAGGTATCCCTGAAGGAACCGTTCTGGATAAACCCCTGTTAGAATATTGTTATAAAAAAGATGAACTTCAAGATCCAATAATTTCAAAAGATCATATCTACTCATTTGGTTGGGCAACAAATGAAGAAATTCGAGAGATAGATAGAATTACTTTAAGAATTAATGATATCTTATCAGGTATGTTCAGAGGCATTGGAATAAAATTAGTGGACTTCAAATTAGAGTATGGAAAAGCATGGGATAATGAGACTGAAAAAAAAGAAATTATACTCGCTGACGAGATAAGTCCTGATACATGCCGATTGTGGGATGTAAAAACAGAAAAAAAACTTGATAAAGATAGATTTAGAAAAGATTTAGGAAATATAATCCAAGGTTATCAGGAAGTGGCAAGAAGACTTGGAATAATGCCAGAAGAAACTAACATCAGTGAAGTTAATTTCGGAAAAGCAACATCAATTAAATTCAAAAAAAAATAACTTGAAATTTTCCGTCACAGTTACGCTTAAAAAAGATGTATTAGACCCACAAGGAAAAGTTGTTCAAAATACCTTAAAAAATTTAGGTATGAGTAATTTAAAAAGTGTCAGACAAGGAAAATATTTTGAAATAGAGATTGATAATAATGATCTAGCTGCCGCTACGGAGAGTGTTGATAAAATGTGTAAAAAGCTATTGGCAAATATGATTATAGAAGATTATAAAGTAAATAAAATTTAATGAATTCATCTGTAATAGTTTTCCCAGGCTCAAATTGTGATAGAGATGTTGCAGTTGCACTTGAAAAGCTTCAGTTTAAGAATCAGATGGTATGGCATAAAGAAACAAAACTGCCAAAGTCTGATTTAATTGTTATACCGGGAGGCTTTTCTTATGGTGACTACTTAAGATCAGGAGCTATAGCTGGAAAGTCACTTATAGTTAGTGAGGTAATTAAAGCTGCTGATAGTGGCCGTTTAGTTTTAGGTATCTGCAATGGTTTTCAGGTTTTAACTGAAACTGGTTTATTAAAGGGGGCGCTTTTAAGAAATAATAATCTTAAATTTATAAATCGAGATATAAATATTAAAGTCTTAAATAATAATAGTAAATTTTCAGGAAATTACAAAAAAAACCAGATTTTGAAAATGAATATAGCTCATAATGAGGGTAACTATTTTACTAACCAGGAACACTTGAAAGAACTTATTGATGAAAATTTAATTGCCTTTAAATATTGTAGTAAAGATGGTGACGTAAATGAAGATTCAAATCCCAACGGTTCATTACAAAATATTGCAGGAATATTTAATTCAAAAAAGAATATTTTAGGAATGATGCCTCATCCAGAAAGAATGATTGATAATTTGATTTCTAACACTGACGGTATCAATCTTTTTACAAGTTTACTTAAATAAGAAGATGAAAATAACTAAACAAGTAGTGGAAAAACACGGACTTAACCCTGAAGAATTTTCTACTATAAAAAAACTTTTGAAGAGAGAGCCTAATTTATTAGAACTCGGAATATTTTCTGCAATGTGGAATGAGCATTGTTCTTATAAATCTTCACGAAAACATTTAAAAAATCTACCTACAAGAGGAAAACAAGTTATTCAAGGGCCTGGAGAAAATGCTGGAGTAGTTGATATTGGTGACAATGACGCAATAGTTTTTAAGATAGAAAGTCATAACCATCCTTCTTACATTGAGCCGTATCAAGGTGCTGCAACAGGTGTAGGAGGTATTCTAAGAGACGTTTTTACAATGGGTGCAAGACCAATTGCATTGTTGAATTCAATACATTTTGGTTCACCAGAACATTTTAAAACAAAAAATTTATTAAATGGAGTTGTCTCTGGAATAGGAGGTTATGGAAATTGTATCGGAATACCTACAGTTGCAGGAGAAACAAAATTTAATAGTACCTATAATGAGAATATTTTAGTTAATGCCATGGCAATAGGTCATGCAAAAAAGGACAAAATTTTTTACTCAAAAGCCAAAGGTTTAAATAAGTCAGTAGTTTACGTAGGCTCGAAAACAGGCCGTGATGGAATACATGGGGCGTCTATGGCTTCAGCAGAATTTGACGAAAATACTGATGAAAAGAAACCAACTGTTCAAGTAGGTGATCCATTCACTGAAAAATTATTAATGGAAGCATGTTTAGAGCTTATGAAAGATAATTCTATAATATCAATTCAAGACATGGGTGCAGCCGGACTTACTTCTTCAAGTGTTGAGATGGCCTCTAAAGGAGAATTGGGAATAGAGCTTAATTTAGAAATGGTACCTTGTAGAGAAGATAAGATGACACCTTACGAGATGATGCTATCTGAAAGTCAGGAAAGAATGTTAATAATTCTTGAGGAAGGCAAAGAGAAAAATGCAAAAAAAATCTTTGATAAATGGGATCTTGATTTTGTTATAATCGGAAAAACGACCGATACGAATAAGTTGGTATTAAAATTTAATAATATTATTGAAGGCGATATCCCTATTAGTGCTTTAGCATCAAAAGCACCAATATATGATAGGAAATGGATTAAAAAGAAATTACCTAAAAAAAAGGTAGATTTAAAGAAGCTTAAAAAAATAAAATTTGAGGATGCATTATTAAAAATTTTATCGTCTGCTAATCATTCTAATAAAAGTTGGATTACTGAACAATATGATCAAATGGTTATGTGTGATACGGTGAAAAAGTCAGGAGCGGATGCAGCGATAATAAGAATTCATAATAAAGATAAAGCAATAGCAACTTCTGTGGATTCTTCTGCAAACTATTGCAAAGCTTATCCTTTTTCAGGAGGTAAACAAATTGTATGTGAAAACTGGAGAAATTTAATTTCAGTCGGAGCCAAACCCATTGCAGTGACTAATTGTTTGAATTTTGGTAATCCTGAAAATCCTGAGGTCATGGGTGAGTTTGCTGAATGTATACAGGGTATTAAAGAGTCCTGTGAGTTTTTAAATTTTCCAGTAGTTTCAGGTAATGTATCTTTTTATAATGGAACAAATAAAAAAAATATAAATCCTACACCTGTTATCGGTGGTATTGGCTTAATAAACAAATTAATCGAACCAATTGATCACCAATTTAAAAATGACAAAAGTGTAATTATTTTAATAGGAAAAACATTTGGACACTTAGAACAAAGTGTATTCCTTGAGGAGATTTATGACAATAAAGAAGGGCTTCCTCCTGAGGTGAATTTAACTAATGAAAAAAATAATGGAGAATGTGTCCTTGAACTAATAAATAATAGTTTAGTTAAATCTATACATGATATTTCTAGTGGTGGTTTAGCTGTTGCTTTAGCTGAAATGGCTATGGGTACAGATTATGGAGTAAAAATCAATAAACCAAAAAATTTGACAAACTTGTTTAAGTATTTTTTTGGCGAAGATCAAAGTAGATACATACTTGAAATAGAAAAAAATAAATTAGAAAAAGTAGAGAAAATTTTGAAAAAAAACAACATATTTTACGAAAATATTGGAACCACGCAAAAAAAATATTTTGAAATTCAAGGTGAATTCAAGAGTGACATCAAAGAGCTATATAAAATCAATAATCAATGGTACAATAATTTTAATGGCTTTACCTATTGAAGAAATAAAAAAACTTATAACATCATCAATCCCTGATGCATCGATAGAAATAAAAGATCTCATGGGTGACAATAATCACTATTCTGCTATTATAGTATCTAAACAGTTTAAGGGTTTGAGTAAAATTGAACAACATAAGTTAGTTTATAAGTCTCTTAAAGGAAAAATGGGGAATGAGTTACATGCTTTATCAATTACTACAAAGGAAAAATAATGGAAATAAAAGAAAAAATTGAAAATTTAATAAAAAGTAACGACATATGTTTGTTCATGAAAGGAACTCCTGACTCTCCTCAGTGTGGTTTTTCAATGGCGGTATCTAATGTTCTCAAACATCTCAATGTAAATTTTAATGGCGTTAATGTCTTAGAGGATGAAAATTTAAGACAAGGAATAAAAGACTTCAGTGATTGGCCAACAATTCCTCAACTTTATGTCAAAGGAGAATTTATAGGTGGTTGCGATATTGTTAAGGAAATGTTTGAAAAAGGTGAATTAAAAGCACTTTTAGAAGATAAAAAACTTATTTAAATGCGAAACTACATATATAAAACTTTGATTGCTGTAGTTGCATTGATTGTAGTATTCGAGTTCACCATTGGTAAAACCATTAATAAAATAAATCAAAAAACTGAAATATTGTTTACTAAAGAAGGAAGAAAAGACATGGTAAATTCTATTAAGATTGAAATGGAAAAAGCAATCAAACAAGAAAACTATTTAGATGAAGAAGAAAGAAGATTAATCAATCAATTTATTTCAAAAATAAAAAGTGAGCTCAACTCTGCTAAATGAGCGATATACTTAATAGAGTATACAAAAAAACAAAAATCATCCACAATATTTATCTTAAACACAAACTTTTAATAAAAAGAAAAAGTTATTCAATGGAAGGTGAAGATTTAGAGGTTTTAAAATTATCAAAAAACATAAATAATGGTTTTTATGTTGACGTTGGTTGTTATCACCCTACCCATTTAAATAACACTTATCTGCTATACAAAAAAAATTGGACAGGAATAAATATAGATTTAAGTGAGTTCTCGATTGATTTATTTAATTTTGTTAGACCCAAAGATATAAATATCAATTGTGCGATATCGGAAGTTGAGGGAGAGATTATATACTACCATCAAAAAAAATTTAGTCAGCTTACAACTATAATTAAAGAAGAGGCTCTAAAAAGAATGCAAGGTTTAATAAAAGAAAAAAAAATATGGTCACAAAAATTAACAACTGTAATAGATAAAAGTAAGTTTAATAAACGAAAAATAGATTTTTTAAATATAGATGTTGAAGGAGCAGATTTTGATGTTCTAAAGTCTCTCGATTTTAAAACTTATCGGCCAAGAATTATATGTGTAGAAATTATAGATGAAATAGTAGATCACTCGGGTATTTACAATTTTTTAAAAGATTTGAATTACAATAAAAAATGGTCAAGCAAATTTAATCATATATTTATTGATAATTTAATTTAAAATATTTACTTGTCGCAACGTAAAAGTTTTCCTGTAGTAAATTTTTTTTTATGGAAGAGAAGTTTAAAACTAGTTTCATAAATTTTTTTACATTTAAAGGACTTTCCTTTTTTCAAATTTCTAACATGTTGAACGGCTAAAAAAGGACGTTGATAATCTGTATCAATTTTTTGCCAAGTATCAAAACAGGTAAATTTTTTGTTAGTAAGATAAGGCTTTAAAGTATGCATAGGATTTACCAGAATACATAGGTTATTGTTTTCTAAAGTTGAAACATGAGTTGCTATTTCTTTACCACTTATACCTTGATACTCTAATTCAAATTTCTTAGTTAAATCAATTGCACGAGAAGGTAAGTTAAACCAGACATATTGATAAGGATGAATTCTAATATTTTCAAAAATAAATAAACCTATCATAATAGATCCTGCTATATAAAAAGTTTTTTTTTGAGAATACAAAAAAAGAAATCGAACCGATTATAAAATACATTGGAATTAAGAACATAACTTGTCTTAACTCATCATATAAATGAACTTTGCGAAGTATTAGAATTAAAGGGATTAATATAGATGTAATTAATATAGTTCCAAAAAAAATATTTTTTTTTGTATTTATGAAAATTTTTTTTTCTGTAAATGGCAGTAACAATATTCCAAAAATTATTATTAAAGGTAGTTTAACAGATAACCAAATAGGTATATACGTGGGTGGTAAATTTTTAGGGTGCATACATGATCCCAGTGTATTTGTACAAACATCATTAAAATATTTTGACATCTGCTCTATAGCAGAAAAAAACAATAAAGGGTTAGACCAAAATGGTGGATAAAAAAGAAAAATAAATAGTAATAAAAATATAAAAAAAATTGCAATTGATGAGTAAAATTTTTTTATGAATGTTGTAAATGATATTCTTTGGGAAAGTATAAAAATTAAGAATGTAATTAAGTATTGGATAAAAATTAATATTCCTGCAATACGTATTGATATTAAATAAGCTGTGATTAACGAAAAAACTAAAGTATTTATATTCTTAATATTTTTTTTTTCTAAAATTTTTTCAAAAAAATTAAAACTTACGAGTGTACATAATACCCAGACAGACATGAATGGCACATCCTTAGGACTAAATAAAGATTGACCAAACAAATATGGATATAGTAGATACAAAATTACAGTAAAAGAGCTAAAAATTTTATCATTAATTATTTTCATTAAAATTAGGTAAAGAAAAATTCCCGATAGAAAGAAAAATAAAAAAACTACAAGATGTTTAGCAGTTAAATGCGCTCCATAATCATTTATTGATGGATTGTTGATAGGAAGTTTTGTTATTAGAAACTGTATTGGTTGAGAAACTATTTGAAAACCAACACCGTAGCCCAAATAATTTATCTCATATTTTTTTTCTAAACTTGAGTCGTAGTTTTCATTAAATAACAAATAATTTGTCAAATTTTTAGTTAATTTGACATGAAATCTCCAATTTTTTTCTTCATGATATTCATCAAATGAAATTCCAGTATTTAATGAAGCAAAGCATCCAACAACTAAATAAAAGGTAAGAAATATTGAGAAAAATTTTTTTTTAAGTATCTTCATCTTTTAAGAAAGATAATAAAGAATTGTATTATAATTTAAAGATAATTTTATCTTGAATAATATTCTATAACTAAATTAGGTTCCATAATTACCGGATAAGGAACTTCTGAAAACTTTGGTATTCTAACCAATTTAGCAGTTTTATTTTTATCATCTAGTTGAATATATTCGGGAACGTCTCTCTCTTTACTTTGAAGAGCGCCATCAATAACAGTTAATTTTTTTGATTTTTCTCTTACTTCAATTAAGTCTGTATCTTTTACCAAATAACTTGAGATATTTACCCTCTTTTTGTTAACACGAATATGGCCGTGATTTATCATCTGCCTTGCAGAAAAAACTGTGGTCGCAAACTTGGCTCTGTAAATTACTGTATCCAGTCTTCTTTCTAATAAAGCTATTAAATTTTCTGTTGTATCCCCTTTTTTTGATAATGCTTTTCTATAAATATTTCTGAATTGTCTTTCATTAATATTTCCATAATAAGCTTTTAATTTTTGTTTAGCTTGAAGTTGAGTGCCATAATCGGTTGGTTTGCCTTTTTTATTTTGACCATGTTGACCTGGAGGATATGCTCTAGAATTGAATGGGCTTTTTGGTCTTCCCCAAAGATTGGCTTTTAACCTTCGATCTACCTTATGTTTTGATTTAAGTCTTTTTGTCATATTTAAATGATGTGTGTTTATAAGGTTTCAGACAGAATTGTCAATTATGGTGAATGTTTTTTTTTGCTTAAAGAGCTTATAATACTTGATAAAATCCTAAGTTCTTTGTCATTAGGCTCCATTCTATAAACAAGATTATTTATATTTAGTATCATACTATGCTTTTTTTCGGCTGGTATAAAAAAACCTTTTTTTTCTAATAGTTTTTGAAGATGGTCTAGTAAAGATGATATTTTGCTTTTTGATGAGATAGAAAATTTAGAACTATTTTTTTTACTTTCTGAAAAATTTATTTGTTTAAAAATTTCATAACAAATAATAGTTAATGAGTGGGATAAATTAAGAGATTTAAAATTTTTATCTGTGGGTATTTGTAAAATATAATTACTAAAGGAAACATCTTCATTTGATAGTCCAGAAGCCTCAGGGCCAAACATCAAACCAATTTTCGCATAATCTCTTTTTTTAATTATATCTAAAAATTTTTTCATGGAGATATGTTTTTTATTTATATCTCTTCTTCTTGCGCTTAAAGAGATAACTATATTAAGGTCACTAATTGCTTCTTTTGTTTCATTGAATATTTTTGCTTTTTTAAGTATGTCTGAAGCACCTACTGAAGTTGCTTTTGCTTTAATATTGGGCCAAGATTGCTTAGGAGAAACGATATAAAGTTTTTTAAATCCAAAATTTTTTATAGACCGTGCACACGCTCCTATATTTTCACCTATTTGTGGTCTAACTAATACAAATGCAAATCTATTTTTCATTCAAATTTGCAGGGGCTTTCTCCTTATAAAGCTTGTAATCTAAACTATCTATAAGTGCTTTAAATGATGCTTCGATAATATTTGGTGATACACCTACAGTAAACCAGCTTACTCCAGTTTTATCTGTACTCTCTATTAGAACTCTTGTTGTTGCTCCTGTTCCTGTATTTAAGATTCTAACTTTATAATCTAATAATTTAAGATCCGAAAAAAAGTTTGAATATTTTTTTACTTTATTTAGATTTGATCTAATGGCATTATCAAGTGCATTAACTGGTCCATTTCCCTCACCATTGCATTCAATCTTTTTTCCATCTATTAAAAAAACAACATTTGCTTTTGTTTGTATTCTTTCTGATTTAGATACATTAACATTGTAACTTTGTACTTTTAAGTAATCAGGAACTTTTCCTAAAAGTCTATTTGCTAAAAGTTCAAAAGATGCATCTGCGCCATCATAAGAATAGCCACTGAACTCTCTATCCTTCACTTCGTCTAAAATTTTTTGAACTTTGGGATCTTTAGAATCAATCGTCACTCCATATTTTTCTAATCTTGATAAAATATTCGATCTTCCCGCTTGGTTAGAAACTATTATATTTCTATGATTTCCAATGAGTTTAGGGTCAACATGCTCATATGTTTTAGGATCTTTTTGGACAGCAGATACATGCAGGCCACCCTTATGCGAAAAAGCAGAAGCTCCGACATAGGCCATGTTTTTATTGGGTTTTCTATTTAAAATTTCATCTAAAAGTCTTGAACATTCAGTTAGTGAAGAAAGTTTATCTTTTTTAATATTTACTTCAAACTTATCGCTAAAAGATTTTTTCAAAAATAGTGTTGGTATTATCGACATTAAATTTGCATTACCACATCTTTCTCCTAAACCATTAATTGTTCCTTGAATTTGTCTAGCTCCAGATTGAATTGCTGCTAAAGAATTTGCTACCGCATTCTCAGTGTCATTGTGCGCATGTATCCCAAGATTTTTACCAGGAATTACTTTTGTAACTTTTGAAACAATTTCACTTACTTCGTGCGGTAAAGTCCCTCCATTAGTGTCGCATAAAACTAGCCATCTGGCACCAGCATTATAAGCTTGTTTTAAACAATCTAAAGCATAATCAGGATTCGCTTTATATCCATCGAAAAAATGCTCTGCATCAAACAGAAATTCTTTTTTATTTTTTACAAAATGTTTAGCAGTTTCTTTAATATTTTCTAAATTTTCATCTTTTTTAATACCCAGAGCAATTTTGACATGAAAATCCCAAGCTTTACCAACCACACAAACTGCTGGCGTATTAGCATTAATTAATGATGCTAAGCCAGGATCGTTATCTGCGCTTCTTCCTGTTTTTTTGGTCATTCCAAAGGCAGTAAAAATACTTTTATTCAGTTTAGGAGGAGTTGAAAAAAAATTTGTATCAACAGGGTTAGCGCCTGGCCAACCACCTTCGATATAATCGACTCCTATTTGAGATAAAACACTTGCAATTTTATTTTTATCTTCGATCGAAAAATCAACCCCTTCAGTTTGAGCTCCATCTCTTAAGGTGGTATCAAATATATATATTTTTTCTTTTTTCATTTTAATTTCCAAATAGTTTTGCCTTTTTGGTCTTCAATTACTATTCCTTGAGCACTAAGTTCATTTCTAATTTTATCCGCTAGTTTAAAATCTCCATTTTTTTTGGCATTATTTCTTTCTTCAATTTTTTTAACTATATAGCTTTCAGATATATTTATTTTTTTCTTTTTTATATTATCCCATTTATTCTTATTAATATTAAATAGACCTATAAATCTACAAGCCTTATTAAATAGTATTTTTTTATTTAGGTCGCCTGAATTAGCAGCATTATAAAGCTCATGAATTTTAGCTATAAATGCTGGTGTATTAAGATCGTCAAGTAAAGTTTCAAGTAATTCAATATTATTCTCATCCTTTATATCTTCATATAAGTTGTACCATTTATCCAAAACATTTTTTTGATTTTTTAAAAGTTCATCGTTCCAATCTAATGGTTGACTATAATGTGCACTTAAAAGTGCTAACCTCACAACTTGACCAGAATATTTATTAACTGCGCTAGTAATACTAATTATGTTGCCTAAAGATTTTGACATTTTTTCATTATTAATTGTAACAAATCCATTGTGTACCCAATAATTTGCAAAATTCTCATTGTTATTATTTGAGCAAGATTGAGCTATTTCATTTTCATGATGAGGAAAAATTAAATCTAGCCCTCCTCCATGAATATCAAAATTTTTTCCTAAATATTTTTCACTCATAACAGAACATTCTAAATGCCAACCTGGCCTACCCCTTCCCCAAGGAGAGTCCCAACCAGGATCATTTTCTTCGGAGGGTTTCCATAGAACAAAGTCCATAGGATTTTTTTTAAGGTTTGAAACTTCAACTCTACTTCCAGCCTTAAGTTGATCTAAATTTTTATTTGAGAGTTTTCCATAATTTTTAAAAGATGAGATAGAAAAGAAAACATGCCCCTGGTTCTCATAGGCAAATCCTTTTTTTATTAATGAAGAAGACATTTCTATCATACCTTTGATATGATCAGTTGCTTTAGGTTCAGCCGTTGGTTTCAAACAATTTAAACTTTCACAATTTTCATGAAAAGTTTTAGTTATATCGTTAGTAATTTCACTTATTGTTTTTTTATTTTTTTTTGCTGAGTCAATAATTTTATCGTCAATATCTGTTATATTTCTAATATAATGTACATTAGATCCATAAATTAATTTTAAAACTCTAAAAAGAACATCAAAGACAACTAAGCTACGCGCGTTCCCTACATGTGGTTCATCATAAACTGTAGGTCCACAAGCGTATAAAGAAATTTTTTTGGGATCAATTGGTTTAAAAATTTCTTTTTTTCTCGTTAAGGAATTTGTTAATTGAAGATTATTCATTAAATGTACAAACTGGTATCGGTTTCATTTTGTGTAAATTCTTTTCTCTTATCTTTAAATATTTTTGGTAATTAGGATCGTTTTTATCTACCATAGCTTTTTCTAGATCTTCATAAGTCATTCCAAGTTGTTGAACATCGTTTCTACCATCATCCCATAATCCATCTGTAGGTGGAGTATTGATAATTTTTTCAGAAATACCTAAATGTCTTCCCAGTTCCCAAACTTGTGTCTTTGTACAATCCGCTATAGGAGATATATCTACCCCACCATCGCCATATTTAGTATAAAAGCCAACGCCAAAATCTTCAACTTTATTTCCAGTTCCTACTACTATTCCAGAATTAGCTGAAGCAACCTGATATAAAGTTGCCATCCTTAACCTTGCTCTTGAATTAGCGTATCCATGCTCATTATCAAATTTATTTAAAACTTGAGAAAATGAATTAAAGATTTTATCCATTTCAACTAAGTGGTGCTCCACATTATTGAACTTATCTTTTAACCATTTAGCATGTGTTAAGCTTAAATCATGTTGAGATTTAATTTGTTTGATTGGCATTGTTAACACAATTGTTTTACGTCCAGTGCTTGCACATAAAGTACTAACCACGGAAGAGTCGATTCCCCCTGAGATGCCTACAATTAAAGATTTCGGCTTATATGATGCCGAATCACAATAATTATTTATCCATTCAGTTATTATATTTGCTCTTTTTTTTACATCCATAATTAATACTTACCTTCTTTTTAAGGTTCGTTCTTAATAATTACAATAATTATTAAGACGCGGCTTGAATAATTTTTTTTGAATATTTAGAGTTTTTCTTTATTTCTTCGGAAATTAAGAAGGCTAGCTCTAAGGCCTGATCGGCATTCAATCTAGGATCGCAATGAGTTCTATATCTATTAGAAAGATCATTTTCGGATATTTTTTGGGCACCACCAGTACATTCTGTAACATCCTGACCAGTCATTTCTACATGTAAACCGCCAGCATAGCTTCCTTCTGTTTGATTAACTGCAAAGAAACTCTTTACTTCTTTTAAAACGCTATCAAATGGCCTTGTTTTAAATCCAGTAGCTGCCTTAATTGTATTTCCATGCATAGGGTCACATGACCAGATAACATTTAATCCTTCTTTTTTTACTGCTTTAATTAACTTAGGCAAATATTTTTCAACATTGTTGGCACCAAATCTTGAAATAAGTGTCATTCTTCCTGGGTCATTATCAGGATTTAAGATATTACAAAGTTTTATAAGTTCATCTGGTTTTAACGTTGGTCCACATTTTAAACCTAAAGGATTTTTAATACCCCTACAAAATTCAACATGCGCTCCATCTAGTTGTCTAGTTCTATCTCCAATCCAAACAAAGTGAGCAGATGTATCGTGGTATTCTCCAGTAGTCGAATCTACCCTGGTCATAGCTTCTTCAAAAGGTAATAATAATGCTTCATGTGAAGTATAAAAATTTACTGTTCTAAGTCTTCTGTTATTATCAGAATTTATACCGCATGCTTCCATAAAAGCTAAAGCGTCACTAATTTTATCTTCGATCTCTTTATATTTTCCTTTTGTTTTGTCTTTAATAAATCCTAAATTCCATAAATGAACTTGCCTTAAATCAGCAAAACCTCCTTGAGAAAAAGCTCTTAATAAATTTAATGTAGATGCAGACTGAGAATAAGCTCGAAACAATCTTTTGGCATCAGGCACTCTTGCTTTCTCAGTAAATTCCATACCGTTAATATTGTCACCTAAATAACTTGGTAACTCTTGACCATTTTTCTTTTCAGTCGGTGCACTTCTTGGTTTAGAAAATTGTCCAGCTATTCTTCCAATTTTTACGACAGGCACACAAGCCGAAACAGTTAAAACTAGAGACATTTGTAAAATAACTTTTAAAGTATCCCTGATATTATCAGGATGAAATTCAGCAAAACTTTCAGCACAATCTCCTCCTTGTAATAAGAACGCTCTTCCATCTACTACATCTGCTAAAGATTTCTTTAACGATCTTGTTTCTCCAGCAAATACTAGTGGTGGATATTTCTTCACTTTACTTAACACTAAATCTAACTCTTTTTTATCTTGATAGATCGGTAAGTGTTTTGCAGGGTACTTCATCCAGCTATTTAAATTCCATTTTTTCATTTTCAACCTGTGATATATATATATTGGTATTAATAAATTTCCAAGATAGTTTTTATTAAAAACTATTAAAAAAGTAAGATTTATGAGATTTGTAAGAAAAACTAAGGAAAAATTACTAATAAAATCTCTAATAAGAGAATTTAAGAATATTGCTAATAAGAAGATTAAACGCAAAAAAAGATTTAGTTTCGTTTTAACTGGAGGACCTAGTCCTGTTAATTTATATAAATCGTTATCTAAGGAAAAAATTGAATGGGGAAATATAGATTTTTTTTGGGGCGACGAGAGATTAGTTCAAAAAAATTCTAAGTTTTCAAATTATAAACTTGCAAAAAACAATCTACTTAAAGATGTTAAGATAAGTAAAAAACAAATATTTTCAGTAGATATAATACAAAATTCAGTTTCGTTATCCTCACAACTCTATTCAAAAAAGATAAAAAAATATTTTAAATATAAAAAAGTAGTTTTTGACCTCGTTTTGCTTGGAATGGGAAATGATGGTCATATTGCATCTATTTTTCCAGAAAATTTAGATTTAAAGTCAAATAAAATTACTAAGTACGTTTTAAGAAAAGATTTTAAGAGAATATCTTTGAATATGAAAATAATAAATAACTCAAAAAATATATTTCTTTGGTTAAATAATAAAAAAAAAAGTAAAATATTTAAGTCACTTAAAGAGTACAAAAAAAAACATGTTCCAGTTAATTTTTTAAACTATAAAAAAACAACAGTTTTTTCGTTAACTTAGTTTTTATTCAACGGTAACCGATTTTGCTAAATTTCTTGGTTTATCGATGTCGCAATCTTTTAATAATGCAACATGATATGCTAGTAATTGTAATGGAATTGTCAGCACTATTGGAGAAAGAAGATTTCCAATAGATGGCATTCTTATTCCAAATCTAATATTTTCATTGATTAACTCTTTTTTATGATCAGTGATAAACAAGATTTTTCCTCCTCTGGCTATTACTTCTTGCATATTTGAAAGAGTTTTTTCAAAATATTTATCTTTGGGAGCAATTACAATTACAGGTAATCCTTCCTCTATTAAAGCTAGAGGTCCATGTTTCATCTCTCCAGCTGGGTAACCCTCAGCATGTAAATATGACAATTCTTTTAATTTAAGGGCACCTTCAAGAGCTATTGGAAAAGACAATCCTCTTCCTAAAAACATTGATCCTTTGGCATCTAGAAATTCTTTTGCCATGAGTTGAATACTATTTTCTACTTTCAAACTTTTTTCAATTGCCTCGGGCAACTTTTCTAAATTTGATAAATTCATCTTAAAAGTTGAATGATCAATATCTTTCCTAACTTTGGCAAGTTTTAAACAAAGAATAAAAAGGACTATCATTTGCCCCAAAAAAGCTTTTGTAGATGCCACACCAATTTCTGGTCCTGCATGTATAGGTAATACCCAGTTTGAATTTCGCGCTATTGTACTTTCAACTGAATTCACTACTGAGCATGTTTTCATATTATTTTTATTACAAATATCTAAAGCTGCAGCAGTATCTGCAGTTTCACCAGACTGCGATACAAAAATATATAAATTATTTGTATCAAACTTTAACTTTCTATATCTAAATTCGGAAGCTATATCTATTTCAACATCTATAGTTGTAAGTTCTTCAAACCAATATCTTGCCACCAAGCAGGAATGATAAGCTGTTCCACAGCCTATAAGAGTAATTTTTTTAATATTTGAAGGTAATATAGGAAAATTATAAATGTTTATATCTTTCTTTAAGCTATCTGTATATTCATTTATACAGTTTTTTGCAGTGGTGGCTTGCTCAAAAATTTCTTTTGACATAAAATTTTTGTAATCACCTTTATTTGCAACATTTTGATCATTAGTTAAGATATGTATTTTTTTATTAATTTTATTCTTATTTAAATCATAAAATTCAACTTTATCTTTGGATAAAACACAAAGATCACCATCATCTAAATAAGAAATTTTATTTGTCATAGATTTAAGAGCATATGAGTCAGAGCCTAAGTAATTTTCATTATTTGAATATCCGACTGCTAGTGGACTTCCTCTTCTTGCTCCTATAATAATATCTTTAAAATTCTTGAATATTATTCCTAAAGCAAAACTACCTTTAAGTTGTTTCAAAGTATTACATACAGATTCTAAAGGCTGACGTTCTTTTAACTGCTCTGTAATTAATAAAGTTATTACTTCTGTATCTGTCTGTGACTTAAATTTTATTCCTTTTGATTCTAACTTTTTTTTAAGATTATCCGAATTTTCTATAATCCCGTTGTGAACAACAGACACAATTTCTGTTGAATGAGGGTGTGCATTTGTAACATTTGGTATACCATGAGTAGCCCATCTTACATGTCCAATCCCAATACTTCCATTAGATGGATTTTTAAATAACATCTTTTCTAATTGATCAACTCTACCAGAACATTTTTTTTCATCAATTTCGTTTTTATTTAGTGTAGCTAGTCCAGCAGAGTCATAACCTCTATATTCTAATTTCTTTAATGAATTTATAATATTGCTAGATACTGCTTTGTTGCTTGCTATTCCTATTATTCCGCACATTATTTTCTCTTTCTGTAATTTTTTACTTCAACTTGATTAGCTCTAGTTAGAACTAAGGTTTTCTTTTTAACATTTTTTGTAATTACTGAACCAGCTCCTATAACCGAGTCTTTTTCTAATCTTATTGGTGCTACTAAAGATGAATTTGAACCAACAAATACGTTGTCAGAAATTTTAGTTTTAAATTTATTTTTACCATCATAATTGCAAGTAATTGTACCCGCACCTACATTTGAATTTTTCCCAATTGATGTATCTCCTATATATGAGAGGTGATTAACTTTTGAATTTTTGTCTATTTTAGATTTTTTTGTCTCAACAAAATTTCCAACTTTTGAATTAGATCTTAAAAACGTACCAGGTCGTAACCTTGCATAAGGACCTACTACAACATTTTTTTCAATTTTAGTTCCTTCAATGTGAGTAAAAGATTTTATATAACTATTATCGCCAATTTTTACTTTAGATCCAATTACAACGTACGGTTCTACCGTCACATTTTTTCCGAAAAAAGTATCTTTAGATAAAAAGATTGTTTCAGGAGCAATTAGGTTGACTCCCTTCTTTAAAGCTTTATTTCTTAAAAGCTCTTGTGAAAGCCTGTAAGAGTTGGCTTTTTTTAATTTATCATTTGTATTCATAGAATTTTTCTTTACATTATTAATGTAACTGAAATAAGTCACAAAATATTTCTTTTTAATACTTTAAAAATGACTCAAAATTTAACAATTTTATTCGATTTGGATGGAACAATCGTTAATACAGCACCAGATTTAATGGCTGCGCATAATCATGTGATGAAAAAATTTGGATATGAAGAAAAAAAAATGGAGGACATTAAATCACTTGCTGGAAAAGGAGCGTGGGTAATGATGCAAAGATCATTTAAAGAAAAGATAAATGATGAAAATTTAAAAAAAAAAATGACAAAAGAATTCATAGATTATTATTCTAAAAATATTGACAGAAGTAGTAAACCAATAAACGGTCTTATTGACTTTCTTAAGTGGGCAAAATCAAAAAAAATAGTTATGGCTATTTGTACTAATAAACAGGAGAGACTTGCAAATGATCTATTAATAAAACTGGATCTTATGAAATATTTTGATTTTGTAGCAGGATCTGACACATTTGAATTTAATAAACCAGATGCTAGACATTTAACAAATGTTGTTGAAATATTAGAAGGTGATTTAAAAAAAACAATTATGGTAGGAGACAGTGAAGTTGATGAAATGGCTGCTATTAATGCCAAACTTCCTTTTATTTTAATAGAGGACGGGTACACTGGCAAATCACCAAAGGAAATTAAACATCAGCACTTAATTAAAGATTTTATTAATTTCGATAAAATTATTAATAACTATCTATGATTTCATTAGCTTTATTATCGGCTTTATCGACATACTATTTTATAATGTTTGTTACACCTGGCCCTAATAATGCAATGTTAACCGCTTCTGCTATGAAGTATGGTTTTGTAAGAACACTTCCACATTTAATAGGAATACCAACCGGTCATATAATTCAAATATCTTTAGTTTGCTTAGGTTTAGGAAATTTATTTATTCAATTTCCAGAATTACAATTCTATTTAAAGATTATGTGTTTTTTTTATTTACTATATTTGAGTTGGACAATACTAGGTTCTTTAAACTTTGCTAAAAAAAAAAGTGGAAGACCTTTAAAACTATACGAAGCTGCTTTATTTCAATTCATCAATCCTAAAGCATGGACCATTGCAGTAACGGTTGTATCTGCTTTTTTTCCAACTGAAGAAAATTTTTATTTAGCTACTATATTTCTGACATCTACAGCAGTATTAATTTGCTTTCCATCTATATGCGTTTGGGCAATTTTTGGAAATAGTTTAAGAATTTATATTAATAATGAAAAAATCAAAAAATTAATTGAGTATATTCTTGCTATACTATTAGTTATAACTGCTGTTTATATTTTAATTAAATAATCTTTGATTTTTATTCTTTGCTCTAATATATATCTGGTCAAATGCATTTTACAAAAAAAACAGTTTCTGAAAAAAGATTAAGCTTTGTAAAAGAACTGCAATCAAAAAAATTATTGAGATTTCCTGGTGCCTACAATCCTTTATGTGCAAAACTGATAGCTGAAATTGGTTTTGATGGAGTTTATGTTTCTGGAGGTGTTATGTCTAATGATTTAGGTTTACCTGATATAGGGCTTACGACTTTAGAACAAGTAAGCTATAGAAGTGGTCAAATATCAAGAGTGACTGATCTTCCTACAATCGTTGATATTGATACAGGTTTTGGGAATTGTAAAAAAACAATTGAGGAATTCGAGAGGAAAGGTTTAGCTGGTTGCCACTTGGAGGATCAAATTGCTGAGAAGAGATGTGGTCATTTAGATAATAAAGAACTTATTTCCAAAGAGGAAATGGTTAAAAAAATTAAAGATTGTGTAGGATCTAGAAAAGATAAAAATTTTTTAATTATTGCTAGAACAGATGCAAATTCTGTAGAGGGTTTAGATAAAACTTTAGAACGAATAAAAGCTTACGAGAATGCAGGTGCAGATATGATTTTTCCTGAAGCGATGAAAGATGAAAGTGAATTTGAAAAAGTTAGAAAAGTTTCAAAAGGTTATTTGTTAGCAAATATGACAGAATTTGGTAAATCTAAATTATTAAATAAAACTCAATTAGAAAATCTTGGCTATAACTTAGTTATATATCCAGTTTCAACACAAAGACTTGCAATGCAAAATGTAGAGATAGGTTTAAAATCTATATTTAATGACGGTCATCAGAATAATGTCATAGACAAAATGCAAACTAGAAAAAGGTTGTACGAATTAGTAGAATATGAGAAGTACAATACACCAGGAAAAAAAATTACAGATTTTTCCACAGAAGGACATGAATAATGAGTGAAGAAATAAAAAAAGGTTTGTTAGGAATTGTAGTTGATGAAACTACAATATCTCATGTAGTCCCTGAACTGAGTACACTTACTTATCGTGGATACACTGTTCAAGAACTTTGCGATAAATGTGAATTTGAAGAAGTTGCTTATCTAGTTTTACATGGAGATTTACCTAATAAAAAACAACTTAAAAAATTTATTAAAGAAGAGAGAACCGAAAGAAAACTTTCAAAACAAATCCTCAAAGACATCCAATCAATGCCTAAGAATGCTCACCCTATGGATGTTATAAGAACTTGTGTCAGTTTAATGGGCTTAGAAGATAAGGATACAAAAGATAATTCTCCTAAAGCAAATATGAGAAAAGCAATGAGAATATTTGCTAAAACCCCTACCGCTGTAGCGGCATATTTTAGATACCGAAAAGGTAAAAAAATTATATCTCCAAGTAAAAAGCTATCCTTTTCTGAAAATTTTTTCAAAATGATGTTTAACAAAGTTCCTGATAAAGAAATAGTAAGAGCTTTTGATATATCTTTAATTTTATATGCAGAACATAGTTTTAATGTATCAACTTTTACCGCAAGAACTATTACAAGTAGTTTATCTGATTTACATGGAGCAATTACCGGTGCGATCGCATCTTTAAAAGGACCACTACATGGTGGAGCTAATGAAGCGGTAATGCATATGATGAAAGAAATAGGAAAACCAGAAAAAGCAAAAGCTTGGATCGAAAATGCTTTAGCAAAGAAAAAAGTTGTTATGGGATTTGGTCATAGAGTCTATAGAACTGGGGACTCTAGAGTTCCAACTATGAAACACTATATGTTTAAAGTTGCAAAGCTTTTGAAAAAAGAAAAATATCCAAAAATGTATGAAATTTTGGAAAAGGTAATGATAGCTAAAAAAAATATTCATCCTAACGTAGATTTTCCTTGTGGACCTACCTATTACATGATGGGTATTGATATAGATTTTTATACGCCAATATTTGTAATGTCACGTATTACTGGTTGGTCAGCTCATATTATGGAGCAACATGCTTCAAATAAGTTAATTAGACCACTGTCTAAGTATAAAGGTAAAGAAGTTAGAGAAGTAATGTTGTTAAATCAGAGATAAGGATTAATAGAAATAATTATCTTCTAATTCCTCTTATTCTTTCAGATCTTCTTCTTAAAAGTTCAGCAGCAACCAAAACTAATGTAGAAAGAAGTATTAAACAAGTCGCAACAGATAATATGGTAGGACTTAATTGTTCTCTTAAACCAGTCCACATTTGAACTGGAATAGTAGTATTATCTAAACCTGCTAAAAATAATACAATTACAACTTCATCAAAAGAAGTAACGAAAGCAAATAAAGCACCAGATATAACACCGGGCAAGATTAATGGTAAAGTTATTTTTATAAAAGTATTTACAGGATTACTTCCAAGACTTGCTGCTGCCCTGGTTACACTGTGATCAAAACCGGAAAGAGTTGCTGTAACTGTAATTACCACAAAAGGAGTTCCTAATATAATATGAGCTAACACTATTCCTGTGTGAGTTGCTGCTAAGCCTGCTTTAGCCATAAAAAAGAAAATTGCTACTCCAGAAATAATTAAAGGAACAATCATTGGAGAAATTAAGGTTGCCATTATTATTCCTTTATAAGGCATGTATCTGCTACTCAAACCTAATGCAGCAACTGTTCCTAAAATAACAGCACCAATTGTTGCAAATATTGCTATAAAGAAACTATTTTTTGCCGCTAATCCCCAAGGATTTTTAGTTCCATAAACCATATCCTTATACCATCTTAAAGAGAAAGCATCTGGGTCTAGTCTCTTCATACCGTCAGTTATTACTAAAAATTCTTCTGCATTAAACGAAAGTGGAAAAATTACAAATAAAGGAGCAATTAAAAAGAAAAAAACACATCCACAAATAAATAGATAAACGTAATGCCATATTCTATAATGTGGTTCTGTATATTTTGGTAAACCCATAATTATCCTAATTTAATATTATCTATCCCAACTAATTTGTTATAAATCCAGTAAATTGCAAGAACACCTGCTAATAACATCAGCCCCATAGCAGATGCAAAGCTCCAATCCAAAGTAGACTTCATATGATATGCAATCATATTGCTAATAAGAGTTCCTGATGCACCACCTACTAATTCAGGAGTAATGTAGTAGCCAATCGCAAGAATAAATACTAAAAGGGAACCTGCCCCTATACCTGGGATGGTTAATGGAAAGTATACCTTCCAAAATGTAATAAACGGTGTTCCACCAAGAGATTTTCCAGCTCTAACTAGGCTAGGAGATATTGTCTTCATAACACTATACAGCGGTAAAACCATAAATGGTAAGAGAATTTGGGTCATTGCAATATAAGTCCCAGTTTCATTATACATCATAACTAATCTCTTATCGTCAGCTACTAAACCTGTCCAAACTAAAAAGTCATTAACTACTCCCTGTTGTTGAAGTAAAATCATCCAACTTGCAGTCCTGACTAACAATGAAGTCCAAAAAGGAAGAAGAACACAAATCATTAATAAATTACTATATTTCATTGGAAGAGTAGCTAATAAATGTGCAATCGGGTAGGCCATTAAAAAACAAAATAGAGTGACAAAAAAAGCTATTTTTAGCGTTCTAACCCATAATTTTTTATAAATTCTTCGATCCTCTTCAACTTGAACGAATTTTCCTTCTTCATTTTGATACATATCAACACCTTTCAAGTATTTTGAATAAGAATAAGAAGGTGCGCGTCTTTTAATTGCTCTCCAGTATTCAACGTCGGCCCATCTTTCATGAACTCCCATGATTTGTTCTTTGTAATTTCCTTCTTCAAAGGATTTAGATTTTCGTCTTAATTTTTTAATAATGCTTTTAAAACCATTTTTTTCATAATTAAGTTGAGTTGATAACTTTCCTTCTTTCTCTTCCTCAATTAATTTTTGAAAATCAATATAAAAAGCCTCAAATACTTCCTCAGAAGGAAGTTCTTTTCCATCCCATTTCTCCATAGCAATAAATGTTTTTGGAAGAGCATTGGTAACCATACGGTCATCGACGCTATTGAATAACATTCCAATAATAGGAGATATATAAACTATTAATAAAAATAATAATAAAGGTGCAACAAGAAGAAATGCTTTAAATTTATTTCTTCTTTCAACTTTTTTAAGGCTTACCTCTAAAGGTATGCCATCAGTTGTTAAAATTTGTTGTGTTTCACTACTCATAAATAAAAAGGGCGGTTAGTTAATAACCGCCCTAAATTTAATATATTATCAAAGTCTTTTAAAGTTAATTAAAGACCAGACTTCATTGCTTCCCATTTTTCACCAATTTCTGAACCGTTGTCAGCCCAAAATAATGGATCGATTAGGATATAGCTTTTTGTATTGTTTGGATGAGTTGGCATTTGAGTCATCATGTTTGTTTTACCATCTTTATACCAAGGCTCACCTTTTTCAATAATTTTAAGAGAAGATTTTCTCCAAGGTGCATAAGCAATATATTTAGCTGAACCAGCTAAACCTTCTGCGCTCGTCATTTGAGCAATTGCTTTCATAGCATCAGCCTCGTTTGGTCCGCCCTTAACAACTACCATGTACTGGTAATCTAAACCTTGAGCATCCCATACTTGTTTTAATGGTGCGCCTTCTCCAACTTCAGCGTTAAAGAATCTACCATTCCAACCTGTCGCCATTACAACTTCGCCCTGCATAAGTAGTTCAGGTGGTTTTGCACCAGCTGACCAAAATACGCATCCACCATTTGGATCTTTACATAAAGCTTCAACTTTTTTAATTGCAGCATCTAGATCCTTGGCTTTTGAAAGTTTTTTGTAGATATTTTTTCCACCTTTACCTGGCTTAGTGCCTGATGCAGCTACTGCCATTTCTATATTGTGCATAGCTGATTTATAGATACCTCTTTTTCCAGGAAATTTTTTAGTGTCAAAGAAATCTTTTATTGTTTTTGGTTTAGTGCTTCCGATTTTTGAGTCGTTATAAGCATAAGTCCAAGAATATAAAATATTTCCTACAGCACATTCACTTGGCATTGACGTAAAGAAATCTTTGCTAGCTTTAGTTCCATCTGGAGCTGCTGGAAAGTCTTTGTCAAAATCAAATTTTACGAATAGACCTTCGTCACATCCATTGATAGTGTCCATAGCGAAAACATCTATGATGTCCCAAGTAATTTTACCTGCTGCTTTTTGAGCTTTAATTTCAGATAATCCACCTGAATAGTCTACCCAATTAATAGGTATACCTAATTTTTTCGCAGTTGGATCACCATACCCTAGTTTTTGACTTTCAGTATATGCTCCTCCCCATGATGCAACAGTAACCGCATATGATGAAGTAGAAACTGATACAGCAAAAGCTAAGGCTAATATTAGTTTACTTAATTTTCTCATTATTCCTCCGTTTAAACGTTTTTTATATTTTTATTACAACAAGTAAAAAAATTTAAGTCAACCTCTCATTTAGTGAAAATATCAATAATATTTAATAATATTTGAATGAATCAATCTCAGATTGATTTTAAATCTAACGCTCTGGCATCATTGCTATTCCAACCGACGTTTATTTCATTGCCTCTTTTAATGTCCATTCTAGCTGAACTGTTTGGAACTTTTAAAATGAATTCTTTATTACCTAATAAGTTTAATCTTACTCTAGCATGATCTCCATGATAAATAATTTCTTCTATTTTTCCTTTATATTTATTATCCATTTTTTCTTCAGGATCTATTATTGCTCTTTCAGGCCTTAAAGAGACTTTTGTTTTTTCTCCTTTAGATTTAACTTTAATAGGATTGGATATTATTTCAGCACCAGTCGCTAATTTGACTTTACATTTTCCTTCAGCAATATCTGTAACCTCGCCTGAGAAGGTATTTGTTTCACCTATAAACTCTGCTACAAATGAATTTACCGGTTCTTCATATAGTTTATCAGGATTGGATAATTGTTGAACTTTACCGTCATTAAAAACTGCAATTCTTGTAGACATTGTTAGAGCTTCACTTTGATCATGGGTAACATACACAACCGTTACACCAATATTTTCATGAATATGCTTAATCTCATATTGCATACTTTCTCTTAAATTTTTATCTAAAGCTCCTAAAGGTTCATCCATTAATACTAATTGGGGATCAAATACTAAAGATCGAGCCACGGCGACTCTTTGTTGTTGACCTCCTGATAATTGATTAGGCATTCTTTTTTCAAATCCAGATAAAGAGACCATGGATAACGCCTTATCTATTTTATTATCTATTTCATCTTTAGAGAATTTTCTTACTTTTAATGGGAAAGCCAAATTTTCATAAACTGTAAGATGGGGAAACAATGCATAATTTTGAAAAACCATGCCTATTCCTCTTTTATGCGGTGGTATTCTTGAAATTGGTTTTGAATCTAAATAAATTTCCCCATTAGTTGGTGTTTCAAAGCCAGCTAACATCATTAAGCAAGTAGTCTTTCCAGATCCCGAAGGACCGAGCATGGTAATAAATTCACCTTCATTAATGTCTAGATTTAAGTCTTTAACAACTAGAGTTTTTCCATCGTAACTTTTATCTACTTTGTCAAACTTTACAAAGCTTTTTGAGGAACTCATAATTTTTATAGTATAAAAGCACTTGTAAAAATTTATTTCAAGGTCTTTTTAGAGATATAATGTTGTTTATTTACATTTTTTGCACAAGCCAAAAAACTCTAAATTGAATCTTTTAAATTTCATGCCTTTTTTCTCGTTGAATTTGGATAAATATTTTGAAAGTTTTTCGTCACTAATTTCATCAACTATTTCACAACTTTCACATATTGAAAAAGCAGTAGCTTTTGAAACTTCACAATTAGAATTTTTACAAGCAACAAAAGCATTTTTGCTTTCAATTTTATGAATTTTTCCTGCTTCAATTAATTTATCAAGCGCTCTATAAATTTGTTGAGGGGCATTAATGCCCTTTTTTTGAACATTGAATAAAATTGAATATGCCTTTAAAGGACCTTTGGCTTTTTCAATAATATCAAGTACTATTTGTTGATTTTTAGAGAATGTTTGTGTTTGCGCCATAATTAATTTTAACAACTCATATCTATTTTTTCAAATCAGAAAATTTCTTAGTCTTGATAAGTGTAATCAAAAAAAGTATTAAAGCAGCAGTAATAATTGATGGGCCTGATGCGGTATTAAACTCTAAAGATGACAATAATCCCATTAAAACTGATAACAATCCTCCGAATACTGAGAAAATAACCATCTGTTTAGGATTATTAGAAATATTTCTTGCTAAGGCAGCAGGAATAATAAGCATACCTGTTATTAAAAGAAGCCCAACTATTTTTATTGAAATAGCAATTATTGCTGCCATTAATATTGTGAATAATGCGTTATATCTATCTGGATTCATGCCTTCTGCCTTTGCTAAATCATAATTAATTGTTGATGCAAATAAAGGTTTCCAAATAAATTTTAATATTATTAGAATAAAAGCCCCACCAACCCAAATAAATAATAAGTCCGTTTGATTGACTGCAAGTATATCCCCAAATAATAATCCCATTACATCAAATCTAATCGTTGTTAAAAATCCTACGATAACTAAACCTATTGCTAATGAAGAGTGTGCTAGTAAACCTAATAAGGCATCATTTGGTAAATTTGTTTTTGTTTGTAATTGAAGGAGAATGATTGCTAAAATTGAAGAGATTAAAAAAACCGAAAAAGCAATATTAAGTTCAAATACTAAAGCCATAGTTACACCTAATAAAGCTGAGTGTGCAAGTGTGCCCGCAAAAAATGACAGTCTTCTCCAAATTACAAAGCATCCCAGTGGACCTGTAATTAAAGCTATTCCAATTCCAGCAAGTAAAGCTCTTATAAAAAAGTCATCAAGCATATTATTTTTGATCTATTGTTCCGTCCTGAGAGTGAGTATGGTCGTGTTTATGTTCGTATAAAGATAAGATATTTGAAGCTCTATCACCGAACAATTCCTTATATTTGCTATCTTTAACAACATGTTGGGGTGTTCCAGAACAACAGACATGTCCATTTAAGCATAATACAAAATCAGTAGCAGACATTACTACATGTAAATCATGTGAAATTAAAAGTATTCCACATTTCATTTTTTCTGAAATTTTTTTGATTAATTCATATAAAGCAATTTCACCTTTAAAATCAACACCTTGCACAGGCTCATCAAGAACTAATAATTCTGGTCTTTTAGAAATAGCTCTAGCTATCAAAACTCTTTGAAACTCACCTCCAGATAAATTACTTAAACTTTTATTTATTAAATGCTCAACTCCTGTCAAATTTAAAGCAGAGTTAATTTGATCTTGAGTTAATTCTTCTGTCAAAGTCATGAAATCCAATACTCTAATTGGTAAGGTCCAATCTATTGAAATTTTTTGAGGCACATACCCTATTTTGTTAGTATATGTTTTAACTTTACCATCTATCTTTTTATAAATACCAAGAGCAATTTTAGCCGTAGTTGATTTTCCAGAACCATTTGGACCAATTAGTGTAACTATTTCTCCTTGTTTAACCTCTAAAGAAACACCTCTTACTAAAGATTTTCCATTTACAGAAATCCCAACATTCTCAACTTTAAGTAGTGTCTTGTTATTATTAAGCATAAATATATCTCTTGACCTTAAATATGTTATATTATAACAAACGTTATATTATAACACTATGATAAACAAATTTTTAAAGCTTACAATTACTTTATTTTTTACATTTGCTTTAAATTTTTCTGCTAATGCAGATATTAAAGTTGTAGCCTCTATAAAACCTATACATTCATTAGCAAGTTATTTAATGGATGGAGTGGGCAAACCAGATTTAATTGTAGATGGGTATAATTCTCCACATGGATTTGCGTTAAAACCATCGCACGCTAAAATGTTGCAAAATGCTGATTTAGTATTTTGGGTTGGTGAAGACTTGGAAAGTTTTTTACAAAAACCGTTAAAATCAATAGCAAAAAAAGCTGAAAAAATTGAATTAATGGAAATCAAGGGATTAAATAAATTAGAATTTAGAGAAAGAAACATATTTGAAGGACATGATGATCATGGACATGACGAGCATAAAGAAGATGAACATAAAGAACATGGTCATAAAGAAGATAAACACGATGAACATAAAGAACATGGTCATAAAGAAGATAAACACGATGACCATCATGAGCATGCTCATGGTGAACACGATCCACATATTTGGCTTGATCCAATGAACGCAAAAGTAATTTTAAGTGAAATGGCAGAGCACCTAATTGAAAACGATCAAGAAAACTCATCTAAATATAAAGCTAATTTAAAAAAAGCGCACAAAGATTTAGACAAACTTACAAAAAAAGTAAAATCTGAGTTAAATAAAGATTTTAAATCAATTGTTTTTCACGACGCTTACCAATATTTTGAAAAAAGATTCGGTGTAAATATCTTAGGAGCTTTTACAGTAAACACAGATGTATTACCTGGTGCTGAACAATTATCTGAGATAAGAGAGGTAATTGAACATGAAAAAGTAAGTTGCGTTTTTTCTGAACCTCAATTTAACCCTGATATAATTAAAGCAGTAGCAAAAGATACAAATATTAAAACTGGAGTTATAGACCCATTAGGAGCTACACTAAATCCAGGAAAAACTTTGTATTTTGATTTAATTAAGAACATGTCTTCGTCTTTTAAAGGTTGTTAATTATTTTATCTTTCAATAACTAAAGTATCTTTTGATCCACCACCCTGCGAACTATTAACAATCGTACTTCCTTTTTTAAGTGCAACTCTTGTTAATCCTCCTGTAGTTACCCAAGAAGTTTTACCAGCTAAGATGAAGGGCCTTAAATCTAAATGCCTTGGTTGAATTCCTTCTTCTGAAATTGTTGGCGTAGTAGAAAGTATCTCTAGTGGCTGAGCAATATAATCTTCTGGTTTAGATTTAATTTTATCTATCATTTTATTTCTCTCGTCTTTGGATGACTTTGGTCCGATTAATATTCCATTTCCACCTGATCCGTTTGTTGGTTTTACTACAAGCTTTGAAATATTTTCAATTACATGATCTTTATGAATTTTTTTTCTACATAAAAAAGTTTGAACCTGTTTTAATTTTGGTTCTTCATCCAAATAAAACTTTATCATCTTATCTACATAAGAGTAGATAGCTTTGTCATCTGCTATTCCTGTACCTGGGGCATTTACAATTCCTATATTCCCCTTTCTCCAGCATTTAAATAATCCTGGCACACCTAGCACTGAATGTTTATAAAAAACTTTCGGATCTATAAAATTATCATCTATTCTTCTATAAATACAATCAACTTTAAGAGGGCCTTTTACAGTTTTTAAAAAAACAAAGTCTTTTTCTACAAATAAGTCTTTACCTTCAACTAAAGCTATCCCCATTTGTTCAGCAAGAAATTTATGCTCAAAATATGCAGAATTATAAATTCCTGGAGTAAGCACACACATATGAGGGTTTTTAGTTCTTCTTGGAATGCATTCAAGCATGCAATGATATAATTTATTCGGGTATTGGTGAACTGATGCAACTTTATATTTAGTAAATAATTCTGGAAAAACATCTCTCATTACCATGCGATTTTCTAACATATACGAAACCCCTGAAGGTACCCTCAGATTATCTTCGAGAACCTTAAATTCACCATCAATATTTCTTATTAAATCTACTCCAGAAATATTAGCCCAAGCTTTATATTTTGGAGAAAAACCATAACACTCTCTTAAATAGTAAGGAGAATTAAAAACTAGTTCCTCAGGAATAATATTATCTTTAAAAATTTTTCTATCATTATAAACATCATCTATAAAAAGATTCAAAGCTTTTACCCTCTGCAATAATCCCTTTGAAACTTTGGCCCAATCCTTCTTAAGAATTATTCTGGGTATAATATCCAGAGGCCATTTTTTTTCGTGAAGTTTTTTACCGGACTCATAGACTCTAAAATTTATACCCCGAGCGCTTATCGTACTAGCACAATTTTTTTCTATCTCATTTAATTTCTTAATACCGTGTCTTTCTAAGATATGAGAGATTATTATTGCTTGTCTTCGTAATTTACGGTCCGTATTGAGATACTCGTCATAAGTCTTTTTAGAGTCGTATTTTTTCCACAAATTGTCCATATTAAGATTCTTTATAATTTGACAAGTTTATCAAATGCACAAATTAGATAGTAGGTATGATAATAAAGAATTGAATAATCAATTATTTTTAAATAATAATCAACTATGACATATTGCGTAGGCATTAAAACTAATGAAGGTATAGTCTTAGCCTCAGATTCTAGGACAAATGCTGGTTTAGATAACGTTAATATATATTCTAAAATGCTTACATACGATGTTGGAGATAGAACTGTTATTATTGTTACTTCAGGGAACCTAGGAACATCTCAGGCAGTATTTAAATCTATAGAAAAAGATATTAAAGATAAAAATACTTCTGTTAGTCTAAATACTTGTAAAGATTTCGAACAAATTGCATCTTATATCGGCAAACTTAATACAAAACACTCTTCACCAGACGGCATTAACACTGACAGTTTAGTATTGGGATCTACATTTATTATAGGAGGACAAATACGGGGACAAGATTTAGAGTTATATATGGTTTATCCTCAAGGAAATTATATTAGACCAGCAGACAGTAAGCCTTATTTGGTTATTGGTGAAGTGAAATATGGTAAACCAATCCTCGATAGAGTTATCACTCCAAATGTTTCAATTGGTGATGCTTCAAGATGTGCTTTAATTTCAATGGACTCGACACTTAAAAGTGATTTAACGGTCGGTCCTCCTATTGATATAGCCGTCTACAAAAAAGATCAGCCAAAAATATCTTATCTTAAATGCCTAAATACTAGTGATGCAGACTATTCTAAAGTTTGTAATCAGTGGTCAGAAAAAGTATTACAAGTGTTTGATACTTTTCCAAAGTTTGACTGGGAAAAATAAACTCCAAACTTTAATAAATCATTTAAGCAAAAACTTCACCCCATGTTCCTCTTGTTGAAGCTTTAGAGTATTCTGTAGCTCTGCCTTCAAAGAAGTTCATGTGTTCTACACCGTTAAGCATAGTATCTAACCATGTTAAAGGGTTTTTCTTAACATCATAAATTGGATCAAGGCCCAATTGCTCAAGTCTTCTGTTCCCAATAAATCTGATGTACTGCTTAATCTCATTTGCTGTTAAACCCTCTAAAGGTCCCATTTGAAAAGCTAAATCTATAAATGCATCTTCATGCGTTACAATTGTTTTGCAAGCATCAACGATTTCTTTTTTAAGTTTATCGTTCCAAATTTGTGGTTCCTCTTTTACAAAATCTCTAAATAGTCTAATCATAGAATTACAATGCAAAGTTTCATCTCTTACTGACCAAGTTACAATTTGGCCCATCCCTTTCATTTTATTAAATCTTGGAAAGTTTAATAAGATTGCGAAACTTGCGAACAGTTGCAAACCTTCTGTGAAAGCTGAAAACACTGCCATCGTCATTGCAATGTTATGTTTTGATTTTACATCAAAGCCTTGCATGTAATCGTACTTATCTTTCATTTCTTTGTATTGTAAAAAAGCTGAGTACTCTGTTTCAGGCATTCCAATTGTATCTAAGAGATGAGAGTAAGCAGCAATATGAACTGTCTCCATTGCGGCGAAGGCTGTCATCATCATTAAAACTTCAGTTGGTTTAAAAACTGTTGTGTAATGTCTTAAATAACAGTTGTTAACCTCAACGTCAGCTTGAGTAAAAAATCTAAAAATATGTGTTAAAAGATTTTTTTCTTCTTTTGTTAAGTTTTTTTGCCAATCTCTAACATCGTCCCCAAGAGGAACTTCCTCTGGCAACCAATGAATTCTTTGTTGTGTTAACCAAGCATCATAACACCATGGGTATCTGAATGGTTTATAAACAGGGTTTTCAACTAGTAAACCCATTTTTTTTGGTTGAATTATTCCTGGTTTAACTTTTTCTGCTACTGACATGATAAACACTCCTCATAATTGTTATCTTTATTATTTGATTCATTCGATTTCGAATAAACATTTTTCGTCACATCTGTTGATGATCCTACTTCTACATTTTCAGCCCTTTGAATAGATTTTGATCTGCAATAATAAAGGCTTTTAAGTCCTTTTTTCCAGGCTTGAAAATGAATATCGTGAAGTTCTTTTTTATGAATATCTGCTGGTACAAAGACATTTATTGATTGTGCTTGTGAAATATGAGGTGTTCTATCTGCTCCTAGTTCAACAATCCATCTTTGATCAATTTCAAAAGCGGTTTTGAAAGTATCTTTTTCTTCTGCTGTTAAAAAATCTAGATGAGAAACTGATCCTTGATTAGTTGTTATGGATGACCAAACTGAATCTGTGTCCTTTTTGTACTTTTGAAGTATCTTTTTTAAATATTTGTTTCTTACATTAAAAGACCCTGATAAAGTTTTATGAGTATAGCTATTTGCTGCGATAGGTTCAATTCCAGGTGAAGAACCTCCGCAAATAATGGAAATGGATGCTGTCGGAGCTATAGCTGTTTTGTTTGAAAATCTTTCCTCGATTCCGTATTCAGCCGCATCTGGACATGCTCCCCTTTCCTCTGCTAAAGTTTTCGAAGCTAAATCTACTTTTTCTTGAATATTTTTAAATATTTTTTTATTCCAAACCTTGCTCATAACAGAACCAAAAGGAATATTTTTTTGTTGAAAATATGAATGTAAACCCATTACCCCAAGACCTACACTTCTTTCTCTCATTGCTGAATATTTGGCATGAGCAAACTCTTCTGGGGCTCTTTCAATAAAATCGGTCATTACGTTATCTAAAAATCTCATGACATCTTCAACGAATTGAGTATTATCTTTCCATTGATCGTATGTATCTATATTAAGAGATGAAAGACAACAAACTGCTGTTCTTTGTTTCCCATCATTATCTAGTCCAGTTGGTAATGTTATTTCACTACATAAATTTGACGTTTTAACTTTCAATCCTGCTAATTTATGATGTTGGGGTATTTGTCTATTAACTGTGTCTATGTAAACTATGTAAGGCTCGCCAGTCTCTATTCTTGCAGTTAAAAGCCTAATCCATAAGTTTCTTGCAGGAATAGTTGATTGAACTGAGCCATCATATGGGCTTCTAAGCGCCCACTGACTATCTGTTTCCACTGCTCTCATAAAATCATCAGTGACTAAAACACCATGGTGTAAATTTAAAGATCTTCTATTTACATCACCACCTGTTGGTCTTCTCATTTCAATAAATTCCTCTATTTCAGGATGATCAATTTGTAAATAACAAGCTGCTGATCCTCTTCGTAAAGAACCTTGGCTGATTGCTAAAGTTAATGAGTCCATAACTTTTATAAAAGGAATTATTCCAGAAGTTTTTCCAACTTTTCCTATTTTCTCACCTATGGATCTTAGATTTCCCCAATAACTTCCTATGCCGCCTCCCCTAGCCGCTAACCAAACATTTTCTTCCCAAAGATCAGTAATTCCTTCGAGACTATCGTTTGCCTCATTCAAAAAGCATGAGATTGGTAGTCCTCTTTCAGTTCCGCCATTTGATAAAACTGGCGTGGCTGGCATAAACCAGAGGTTACTAATATAATTATATATTCTTTGAGCGTGTAAATTATCGTCTGCGTAAACGCTAGCTACTCTTGCAAACAAATCTTGAAAGCTCTCGTTTTGCCCCAAATATCTGTCTTTAAGTGTTGCTTTTCCAAAATCAGTAAGATTTACGTCTCTAGATCTGTCAATTTTGATCGTTATACCTTTGTCATTTTGAAATAACTCAGTATCACCAGATAATGAAAATAGGTCTGGTTTTTTTGGCCCGTTATTTTTTAGTTCATTTTGGTTCTTATGGTTTATGCTGCCGACAGCTTTCTCTATTGCCAATGATACGTTTTTATTCATATTTTCCTTATTTTACTCGATTTGTTAACAAAACAACTATATGTTGTGTTACAGTTATGTTAATATACTATATAACATCGAAATCAATAGAACATTATAAGAACATTTGATTAATTTTGCAAGTGGAAAGTTTTGTTAATAAACATTTAATAACAATTGCTATACTCTTTAATATTTATACCTAATGAAAATCAATCCTAACGGTTTTAGAGAATACGATGCAAGATGGATCTTTGAAAAAGAAATCGATATTGAGGGAATCACTAATTTAGGCAAAGGTCTAGGTACTCAAATAATTGCGCACACAAAAAAAAATAACCCAAGAGTGGTAGTTGGTCATGATTATAGATCATACAGTGAAAAAATTAAAAAAGCTTTAACTGATGGTTTGATTTCAACGGGATGTAATATTGAAGATATTGGTTTATCTCTTTCTCCGATGGTTTACTTTGCACAGTTTAATTTAAAATCTGATGCAATAGCGATGGTAACTGCTAGTCATAATGAAAATGGTTGGACTGGAGTTAAAATGGGTATCAAAAAAGGATTAACACATGCTCCCGAAGAAATGTCTGAGCTAAAAGATATAACTCTTAATAATAAATTCAAATCAGGTAAAGGCGAATTTAAAAAAATTGATAATTTTAAATATATATATACTCAAGACTTAATTAAAAAAAACAAAATAGATAAAAAAATTAAAGCTGTTGTAGCATGTGGAAATGGAACTGCTGGAATATTTGCTCCAGAAATTTTGAGAGGTATAGGTTGTGAAGTAGTTGAATTAGATTGTGAATTAGACTGGTCTTTCCCAAAATACAATCCAAATCCAGAAGATTTAAAGATGCTTGATGAAATTTCCAAAGTGGTTAAAGAAAATAATGCTGATATAGGTTTTGGATTTGATGGTGATGGAGATCGATGCGGTATAATCGATGATAAAGGTAACGAAATATTTTCAGATAAAATTGGTTTATTAATCGCCAGAAATATTTCATCAACCTACAAGAATTCAAAATTTATAGTAGATGTAAAATCAACTGGTTTATTTAAAAATGATACAATTCTTAAAAATAATAAATGTAAAACTATTTATTGGAAAACTGGTCACTCTCATATCAAAAGAAAAGTAAATATTGAAAAAGCAATCGCTGGTTTTGAAAAAAGCGGACACTTTTTCTTTAATGAACCTTTAGGATATGGTTACGACGATGGAATAAATTCCGCAATTCAAATATGTCATCTTTTAATAAATCAAAACAAAAAAATGAGTGATATTTTTAAAGAATTACCCGTTACTTATCAGTCCCCAACAATGGCTCCTTTTTGTAAAGATGAAGAAAAATATAAAGTTGTTGATATTATAGCTAAAGAAGTTGAAAAATTAAAACAGAGTAATACTAAAGTCGATGGTAAATTCATTAAGGATATATTGAAAGTAAATGGAGTGAGATTTTCTCTAGAAGATGGATCCTGGGGTTTGATTAGAGCTTCCTCAAATAAACCATCTTTAGTAGTTGTTACAGAAAGTACAACTTCTGAAGATAGAAAGAAAAAGATATTTGAATTTATAGATGGTCTACTTCAAAGAACTGGAAAAATTGGAGAATATGACCAAAAGATTTAAATAATTTAAGATTTTATAGAGTCAAAAAAATTAACCCAAGCTTTATTTTTGTGACGATAATCAAAATTATTTGGGTGTATAATTTCACATAAAATTTCAATAGACTCGACTAAACGAGGTCCTGGTCTATTAAAATATTGATTACCATCGGTTATATAAAAATTTTTATTCTTGAAAGCTCTAAGATTTTTCCATTTATCATTTTTTTTGATCAACTCATCAACGTCATGTTTTGTTTGTTTTAAATTAAAGCCACAAGGGATAAAAATAATAAAATCAGGATCGTATTCAATAATGTTTTCAAATTTTATCCAATGTGAATCTGACCCTTTTTTTCCTAAAACATCTTTACCACCGGCAATTTCTATCATTTCAGGCATCCAATTACCTGCAACCATCAACGGCTCAGACCACTCTATACAAAGAATTTTTGGTTTTTTTAATTCAGATGAAATGATCTGAATATTTTGTATCCTTTTTTTTAATCCATTAATGAGTTTTTTTGTTTTAGTAGAATTAATATTAAGATTATTTGCAACTCTTTCTAGATCATCAAAAACTTCTTTAAGAGTATTTGGTTGTAAAGAAATAATTTTTGTTTTTGGCCCTAAGTGTTCTTTTGTAATGTTTTCTACATGTGAGAAACTGACTGCACAAACTTCACAATGAGCCTGAGTAACTATGAAATCTGGGTCAAGATCTTTAAGTTTCTCTATATTAACTTTATAAACTGAAAGCGATTTCTCTAGAATAGACTCAATTTGTTGATGAATTTCTTTGCTTGAACCATCAACTTTTATCTTTGGCTCAGTGAGTTTAACAATGTTAGATAAATCTTTAGGGTAATCACATTCATGAGATTTTCCAACGATGTTATTTTTTTTTCCAAAAAAAGCTACAATTTCGGTCGCGCTAGGTATAAGTGTTACAATTTTCATCTTTTAAAATTAAAGTTTGAAGTACTCATACAAAAATCTTGTTCCTATAACTACTAAAAATAGCCCAAAATATTTTGTCATTTTCTTTTTGTTAATTTTATGGCTTGCCTTAGCTCCTAACCTAGCCATAAAAGCGGTGATTGGAAAAAATATTAAAAAGGCGGGAATGTTTAGAAAGCCAACACTGAAAGGCAGATTTGCATTTAAATAAGATCCAGAGATCAAAAAACCAACAGCTCCAAATAATGCTATGACAAAACCGATAGCAGCCGCACTGCCTATAGCTTTATTGATGGGGTAACCAAAAAATTTTAAGATTGGAACATTCATTACTGCTCCTCCTATTCCCATTGGTGCTGAAATGAAACCACTGATTACACCTGACAATCCTTTTGCTAATAATCCCATTTTTATTTCAATATTTTCTTCTTTCTCTTTAAGAAACAATAAATAGAAAGCCAAAATATAAACGACTATCGTAAAAAATAAAATTAAAGGTTTTGTTTTTAAACTTGCAGCTAAAATCGTGCCTAAAATAACTCCACTTGCAACAAAAAAACCATAGCCTTTTACAATACCAAAATCTACGGCTTTGTGCTGATGGTGAGTTAAAACAGAAACTATTGAAGTTGGAATTATAATTCCAAATGATGTACCTACTGCTAGGTGCATTAGATAAGCTGGTTCAATTCCAGATGCACTGAAAATATAAAATAAAATAGGAACGGTAATTAAACCTCCTCCAATGCCGAATAGTCCTGCAGCAAATCCCGCAGGAATTGCTGTTATTATCATTATAAAAATTAAATAGATGATTTCTGATTGAGATAGAATATCCAAAATTATCTTTCTATAGAAACTGGATTTGTTTTTTTAACCTGATCCATTATATGATTAACTTTTTGAAGATCAGCATCTCTAATACACATATTTTTTGAAAGATATTGTTTCCAGAGCTTAGAGCCATTTTGACCATGAAATAAACCAACAGTATGTCTCATAATATGATTTAATTGTGTTCCTTTAGATGTTTCCTCCTGAATATAAGGAATTAAATTTTCCATGACTTCAGTTCTTGTTGGAACATTTTTGTTACCAAATACTTCCTTTTCTATATCTGCTAGAAAATAGGGAGAATGATAAATAGCTCTACCAATCATAACGCCGTCCACTTTTTTCAAATGATCATTAATTTCAGAAATTGTTTTAACACCTCCATTAATAATAATTTCATTATTTTTAAAGTAATCTTTCAGCTTATAAACAAAATCGTATTTTAATGGTGGGATGTTTAAGTTTTCTTTAGGACTTAATTTTTTTAGTAAAGCTTTTCTTGCGTGAATAATAAATTTTTGAGAACCTGCGTCCTTGGTCGTTTGAATAAATGATTTTAAAAAATCAAAATTTTCAACATCGTTATAACCAATTCTGGTTTTAATTGTTATTGGTAATCTGGTTGCTTTGGTCATCGCTTCTATGCATCTAGCTACAAGATTAGGTTCTTGCATTAAACATGCTCCAAATTTATTCTTTTGTACTTTTTTACTAGGACAGCCTAAATTTAGATTTATTTCTCTGTAACCGTAATCTTCAGAAATTTTGCATGCCTCTGCTAATTCTTCAGCGTTCGATCCACCAACTTGAAGTGTTACTGGATTCGATATATTTTTAAATGATAATAATTTATTTCTATCGCCTCTAATAATCGCGTTTGCAACAATCATTTGAGTATAGAGATGTACGTTTTTACTGATTAAACTTAAGAAATATATCTCATGTTTGTCAGTGCAATCCATCATTGGCGCAACTGCAACAGTCTTTATCATAGTTTATTCAGATTTATTTTCTTCTTCGGTAGAAGCTTCTTCTTTTAATTCTAGAGGAGCTTCTTCTCTTTCCAAATTTTCTTCTTTGATCTCTGGTTGCTCTGCTTTTAATTCAGATAATGCCTCTTTAGCTAAACTGCTTTGGTCTGGTTTTTTAGTCTCAGGTACTCTTCTTGTTCTTTTTGAAGGTAAAATAGCTACTCCGCTTTTTGAAATTTGGCCTTTATATAAATTTTCAAAATCATCGTTAGTCTCCTCCTCAGTTTCTTCTTGCTGTTCAACTTCATCAGGTTCTTTCCTTAATCTTTTGATAGCGCTTTCCTCTAAATCTTTTGCTGGAATTTTTCCATCGCCTATTTCTCTCAACGAAATAATTGTTCTTTTATCATTATCTTCTTCAACAAGCATCGGAGCACCTGCATTCAATTGAACAGTTCTTTCTTTTGCAAGCAAAACTAAATCGTACTGATTATCAATTTTTTCTAAGCAATCTTCTACGGTAATTCTAGCCATGATGAGAATTGTTTATTCAATTAGAATCAAGAAATCAAGCTAATTTTGAAGTTTTATAGGTTCTAATTTTTTTATAAAAATAAGCAATAAAATTAAAGAAACAACAATATAGGCTCCACTCACAAAAGCTATGTTTTCAATTGAAAAATTGAAGTCAATCAACATACCAAATATAGCTGTGCCAAAAGCTGTTGAAAAGACCATCAACGCTGTGGTCAAAGCTTTTATGCTACCAATATATTTTACACCATAAATTTCAGCCCAAGTTGAAGATCCAAGAACATTAGCCAAACCATTTGATATACCAATCAACCCTAGAAAAATATAAGCACCAATTTCATCTTGAATAAAAAATAAAGTAAACATCGAAAAAAGAAGAGGAATATTTATTATTGGAATTAACTTTCTGCTGGTAAATTTATCAACTAAAAAACCAGAGCAAATTAATGAAATTATTGAAGTTACAGAATATATCATAAAAGCTTTTGGGATTGCATATAAACTCCAAAATTTTGCTTCGGAAATAAACGATTGGTAAACGAAAATTCCAGTAATTATCCATGGACCTGCTAACATGTTTAATGAAACAATGTAAAATCTATAATCTTTTACCACTTCTTTTCTTTTCCAGCTTTTAATTTTAATATTTTTTACATTTTTATTTTTTTCTTCTCTAGAGTCTAAATTTATTAACTTAATTGTTTTAAATATTACTAACGGTAATAAAATTAAAATTATAATTGAAATACCTTGCCAAATTGTTCTCCAAGAAAATAATAAAAAGAGATAAGTGATCAATACTGGTAAAATAAATTCAGCAGTTGATAATCCAAACCAAATTGTGCTTAATGCTTTTCCTCTAGACCTTTCGAAAAATCTTGCGATAGCGGTAGTAGAAGTGTGACTCATTAAACCTTGGCCAGCGAATCGCATAAAAAATATTCCCAAAGCGAGAAAAAATACACTATTTATAAATGAGAATAATAAAGACGAAGCTGCTAATAAAATAACCACAAAAAGTGAATAATTTAAAAGTTTGTAATCATCAATTTTTTTTCCAACCCAAATTAAAAGTAAACTTGAAAAAATTGTAGCAGATGCATAGATTGTACCAAATTGTCCATGAGAAATACCTAATTCATTTCTTAATGGTGCGTTAAACAACCCTAAAAAAAAACTCTGTCCAAAACTTGAAAAAAATGTAAATATAAATCCGAATAAAATTACTTTTTTACTTAAAGAGAGTTTAATCATTTATGAGTTGTAAAGTTTCTTTCATAGGTTTGGGTGTAATGGGCTATCCCATGGCTGGATATATATCAAAAGGTGGTCATGATGTAACTGTTTATAATCGCACAAAATCTAAAGCAGAAAAATGGATAAATGAATATAAAGGTAAAAAAGCAGATACTCCAATGGATGCTGCTAAAGATTGTGATTTTGTTTTTACATGTGTTGGAAATGATAATGATTTAGAAGAAGTTACAATTGGTAAACAAGGAATTTATAATACAATTAAAAAAGGTGCTGTTCATATTGATAATACAACCGCGTCAGCAGTTGTAGCTAGAAAACTTTATGCCAATTCAAAGTCACATGGTTGGGGTTTTTTAGATGCCCCTATTTCAGGAGGGCAGGCTGGTGCAGAGGGTGGTGCTTTAACTGTAATGGTTGGAGGTGATAAAGTAGATTATGATAAAGCTTTTCCAATAATTGATTGTTACAGTAAAAAAGTAAAACTCATGGGACCTGCAGGTAATGGTCAATTAACTAAAATGGTAAATCAAATATGTATTGCAGGTTTAGTTCAAGGTTTGTCAGAAGCAATAAATTTTGGAATGAAAGCAGGTTTAAATATGCATGATGTTATTGAAGTAATTTCTAAAGGGGCAGCTCAATCTTGGCAAATGGATAATAGACATAAAACAATGATTGAAGACAAGTTTGATTATGGATTTGCAGTTGACTGGATGCGAAAAGATTTGAAAATAGCAATGGACGAAGCAAAAAAAAATAATTCTCCCCTACCAATTACTAAAATCATTGATGAATATTATGCTGAAGTACAAAAAATGGGTGGTCAAAGATGGGATACTTCGAGTCTAATCAAAAGATTTAGAAAATAGAGTATGCAACCAGCGTACTACGAAAATTTTGAGGAAATTCAAAAAAAATTATGGTTCATGTTAGATGATGCCGTAATAAATAGAAGTTCACCTTTTAGAATACCAGTTTTCATTTGTGCTAATCAAAATGAAATTGATGGAAGGATAGTTGTTTTACGAAAATCAGATAAAAGCAATAATGTATTACAATTTCATACTGATCTTAGATCTCAAAAAGTAGATATCCTAAGGAAAAACAAAAATGCCTCTTTAGTATTTTATGATAAAGAGGAAAAAATTCAATTAAGAGTAAAAGTTATTTGTGAAATTAATAATAAAAATTCAGTAACTGAAGAAGCCTGGAAAAAAACACAACACATTAGTAGACGATGTTATCTTACAGATGATGCGCCTGGTTCTGTTTCAGGCAAGCCAACGTCTGGTATGATTTCAAAATTAGAGGATTTTGATTATACGATGGAACAAAGTGAAAAAGGTTATGAAAATTTTACGGTAATCAAATGTAATATTAAATCTATTGAATGGCTATACTTAGCTGCTAAAGGTCACCGCAGAGCTATTTTTGATATAGAAAATAAAAAACAAAACTGGTTAGTTCCTTAAGTTTTTTGTAACTTTTTCTTTTGACGTTCCTAAATTAACCTCATCAAAATAAACTATCATATTAGGATAATCTTTGTCACCGTGTTCTCTTTTCCAGCCACTTACAAAAGTTTGATATATCCCAAAGTCTAATCCGACACCCCTTTTAGTATATGGCGTAATATTTTTTATATTTACAGCCTCTAATATTAATTTATCATTTACCCAAACTTTTAAGTAACCATCCTCTTCTCGTGAATAACGTGCATTAATTAGAATATCAGTCCATTTTCCTCTCATGTCATTAATCTTAATTCCTTTTTTCATTTCAACATATTCTCCGCTCCACATTCTTCCAATTTCTAGCCATTCGTTGCTTCTGTCAGTTACCATTAAAATTGGTTTCCATCCTTTTTCGTAAAGTTGCATGAAGGTAGTTCTGACAGGAGCTACTGATTTATAATCTTTGGGTAAAAAAATTGAAGCTGAGTACCAATAATCCTTTTTTCCTTTTTGATGTTCTTTAAATTGACCCTCGACTCTTTGTCTGTCCTTTTTACAATCATTATGACCCTCGTCTTTACCACAATCTCCTAATCTTACCTCAAATCTGTAAGATTTTTTTCCTGATCTTACAGGATGTCCATCTTTAGAATTTACTAAATTAAAACCATGCTTTTTTTTATGGGAGGTAGTTTTCTTTTTAACTTGTGTGTTAGAGACATCTTTGCTGTTCTTCGCTTCTGCAAAAGAAAAGCTTAAAATTATAAAAATAGCGGTTAAAAATAATATAACTTTATTTTTTGTACTTTTTGTAATTAGCAACATAATGTTCTGCGTTTTCTTTAATGCTTTTAATCTCTTCATCTGTAACTTGTCTTACAATCTTACCAGGACTACCTATAACTAAAGATCTTTCTGGAATTACTTTGTTTTCAGTAACTAGAGCGTTTGCTCCAATAATAGAATTTTTTCCGATTTTAGCTTTGTTTAAAATCGTACTACCTATTCCAATTAAACAATCATCTTCAATAACACATCCATGAAGCATTACTAAATGACCTACCGTTACGTTCTTTCCTATAATTGCTGGACACCCAGGATCAGTGTGCACCACGCTACCATCTTGAATATTTGAACCCTCCCCTATTGTGATAGTTTCTACATCGCCTCTTAGTGTAACATTAAACCAAATATTCGAATCTTTTTTTAAATCAACGTTTCCAATTACTACAGCATTTGGTGCAACCCAACTGTTAGGGTCTACTTTAGGTGTTTTGCCTTCAAAATCGTAAATCATAAAATTGCTGTATAATTAATTTATAACTCTTATAATATATTATGGTTTTAACTAAAACACCAATTTGTGACTTTGGTAAAAAAGCAGAGAATTTTAAACTGAAATCTACAAATAACGAATTAATTTCACTAGATGATGTAAAGGGTAAAGCAGGAACTTTGATAATGTTTATATGTAACCACTGTCCATATGTTAAAGCTATTATAAAAGATCTCGTGGAAGATTGTAAAAATTTAAAAGCAGAAGGGATTAATTCAGTAGCTATTATGTCTAACGACACAAAAAATTATCCTGAAGACTCATTTGATAATATGATTAGATTTTCACAAGATAATAATTTTGAAAATTTAAATTATTTAATTGATGACACACAAGAAATTGCCAAAAAATATGGAGCAGTATGCACTCCAGATTTTTTTGGGTATAATAAAAATTTAGAGCTTCAATATCGAGGAAGAATTAGGGAGCTTCAAAATTTAAAACCAGTTAGGAATGGAGAAAGTGATTTGAAGTCAGCTATGACAATGATTGCAAAAACTCAAAAAGGTCCTGCTGAACAAATTCCAAGCATGGGTTGTAACATTAAATGGATTAAATAATGTTTTTAATTTCTACTAGAAATTTTCCACCAGATGTTGGAGGGATTCAAAATTTAATGGAAGGTCTATCCATTGCATTATTAAATCATGGTCCCGTCAAAGTAATAGCCGATAAATTTTTAAATTGTGAAAATTACGATGAAAATTCAAAATTAAGTATTGAAAGAGTTTCGGGGTTTAAGTTATTTAGAAAATATAGAAAAGCAAATCTTGTTAAAGAATTTATTAATAATAATAATTTAAGAGCTGTATTTTTTGATCATTGGAAGAGTATTGAAAATATTAATTTAAATTCTTTAATTAAAACAAAGTCTTTTTGCTTAGTTCACTCGAAAGAAATTAACCATCCAGTAGGTTCCTCATTAAATAAGAGAATGCTTTCTGCTCTAGATAAAGCAAACTATATTGTAGCTAATTCAAATTTTACAAAAAATCTAATAATAAAACTCGGTTATAAAAAAGAAAACGTCGAAGTTATTAATCCCGGATGTAATTATCCAATAAAGGTCGAGAACTCATCAAAAAAATTTGCTGATAATATTTATGGAAATTCATTTCCAAAATTAATAACAATCTCACGCTTGGATGGACGCAAATGTCATCAAAATATTCTTATGACGATAAAAAATATCTTGCCAAAATTTCCTAATCTCAAGTACGTTTCAATAGGAGATGGAGAAGAGAAAGTAAAATTACAAAAATTAAAAAAAGAGCTCGGGCTTTCTAAAGAAGTTAATTTTATTTATAGTTCTTCAGAACAAGAAAAACTTGGTCTTCTTGAAAAATCAGATATATTTGTAATGCCTTCTATTATTTATAAAAAGTCAGTTGAGGGATTTGGAATAACATTTATTGAAGCAGCTTCTTATGGCAAACCCTCTATAGGTGGAGTGTATGGAGGTGAAGCAGATGCTATAATTAATGGACAAACTGGATATCTATGTGATGGAAATAATCTTAATGCTTTATATGAAACATTAATAAAAACTTTGAGCAATGATCATTACAAAGTATTAGGAAAAAATGCTCTTCAATTCTCGAAAAATTTTAGTTGGGATAAAATTATAAAAAAATATATTAAATTAATTTAATCTCTCTTTAATTATTTTCATAACAGTACCTACTTCTAGATCTGATAGGTTTTTAACGCTGAGTGCTTTAAAGTGAGTAGTCTCAATACTTACTTTTTTAGGAGAAGTGTGGCTTCCAAAAAGGGCTATACCTTTTTTTTTAAGGTGAGAAGCAATGTGAGCTGGGCCTGTATCGTTTGAAATAATAAATTTTGCTCCGTTTATCAGAGATATAAGTTGGTTTATATCGACTGATTTTCCATCATCTAAAACAACGTTTGCGTTCAGTTTTAAAGCTTCTTCGATTTCGTTTGGTCCAGGTGCTACAAGAACTGAGTAACGGTTTTTATATTCTCTTCTTATTTGAGAAATTAAATTTTCATAATAGGGCCACTTTTTTTTTAGGTTTTTTTTAGAGCAAAAAGGAAAAATCAAAATATAATCTCTGTTTGTAAATTTTTTAATTAATGAAGATAAATCTCTCTTAGCCCAATCTAAATCTATATCTTTTAAATAAGTAACAGGAATATTATCTTGTTTTAATTGTAATTCCATTCGATCTAAAACAGGATAAGTATCAAAATCTGCTTTAGTTTGACCTTTCTCTAACGTGTCAAATGATGATATCCATTCAGAGTTTTTTAAAATAAATTTTCTGTAAAATTTCGTTCTACTTGAGTTTTGTAGATCAATTACTTTGCTAAAATTATATTTTGATAATAATTTTCGTAAATTGAATAAAAAAAATAGATTCCATCTTGGTAGCCTTTTATCTATTAATACTCCATCTATATAAGGACACTCAGACATAAATATTGCATATGGTTGAGAAGTAAGAAGAAAAATCTTTCGATTTTTATAGTGCTCTCTAATATCTTTAATTGCCCCATTTGCTTGAATTAGATCTCCTAAAGAGCCGTGTTTTATAATTAATATGTTTGACATTATTTAATCCAAGTATATTTATATTCTAGTATAGCCAAAAAAAATATAATGAATACAAAATTAGACAAAATATTGGCAGAAATTTCGGCCGGAGAACTAATTGATAAAATTACTATATTAGAAATCAAAAAAGCTAAAATTTCTGATAACGAAAAGTTGAAAGATATTTATAAAGAATTGGACTCTTTAAACAAAACCATGAATAATGTTATTAAAGATAAGTCGAAAATTACAGAATTTAAAGAATTGTTAAAAGATATAAATTTAAAACTTTGGGATATTGAGGCTGGAAAACGATTAGCTGAAAAAAATAATAAGTTTGACTCTGAATTTATTAAATTAGCACGTAACGTTTACAAGTTTAATGATGAAAGAGCTCAGATAAAATTAAAGATAAATGAAACTTTGAATTCTAATATTAAGGAAATTAAATCCCATTTTTAATCAAATTTAACACTTGGAATTGTCTTTCTCAATTTGTTTACTATTTTTGGATTAATTAGAGTTGTAATAACACCTTCTTTTTTTCCAAGTTCTTTTAAAATTTGACCATCTGGTGAAACTATAAGTGAATGCCCATAAGTTTTTCTTCCATTACAATGTTTGCCGGCTTGTCCTGGAGCAAAAATATAAGAAAAATTTTCAATAGCTCTTGCTTTTAAAAGAGTATGCCAATGTTTTTTTCCTGTCGTTTCAGTAAATGCTGAAGGAACACTTATAAAAATTGCACCCCTCTTTGACATTTTCTTATACATACTTGGAAATCTTAGATCGTAACATATTGAAAGCCCTAGCTTGCCCCATGGCAAACTTGTAATTTTAATTTTGTTTCCAGATTTAAATAATTTTGATTCAAAATATTTTTCTTTGTTGCTTAATTTTGCGTCATACATATGAATTTTATCGTAGTAACATTTTATCTTTCCTAAAGGCGAAATAAGAATTGATCTATTTACTAATTTATTTTTTTTTACTTTAATGATTAAAGAACCAATTAAAATCCATTTCTTATATTTTTTAGCTAAAATTTTTATTCCGTTTAAATAAAAATCTTTGTCCATAGAGGTGGCTGATTTTAAAAGTTTTTTTTTGTCTAAAGATATTTTTGATGAAACTTCGGGGGTAAGTATAAAATTTGTTTTTTGTTTAACAGCTCTTATAATAAGCTTCTTTGTTTTTTTAAGATTATATTCAACATTATCACTTGAGCAAAGTTGAATACAGGAAACTTTAAACATCACTTCATTATAGATGAAGCAAAATTCCAATTACAGTCAAAACTAGGAACATAAGCTCCAGAAACTTTTACATTTCCAAAGCTTTTATCTAATACTTTAGACCAATTTTCCACTTGTTTTGGCTTTTTATCCATGCTGCCGACTTGGGCAGTAATAACCCCGCCTTTTTTGAGAATTCTCTTAAGACCTTTCATATTCTTTTTAGCGAGATCGATACAATACTGATCATCGTTTAAATCTACAAAAATCTTATCGTACTTAGAATCCTCTATCTCCTTTATGCTTTTAAATGCATCTCCCCAAAAAGTTTTTATTTTATTACTTTTTTTTACTTTTGAACAAACTTTAGGCAAATGTCTGTAACATACATCTACAATTTCAGGATCTAACTCAAACCAATCTATATAATTTGAGTTATTTTCAAGACATGCTCTAGCTACACCGCCGTCGCCACCTCCAATAATTGCTACATGATTATTTTTTTTACTGAGATCATAACTTGATTTAAAAAAGTTTGAGCTATAAATTTTTTCGTCTTTTTCAGCCACTTGTATCTCGTGATCGATGAATAAAGCATGACCAAACTCTTCTAAATCCATTATTTCTACGAATTGACCTACTTTAGAAGTAAATTTTTCCAAAACATTTTTAACGACATAAAATTTCTTTTGTCCTGGAGTGCTATAAATATCATCATATAAACTTATACTGCTTCTATCGAAAGCATTTGTCACTACTCTAGTATGTTCAATTTCTTTTCTTAAAATTTTCAAGGCAACTTTTGGGTTAACTTTACCACATGTAAAAAAATCAAAACTTATTACACCTTTTTCAGGAAATGTATGAAAACTAAAATGACTTTCAGCTAATAAAGCAATCAATGTAAATCCTTGAGGCTCAAATTTATGAGAAGAAACATTTAAAATTTCGACTTTTGCTGCTTTAGCAATTTTGTATATTATTTTTTCGTAAAATTCTGGCGTATAGTCTTTTTTAACACCTAGAAAATCGATTGTAATGTGTTCGCCAACTTTTACCATTAAAAACTATCCTTTTTTATAATTTTTAAATTTACCTAAAACTATTTTCATTTCTTTTTTTGAAAGAATCTTAGGTACCCCGATTCTTATGGCATTAATGTACTGATGGCAAATATTTTCGATCTCTTGGGCAAGCTCAAAAGTTTTCTCAAGATTATCTCCAAAAGTAACTTGACCATGATTGGCAATCAAACAAGCCGATCTATTTTTCAATGCTTTAATAATATTTTTTGACAACTTTTTTGTCCCGAAAGTTGCGTATTTACTGCACTTAATATCTTCACCTCCTGCTACTGCAACCATATAGTGAAAAGCTGGAATATTTTTTTGATGAGATGAAACAGCTGTAGCACAAATTGAATGAGCGTGAACTATAGCTTTAGCATCTTTTTTATTCACATAAATATCTTGATGAAATCTCCATTCAGAGGAAGGTTTTCCTTTTTTTTTATCAAAAACGCCTGCCAAAGAAACAAACACAACATCATTAGGTTTAAGAGATGAATATTTTCTTCCTGAGGGAGTAATGTAGAATCCATTAACTCCTTTTTCTTTTGCTCTTACAGAAATATTTCCAGATCTTAAAGCTGATAAATTAGTAATATTTAATTTTTTTGAATATTTAATTACTTCGGATTTTAACTTACTCACTATAGCAGATTATTTTTAAAGAATTTAATAAATTGTGGCATATAAACTTCAGCATTATCTCCGCCTATTGTTACTCCTTTAGAAATACATTTTTCTTTTTTCATAATTTTAAAACCAGTTTTCCATGCTTTTCTAGGATCTTTTTGTGCAGTTTCATAAAATGCTTCTACAGAAGGATAAACTTTATGTTTATTGACCATCCACTCTACCCATGTCGGATTAGTAAACCTACCTTCATTATCAACATAAAAATCAGGACAATCGTGAAGAGTCATTGCCATCTTTTCTCGCCAGGGTTTTTTTCCTGCTGCCCAAGCATGGTACCAACCCTCTTTAATATCAATTTTTACTTTTCCTGGTGGAGCTTTAATTCTTTCAGCGTGTTCCTTGCAAAACTTAGCTAAAGTATAGTCATCTGCTCCACCGTGGACTACAAGCATCGTAGTATTTGATGTTAATTCTGGTTTAGCAAAAAACCCAGCCATTCTACATTCTGCTGCTTCAGGAAGAATAGCGTCAAACCCTTTTGTGCCGCCAAGAAATTTAGATGTGAGTTTAACGTCTGATAAGAAAAACGAATTAGTTCCACCTCTTGAGTGACCGGTTGTTCCAAATTTCCCATTAGATCTTGGATGAGATTGTAAAACTTTTAAAGCCATAAGCGCATCAATTGCTCCATTTATAAGAGGAACTTTAGATTGATCCCTCCAGGTAGATCTAGCACCTCTTGGACAAAAATTATCTATATACATTACACCTATACCTTCTTTTAAAAGATTGTGAGCAGCATGATATACAAAGTCATCCCAAACATAATCTCCAGGTCCTCCACTACTGTGGGTATAAATAACTATAGGAACTTTGCCTGTTCCCTCTGGCAATCGAAGATATCCAGTAATTTCAATAGGATTATTCAAATGGCCATCTGTCAAAACTGTTCTTTGGTCAAATCCAGTGTATGAATTAAATTTTATTATTTCGCCCCCTGAATAACCTTTTAATTTAGCAATGCCTTGAAGCATTGAATGTTTTTTCCTACAGTTTTTTTTAGAGTCAAAATTTGGAGACGAATGAGCTAATAAGCTAGTTGAAAATAAAATTGCAAATAATATTAATAAAATTTTTTTCATTTAAATAATTCTTTCAATCCTTTTTTCGAAGCTTCACAAACACCTTTTTCTGTAATTAATCCTGAAACTAGTTTAGCAGGTGTTATATCAAAAGCTAGGTTTAGCGACTTACTTTTTTGTGGGTAAATTCTTACTTTTTTAATTTCATTATTTTCATCAATTCCCTCAACATGAGATAGCTCCTCTGAATTTCTTTCCTCGATAGGAATTTTTTTATGATCGTTAATATTCCAATCAATAGTGGAGCTTGGTAAGGCTACATAAAAAGGAACATTATTGTCTTTAGCAGCTAACGCCTTTAGATAAGTGCCAACTTTATTACAAACATCACCATTCGATAGTGTTCTATCAGTTCCAACAATGCACATATCAACTTGACCTCGTTGCATTAAGATGCCCCCAGCATTATCAGTTATCACAGTGTTTGAAATTCCTTCTTCATTTAATTCGTAAGATGTAAGATTTGCGCCTTGATTTCTAGGCCTCGTTTCATCAACCCAAACATGAAGTTTAATTCCTTTTTGGTGAGCGTGATAGATCGGTGAAGTAGCAGTTCCCCAATCAATTGTCGCTAACCAACCTGCATTACAATGAGTTAATATATTTACCGTATCTTCTTTTTTTTCAGCTATCTCTTCAATTATTTTTAAACCATTTAATCCAATTTTCTTACAAAATTCTATATCTTCATCTACGATGTCTTTAGCTTCTTTTAATGCAATTTTTAAAATATCTTGATTATTTACACCAATTAATTTTTTCATCATTCTATCTACTGCCCATTTTAAATTTATTGCAGTAGGTCTAGAGGCAATCAAATCGTCACTAGCTTTTTTTAAAAAAGATAAATCATTATTTTCTATTATAGCTAAAACTAAACCATAAGCAGCGGTTGCACCTATTAAAGGTGCGCCCCTTACCTCCATTGTCTTAATAGCTTTAATTGAGTCTTTTACAGAAAATAAATCTTTTATCACGAAGTGATGAGGTAGTTTTGTTTGATCAATAATTTTTACCTTATCATTTTCAAACCATATTGTTTTAAAATTCTTACCATTAACTTTCATTTTTTAATTAAAACTCTTCCTGCAATATTTGTTAATTTTTTTATAGTTTTTTTGGTTCTTAATTTTGGGTCAGTTATAATTGCTACATCTAAACAATCATTAGCTGGATCCTTTTCTACTGAAAAATTTTTAAATGTTTTGATAACTTCTTTGATCATGTTTTGTGCATTGTTTGCATTTTGTTGCAAAGTTTGAATTACCATAGAAACATCAACTTCTTCATGGTCTGGATGCCAACAATCATAATCTGTGACCATTGCTACTGTGCAATACCTTATTTCTGCCTCTCGAGCTAACTTTGCCTCTGGCATATTTGTCATTCCTATTACGTCAGCGTTCCAAGATCTGTACAAATTTGACTCCGCTAATGTTGAAAATTGAGGACCCTCCATGACTATATAAGTTCCACCTTTTTTATATTTAATATTCAATTTTTTTAATGCTGACTCGCAACAATTAGATAATCCAGTACTTGTCGGTTTTGCCATTGATACATGTGCCACTATCTCTTCATCAAAAAAAGTTTTTTCTCTCGCGAAAGTTCTATCTATGAATTGATCTATAATAACAAATTTTCCTGGTTCTAATTCTTCTCTAAGTGATCCAACGGCAGAAACTGATATAATATCAGTTACGCCTAATTGTTTTAACGCATCTATGTTAGCTCTAAAATTAATTTTTGTAGGATTTATTTTGTGCCCTCTAGAGTGCCTAGGTATAAAACATATTTCTTCCCCATCAAATTTTGCATTTAAAATTTCATCTGATGGGCTTCCCCAAGGTGTACTTATTTTTTTCCATTTACTTTTTTTAAAGCCCTCTATTTTATAAAGGCCACTACCACCAATTATCCCAAGTTTTCTTTTTTTCATTATTTAATTATTAATGCTTTTTTGCTAGAACTTGAAGCTAAATATGGATTTAAAAAAACATATAAGATCAATACCTGACTACCCTAAAAAAAGGTATTCTATTCCGAGACATAACTACTCTAATTAAGGATCCCAAAGCCTTCAAATATACAAATAATAAAATAATCGAAATCGCGAAAACGATTAATTTTGATAAAGTTTCTGCAATCGAGTCCAGAGGTTTTATTTTTGCGTCAACTGTTTCATATGTTTTAAGCAAACCATTTATACTTTTAAGAAAAAAAAATAAACTTCCTGCAGAAACTCATTCGGTTGACTTTAAACTTGAGTATGGTGAAGCAACTATTGAAGTTCATAAGGACTCGGTGTCTAAAGGGGAAAAAATACTTGTAATTGACGATTTGATAGCAACAGGCGGTACCGCCGAAGCTGCTGCAAAACTTATTGAATTATCAGGAGGTAAAGTTGCAGGATTTATATTTGTAATTAATCTCTTTGATTTGCCTGGAAATAATTTACTAAAGAAAAAAGGGTATAAAACTACTAGCTTAATAGAATTTCCTGGCCACTAGATTTCTTTGTTCTTCCATGTTGATGGGGTCAACTCATTATTAATTTCTATATTGATATTATAATCAAAAGGTCTTGTGCCCCTTTTTTTTATATATTCAAAAGTTTTCTCTATCCCTTTTTGTAATGAAACTGTAGTTTTGTAATTAAGTAAAGACCTCGCCTTATCTGCTGAGCATGTTGCATGCTTGACTTCTTTAGGTCTGTCTTTTTTGTGTATCGGTTCTAAATTAACTCCAGTAATATTTGAGCAAATTTCTGCGATTTTATTAATAGTAACAAATTCTTCATCAGGACCTATATTTATAGTTTGCTTGTTTAAATTTTTTTGATCTAACATTGGAATTAAACAACTTAAACAATCATCAATGTAAGAAAAACATCTTGTTTGTTTTCCATCACCATAAATAATTGGAGCTTTTCCTTGCATCATTCTATTAATCATTATTGAAACAACGTTTCTAAATGGATCATCATATTTTTGTTTAGGACCAATTATATTATGAGGAACTGCAATTACCCACTCAATATTATTTAAATCACATAAATTTTTAAGCACTTCTTCTGAAGCAACTTTTGAAATCGCGTAAGGGTCAACTGGTTGAGGTTCCATTGTTTCTTTAAAGGGTGCTTTTTGTTCACCGTATCTTGCCATAGATGAACAAAAAATAATTCTATCAACTTTTTCATTTACTGCAGCAGTAAAAATTGAAACAGAGGCTAAGTAATTATTTTTTGTTATTTCAAATGGTGAAAAAACAGATAGACCTTCGTGCGCAGTTGCAGCACAATGATAAACAATATTTATTCCTTTCATAATCTCTTTAATTTTCTCAAAATCACAGCAATCCACTTTATGAAATACAATATTTTTTGGAACATTATCCTCATAGCCACCTATCATATTATCAATTCCAATTACATCATGCCCTAAATTGCTTAATTTTTCTGATAGATGTGAACCTAAGAAACCAGCAGCTCCTGTAACCAAGATTTTCTTTTTATTACTTTTCATTTAGTAGTTATTTATAATTAAATCATCGTTAAATCAATTAGTTAAGATACTTTAGGCCTGTACCATGATTTTTTTCCAATTATAGAATTAAATAAGCCAGAAAGTCTTTGAAAATAAATTTTTTTTTTGTTTTGATTAAATAATATTGAGTAAATAATTACTTTAAATAATGCTGAAAAAAATTTTCGACTCACTATCAAAAGGGCTAGTAAAAAACCATAATATTTTTTATGGTAATAGAAAGTAGACCACATCCAGTGCCAATTTCTTGATAATTCCATCTCAAAATTTATAAGTTGGTTATGTGAGCTTCCTCCAATGTGGTTAATTTTAATAGATTGATCTAAATATATTTTTTTTTTTGACTTTCTTAAACGTCTACACAAATCTATTTCCTCAAAATATATAAAGAAATTTTCATCAAAAAAACCAATATCTTTAAATTGATCAATATTTAAAAACATTGCAAATCCTTTGACATTTTCAATTTCAATAATATTTTTGTCAATCTCAAATTTTCTATTATTTATCTTTTCTTGTATGGCAGGAGCAATTATTGCAAATTCATTTAATTTTCCTGCTGAAGTAAAAAAATTAACGATTGCATCCTTATCTAATAAAGTATCAGGATTTAAAATTAAGGCAAATTTACTTCTTACCTTGGATAGACCTAAATTATTACCTTTTGCGTATCCCAAATTTTTACCCGTTAGCAAACAAGAAACATTAGGATATCTTTTTTCTATTAATTCTTTAAACTTAGAATTATTTGAATTTTCTACAATTAAAACTTTGTAATCTGAGTGAATAGTATTTAAACATGAATATATCTTTTCATCACTATTAAAAGTATTAATTACGATCGTTAGATCAGTCTTTGACATGTTTTAATCTATTGCTTTCGAAGATTTTCTATTTTATTCATTATAAATATTATATATATAATATGTCTCGATAGTCTTGTAAATCAGATGAAAAAAGTAATTGTTACAGGTGGAAATGGATTTATTGGAAGCAATTTAATTAAATTTCTAATTAAAAATAATTATTTTGTTATTAATCTAGACAAAAATACATATTCTAAAAATTCTTATATTCTTAACAACATAAATAAAAAAAAATATTTATTCTTTAAACTTGATATAAACAACAAAAAAAAAGTTCTGAAAATTTTAAAAAGACATAAACCAAAAGCAATCTTTAATTTAGCAGCAGAAACTCATGTTGATAGATCAATAGATACTCCAAAACAATTTATTCATAGCAATATTAATGGAGTATTTAACTTGTTAGAGTCTATTAGAGAATATGGCAGAAAAATTAAATTAGTTCATATTTCAACTGATGAAGTTTATGGTGATATAAAAGATAAAAGTAGATCAAGTGAAAATAGTCCTTATGATCCAAGCTCTCCGTATTCTGCAAGTAAAGCAAGTTCTGACCATTTAATAATGTCTTACGTAAAAACTTTTGGAGTAAATGCGTGCATATCCAATTGCTGTAATAACTATGGGCCCGGTCAGTTTCCTGAAAAATTAATTCCTACACTCATATACAATATTTTGAACAACAAACCACTTCCAATATACGGAAAGGGCATTAATTCACGGGAATGGATTTTTGTAGAAGATCATTGTAGAGGTTTATTGACAATATTAAATAAAGGGAAAACGGGAGAAAGTTACAACATTGGTTCTGGTATAAACATAAATAATCTTAATTTAACCAAATTGTTGTTAAACATTGTTAGAAGTAGAAAAATTAAAATTGGAAAAAATGTTAAAATTAAGTTTGTAAAAGATAGGCCAGGACACGATTTAAGATATGCATTAAATAGTAATAAAATTAAGAATAAACTTAAATGGAGACCTTTAAAAAATTTTAAGTCAGGATTAAATGAAACATTTCTTTGGTACTACGACAATTATAAATTTTTCAATAATTTTTCAAAAAAATTATTCTTTAAAAGATTAGGTTTAAAAAAATGATAAAAAAAGGAATAATACTTGCTGGTGGACATGGCACTCGAATGAGTCCTTTAACAAAAGCAGTAAACAAACAATTACTACCAATCTACGACAAGCCATTAATCTACTATCCTCTTTCTGTTTTAATGTTAGCTGGAATAAGAGATATTTTAATAATTGTTAATAGAGGTCAACTCCCACAATTTAAAAAGGTTTTATCTGATGGGAGTAGGTTTGGAGTCAAAATAAAATTTTTAGAACAAAGTCATCCTAGAGGTTTGCCTGACGCTTTTATTTTAGGAGAAAAATTTATTGGAAAAGATAATGTTTCTTTAATTTTAGGCGACAATTTTTTTTATGCACAAAGTTTAACAAAAAAACTTAAAGAATGTATTCAGTTGTCTTCTGGTTGTAAGGTTTTACTTCATCCAGTGAATTCTCCAGAATTATACGGAGTAGCAACAATAAACAAAAAAAAAAGAGTTCTTCAGTTAAAAGAAAAGCCTAAAAAATCAAAATCTAATTTAGCTGTAACTGGCCTTTACTTTTTTGATAATAATGTTGTGGAGTATAGTAAATCTTTAAAACCATCCAAAAGAAAAGAAATTGAGATAATAGACTTACTGAATAAATACAGAAAAAAGAACAAACTGAAAGCTGAATTCTTGGGACGGGGTGGTGCATGGTTAGATACAGGTTCTATAAGTGATTTTTATAATACTTCATCATTTGTTTCAGCATTAGAAAATCGTCAAGGACTTAAAATTGCATGTTTAGAAGAGGTAGCTTTTAATTATGGTTGGATAAACAAAAATCAAATCAATGAAGCAATAAAATTTTATGGTAATTGTCTTTATTCAGCATATCTAAAAAAAATTTTAAGATAAAAAAATGGTAAAAAAAATAATTGTCACTGGGAGCGATGGGAGATTTGCTCAAGAGTTGAAAAAGATTAAGAGTAAGTATAATTTTATTTTTAGAAATAAAAGACAACTTGATATTTTGTCTTCAAAATCAATTAATAAAAATATCAAAACATTTAAACCGAATTATATTTTACATTTAGCAGGTTTATCTAGGCCAATGTCAATTCATGACAATCAAATAAATAAAAGTATTGATTTAAATATTATTGGTACGTGTAATTTAGTTAAAATATGTAATATTAAAAAAATAAAGTTAATTTTTTTTTCAACATGCTATCTCTACCCAGGTATAAAAGGTAACTATAAAGAAACCGATCCAGTTCTGCCTTGGAACAACTATGGCTGGTCTAAACTTGGAGCGGAAGCAGCAGTTCAGATGTATTCCAACTCTCTAATAATAAGAGCAAATATGACTGAGAGACCATTCATTCATAATCAGGCATTTAGTAATGTTAAGTCTAATTTTATGTTTCATGATGAACTGGCAAAAATTTTTTTAAGAGTTATTGATAAAAAAGGTATAATAAATATTGGTGGAAAGTCACAAACTATATATGAATTTGCCAAAAAAAATAAAAAATCAGTTAAAAAAAAAATATCTAAAGGTGAATTTCCAAATAGAATGGACATGAGTTTAAGTAAACTCAAAAAATTTTTAAAAAGATGAAAGTATATAAAACTAGATTTAAAGACCTTTTAGTCATAAAACAAAAAAATAATATAGATAAAAGAGGAAGTTTAAGGGAGACTTTTAGTAAAAAAGTTTTTAAACAAAATAGATTTATTTTTGAATATTGTACTATATCAAAAGTAAATTCATTAAGAGGTTTTCATTTTCAGTTTAAATTTCCTCAAGCTAAATACGTCAATGTTCTACAGGGTAAAATTCTTGACTGTGTAATTGATTTAAGAAAAAAATCTAAAACTTTTGGAAAAGTTTTTAAGATCATCCTATCTGACAAAAATTGTTTAAGTTTATACATACCTGAAGGTTTTGCACATGCTTATTATAGTTTTGAAAAAAGAAATATCATCTATTATAAACTTACAAATTATTATAAGCCAAAATATGAAGACGGTATAAATGTAATGGATAAATATTTTAAGATTAAATGGCCAAGTAAAAAAATTTTACTATCATCAAAAGATAAAAAATTAAATTCTTTTAAAGATTTTTGTATTCATTATAAAGGATTATAATCTGAGAGGTCTTTAACAATAATTGGCAATTCTTTTACCTTAAAGTTTTTTGAAAACCAATAAGATAAAAATCTCTCTGCTAAAAATCCGTAAATTCTCTGCATGCCGTAACCATCTAATTTTTTATCTTTAAAAAGATTTTCACATTTCTTTAGCCATGGAAAAATTGTTTCATAATAATCTTTTAAATATTTCGTCTTACAAATAAACATATTATGAGGATTAAAAGATGTTTTTGTATTAACAAACTTTCTAAAATCAATTTTATCTTTCACATCTAACAAATCAATAGCTGAGTCTAAATTCCCTTCTCCGTGAAATAAATCAAAATGAAACTTAATTGTCCTTTTTTTTTTTGATAATAAAATCGACGGATTTAATAAAAATTTTAAGAGATGTTTTTTGATTATCTTAATTAGTTTGTAATTTTCTACTGAAAACTGTGAACCTAAAATACAATCATAATCGATAATTTGGCCATTAATGTTTTTTATTGAAATTTCTCTTAAAATACTAAATGCTAATTTTTTTTCATCAGCTCTTTGTTTTACGAAAAATTTTCTATACTGGCAAAAACCTACCCATTCCGTTTTGATTTTTTGTAAATAGTTTTTCCAAATCCAGTAATGAAAAGTATATTCGCCATAATATGAATTTTTTTCAGAAATATTTTCTCCAGACTTATCATTTAAAAAATTGTTCGAAAATTTTTTTGACCCTAAACCAACAGGTATATATTTTAACTCTGAAATTTTTTTTTCATGATCTGGGTTCAATGTTAAACAGAACATTGACAAATTAGTCATATTTTTTTCTTTTTTGGTAGCGAGGGGCGGATTCGAACCGCCGACCCCAGGCTTATGAGTCCTGTGCTCTAACCAACTGAGCTACCTCGCCATTTTATTGAGTAGATTTATATTACTTTTCTTTACAGATGGAAATAGGATTAATTGAAATTATATAATTTTTCTACAGCAAAACAATATTTTGAAAACCTGATTCTTTGCAATGGAAAATCATTCACTAACTCGTCTAAATTTTTATTAATTGAAGTTTTAAGCTCTACTATTATATTGTCATCAGAAAATGTAATATTAGTCTTATAGTCTTGATATTGTATCTCATTGTCTATTGAAATTCTTACGTCATTAATTATTAAATATTCTCTCTTGTAACTTACATATAATTTAGGAAAACAAAGGCCATATTGATTATCTAAAATCCCAGAAGTTTTTTTTTTATTAAATTCATTTTTGTCCAAAATTTCTCTTGTTTTAAATCTTCCTTCAACAGAAGAATTTTTAACCTCTAAATAAATTTTCTTATCTTCTTCCTTAGGGTAATTTCGTAGTCTTATTTTTTTTCTTGGTGTCAAACCTTCTTTTGAGTCTGTGTACATGTCCAAATTGATATTATCAAAATACAGACTTTTAATTATTCTAGGATGATAAATTTTTTTTACAGATTTTTTTTCTAAGAATTTTTTAAACTCAATTAAATTTTCTCTTTTAACAAATAGTTTTTCTTCAATTCTAAAACTCATTTATTTTTTACTAGTTAAAATTTCTTTTTTTAATACAATTTTCGATAACTTATCGATCTCGAATTTTTTAGTAAATTTTTTGCAATTTAAATTCTCAATTTTAATAAATCCTCCATTAAATTCTTGTTTTTTATTATAAGCAGAAACACATGTCCTTAAATTTTCTAAAGAAGCATTCTCTAATGATAAGATTGAACTATCTTTTGCTGCTACTCCAATATCTGCTTTATTTACATTTATATTTTTTATTTTTACTTTAGATTTTTCTCCTATTGAAATCCCTTTATCCCCACAATTATTAAGATCAAGATTAACAAGATTGTATTTTCCAGCTGAAAAATCAGTGCAGTCATTAATTGCTGAAGAAATATTTAAATTATTTATTTTTAATTCAGAAAAATCTGCATCAAGAGCGTCACTAAATGAATTTTGAATAGAAATCGTATTAATTTTTCCTGTTGTATTGACTAAGTTTACTGCATCTTCGCAATTAGAGTTATTAGATGTTAAATCAATGTAATTAAAATACACATTTATAAATGAAATACATCCAGTCAACCCCCTTTGATTAATAGGGTAATTTGGGGGAATGTAAATGTTAGAATTTTTAACTGAAGGTGATTTAATTCCGTTAAAAACTATTGAGACATTTTCTAATTTACCGTTGGAGAAAAAAACTCTTGATCCAATTTTTTGCTGATCAATTTTTATTAAGTTATTCGCTTTATCAATATTAATACTTATACCATCTTCATAAAAAATCTTAGTATCTTTATAATTTATAATATTTTCTGTATTTTTTGAATTTAAAGAATTAAGATCAATATCCTTTCCTATATACTGATAATTTACATTATCTATTTTAAGTTCGCCTTCGAGTAAGTCTACAAAATCTCTGCCTAAAATATTATAAAATTTACAATTCTCTAAATAAATTTCACATTTAAGTAACTTTTCATCACTATGCTGTATTAGATATACATTCGGATCGATCTCATTTAAATTTTTAAAAAATTTATTTAATATATTATCTATCGGTTTGAAATTATTATGCTCAACAATCTCATCTTTTGAGGATTTTTTATAATAATCTTTAATGTTGTTTAAATTTTGAATAATTTTTGTTACTTTGTTTTTTAATTCTTTTTTAGACAAATCAAGCCCGGAATTACTAATTTCATTTTTCAAATCTTCAATATCTATATTATTAAGTTTCATTTCTAAGATTTCAAAAGAATTCATAAAATTATTTGAAATCGGAAAACGAATTAATTTTGTTGTAGTAGTAGAAAAATCTAAATCTATATTAGTGTTTGCATCATATAAAATAGGTTCAAAATATTTTTTTATGGAATTCCAATAAAACTTTCTATTTGTCGCGCTTAAAGCATGATGACTATTCGTTGCTTGTAAAAGTAAATTATAAATATCTAGTTCAACTGTTTTTTCTTTATCAAATAATGCCAATAAAGTATTATCCAAATCATAATCAAAAAAGAAAAAATTATTTTTTTCATCTTGAAATCTGTTTGACCAATAAAGATAAACTAAATTAAGATCGTTAAGTGCATCAAGAGACATTTTTTTATGCATTTCACCACGATTTATGAAGTTTGCATTAGTCAATTTTGATAACATAACTTTACTACTTTTATTCCTTAATTGAGGTAACCCAACTGACCAATTGCTCAATTGATTATCTGGAATATCTTCTACAACTTTGAAAAAGAATTTTTGATCACCTTCTAATATAGGTCCCTCTCTTCTATTGTTGAATTCTATTAACTCTTTCGCTGCTTTTTCTTGAAATAACATTACAGACTCGGTTTGATTAACTCTAGCTTGAACTTTAATTGATCTTGGAGCTAAATAATTTAATTCACGTAATATTTTTGTAAGTATAACTACATCATCTAAATTACCTCTCACACCTGGTTTAAAAAGTTTAAATCTAGTTATGCCTCTAATATTTCCATTAATAAGTTTAACATCTAAACTTTGGATTACTGAGTTCCCTTTAAAAGCTATATGATCTTTCGCGTCTCCACTATGACGTACTCTAGCTTTTAAAAAACAAATTGAATTATCTTCATAGGTAATTTTTACATCGCCTTTAAAATTTCTTTTAAGTTCGTTAGGAATAAATCTAGATCGTGTTGTTAAAATTTTTATATTATTAACTGTCCAACTTTTGTAGTTATTTATATCAATCTCTATCTTTTTTACTTTAATTTTGTTTGCGTTCAAGAAATAACTTTCAGAAATTACATTGCTACAACCTGTGGATTTATATGAAGGTTTGTTTTCTACTGCAAACAAAGCGTTTACAGATAACATGAAAAAAATGTAAAAAAAGATAATTTTTTTCATAAAAGTTAGTTATAGACTACATTAACTTTTTGAATACTTTGATTATTATCTAACTTTTTCTTAAATTCTTCTAATGACTCTTTATTGTTGAAATGTAATCTATAAGTATATTGTTTATTCTCATTGTCGTTTAAAGAATTAGCTAAATTTTCACTATTTTCAATGATATCAATCTTCTTTATAGAAATCACTTCTAATGTGTTACTCGTATTTCCCTCATTGAATGACATGTTGTAGAAAGATTTACCGTATTTATTCGATACCTTTTGCAGAATTTTAACAAAAAATATTATTAATATTGTGCACACAACTAATTGAATTGCCCATTTGGTTCTTACACTAGTTGCTATTCCTATCGTGATTAGATCAAAGTACATGACTAATTCTAAAGCACTTTTCACTGGATGCCTAAATCTTACAATTGATAATGCTCCTATCATTCCTAAAGATAGTGCAATATTTCCTGAAATTGTTTTAGTGATGACATAAGTTATGATTGGAAGCACCATAAATGTAACTGTTTGGGCATGAGATTTTGCCCAGGCTTGTCCAGTCAGAGTTAAAGAAAATCTAAGTAAAAGACCGC
>CACLBB010000007.1 GCA_902605035.1 uncultured Pelagibacteraceae bacterium
ATTTAGAAAAAAAAATAAATCTACGGATATTTTATCGTTTCCATTTTATGAGAAAAAACATTTAAAAAAAATTATCTCCAAAGAAAAAAAAATTTACTTAGGGGATATTATTATTAACTTAAATAAAATTAATAACAAAAAAGATAAAAAAAAATTTAAAAATCAATTTAATAAACTTTGGATACACGGTTTTTTTCATTTGTTAGGCCATAGTCATAGGCTGGATAAGGAATACTTGAAGATGCAAAAACTAGAGAACAAATTTTTCAATTTTTTAAAATAAATGATAAGTTACATTCTTAATAGTAGATTAATATTAATTTTTATATTACCTCTAACACTTGGCTTGTTGACCGTTTTTTCTTTCCAACCATTCAATTTAACAATAATTAATTTCTTAATTCTGCCTCTCCTTTTTTTTATATTAAGTAATGTAAATAAAAGATCAAAAAGCAAATATAGAAAAAAACCCTATCTTAACAATCTTTTTTTTATAGGATATTTTTTTGGAATTGGTTTTTTTCTATCAGGTGTTTATTGGATTTCTTATTCACTTACTTTCGATGAAAGTTTAAAAGTATTAATTCCATTTTCAATTATCTTTATACCTTTAAGTTTAGGACTTTTTTTTGGTTTAGCTTCAATTTTTGCTGGACCGTTTATCAAAAATAATTACGCGTCCTTTTTTTTATTCTGTTTTGTTTACTCTTTAATTGATTACTTAAGAGGAAATATATTATCAGGTTTTCCTTGGAATCTTTGGTCTTATTCATGGTCTTGGTTAACTGAACTAATTCAAATTTTAAATATTATTGGTCTTTATTCTTTTAACTCAATTTCAATAATTTTTTTTTGCTCTCCAGTTATACTATTTTTTCAAAGCAAATATAAATATTTTGTTTTTTCAGTTCTAATTTTAATTTTCTTTTCTTTTTACATTTATGGATCTTTCAAGATTAATAGTGATCAGAAAATAAATGAAAATTTAATAGAAAAAATTAACGTTAAGATAATTTCTCCAAGTTTTAATATGAGGTATATTGAAACTGACAAAGAAATTAAGGAGACCATTGATAAAGTCGTAAGATACAGCGAACCAGAAAATAAAAATAAGACTATATTTGTATGGCCAGAGGGTATATTTGCAGGAATTTACTTTGATGATTTAAAAAGATTTTCAAATATTTTTAGAAAAAGTTTTTCTGATAATCACTTAATAATATTTGGTATCAATTCCAAAGGTGATCTACCAGACAAAATTTTTAATAGTTTGATAGTCACTAATAACAAATTAGATATTATTTATAAGTATGACAAAAAAAAACTTGTTCCGTTTGGCGAATTTATTCCATTTGAAAAAATATTTGAAAAAGTTGGATTTAAAAAAATAACCCAAGGATATGGCTCTTTTTCAAAAGGAAACGATCAAGATAATTTTCTTTATGAAAATTTAAATGTACTCCCACTAATTTGCTATGAAATTATATTTCCAGAGCTTTCTCAGAATTCTAAAAAAAGAACTAATTTGATTATAAACATTTCCGAAGATGCGTGGTTTGGAAATTCTATAGGTCCACACCAACATTTTACTAAAGCAATTTTTAGGTCCGTTGAAAATAATACCTTTGTAGTAAGGTCTGCAAATAAAGGAATAAGTGCTTTTATAAGTAATAACGGAAAAGTAATTAAAAGATTAGAACCAGACGAAGTAGGTAATATAGAATTAAATGTACCGTTAATTGACAATAATATCAAAAATAAAAATGATTTGATATTTTTTATTCTTTTATTTACATATCTTATATTCTTTTTAATTTTAAAGAATAAAAAAAATGCAAAATAAATATTTATTTACTAGCGAGTCTGTTTCAGAAGGTCACCCAGATAAAGTTTGTGATAGAATTTCAGACATGGTAGTTGACTCATATTTGAGTCTTGACCCTTTTTCACGAGTTGCTTGCGAAACTCTTACAACGACAAATAAGGTTGTATTGGCAGGTGAAATCAGAGGTCCAAAAATCGAAAAAGAAGAAATTATTAACAAGGTTAGAGACTGTATAAAAGAAATTGGATATGATCAAAAAGGCTTTAGTTGGAAAACTGCTAACATTGAAACTTTCCTTCATGAACAATCTGCTGATATAGCTATGGGAGTAGACTCAAAAGATAACAAAGACGAGGGAGCAGGAGATCAAGGTATTATGTTTGGTTACGCTTGTACCGAAACAGATGATTTAATGCCAGCCCCTATTCATTTTTCACATAAGATTTTACGATTGATGGCGGAAGATAGAAAAAAAAATGCTTTGAAGGGAATTGAACCAGATTCAAAAAGTCAAGTTACAATGTTGTATCAAGATGATAAACCTATAAAAGTGACTTCAATAGTCATATCTACTCAGCATTCAAAAGATTTGAACCAAGATAAAGTTAAAGAGCTAATAATCCCTTATATTCATCGGTCTATTCCTGAAAATTATTTAAAAGATTTAGACCCCAAAGAAATTTATATAAATCCTACTGGTCAATTTATTATAGGTGGACCAGATGGAGACTCAGGTTTGACTGGAAGAAAGATTATTGTAGATACTTATGGAGGGGCAGCACCGCATGGTGGAGGCGCTTTTTCTGGGAAAGATCCAACAAAAGTTGATAGATCTGCAGCATATGCCGCAAGATATTTAGCCAAAAATATAGTAGCGGCTGGAGTTTCAAAAAAATGTTTAATTCAACTCGCATATGCTATTGGAGTATCTAAACCTTTATCTATTTTTGTGAGACTTGCTGAAGGGGATGAAAATAAAACTGAGACTGTAAAAAAAATTATCAATAAAGAATTTAATTTGTCACCAAGAGGAATTCGAGAAATGCTAAATCTAAATAATCCTATTTATGAAGTTACTTCAGCTTATGGACATTTTGGAAGAAAACCATCTGATTCTGGCGAATTTTCTTGGGAAAAAACTGATAAAGCTGATTTATTTAAATTGTAATCTTGAAAAAACCATAATTTTCAATTAATAAAGCTTATAAAACAGGAGAATATCAAAATGGGCTTTTGCCCATTTTTTTTTAGGAGAGATAAATAATGTTAAATAGAGGACTAGATAAGCAAGAACTACTAAGAATCGTGGATGCAGTAGCAAACGAAAAATCCATCGATAAAGAACTTGTAATTGGCTCAATGGAAAGCGCCATTCAGAAAGCTGCGCTTACAAAATTTGGTAATGATAACAATATTGAAGTAATTATCGATCGAGAAAGCGGAGAAATCAAAATTCAAAAAGTTTTAGAAATAGTTGAGAAAGTTGAGGACTCTGCAAGAGAAATTACTCTTAACGAAGCTAAGAAAATAGACTCAAAGAATAATGAACTTAAGTTAGGTGATAAAGTTTTTGAAGAATTACCCCAAATAGATTTTGGAAGAATAGCTGCTCAAAGTGCGAAGCAAGTAATAAGTAGTAGAGTTAGAGAAGCGGAAAAAAATAGACAGTATGAGGACTTTATCGACAAACAAAGACAAATTTTAAGTGGTATAATTAAAAGATTAGAATACGGAAATGTTATCGTAGATTTAGGTAAAGCAGAAGGCGTCATAAAAAAAGATGAATTAATACCGAGAGAAATTTTAAAAACTGGAGATAGAGTAAAAGCTTACTGTTATGAAGTTAAAAAGGAACTTAAGGGACATCAAATATTTTTATCTAGAGCTCACCCTCAGTTTCTTGCAAAGTTATTTCATCAAGAAGTTCCAGAGATTTATGAAGGAACAATTGAAATCAAATCTGTAGCAAGAGATCCTGGCAGTAGAGCTAAAATTTGTGTTCATTCACAAGATTCCTCTATTGATCCAGTAGGAGCTTGTGTAGGAATGAGAGGTAGTAGAGTTCAGACAATAGTTAATGAATTACACGGGGAAAAAATTGATATAATTAAATGGACAGAGGATTTACCAACTTTAATTTCTGAGTCCCTTTCTCCTGCTGAAATACAAAGAGTATTAATAGATCAAGAGAATAAAAGAATTGATATAATTTTGACAGAAGATAACTTGAGTAAAGCAATAGGCCGTAGAGGGCAGAACGTAAGACTTGCTTCTAAATTAACTAATTATGAAATTGACATTCTTACAGATAAAGAGGATTCTGAAAGGAGACAAGCTGAATTCAAAGAAAAAACAGAAACCCTGATAAAAAATTTAGAAGTTGATGAAACATTAGGTCAACTTTTAGTCTCAGAGGGCTTTCCCAGCATAGAAGACATAGCACAATCTGTTCCTGAAGATATTTCAAAAATAGAAGCAATAGATGAAGAAACAGCCAAAGAATTAATAAACAGGTCAAAAGAAACCTTAGTTAAAGAAAAGGAGGCAGTCGCCCAAAAATTAAAAGAGCTAGGCGTCGAAGACTCGCTAATAAATTTAAAAGGTATGACCCAAGGTATGCTAGTAATTCTTGGACAAAAAAACATAAAAAAATTGTCTGACTTTGCTGATCTATCTTCAGATGAATTAATTGGTGGATTTGATGAAATTAAAGGAAAGAAAATTAGAATAGAAGGTTATTTAGAAGAATTTTCTTTATCAAGGAAAGAAGCTGATGAGTTAATAATGGCAGCTAGAGAGATAGTTTACAAGTAATGTTATGGAAAAAGATAAAAAAAAAACACTCACTATATCGTCAAATTTAAAAAAGAAAATTGATACAAGCTCTATAAGTCCAGGTAAGAAGCAATCATTTGAGGTAGAGAGGAAGAGACCTTTTAAAGGAACAAAGGTTTTTAATAAAGGCAATTCATCTTTTAACCCAACAATTAATCAAGATATAAGAAAAAAGAAAAATCCTGCAAGAAAGTTTATAGAACAGCAAGCTACTAAAGACTTTATCAAAAAAGATAATAAACCTACTGGTAAGAGCAAACTTAAGCTTAAAAGCCCTATAGACAAGAGAGATTTCAAACTTACTGTTTCAAGAGCTTTAAATGTTGAAGAAATAGAAATTAAGCAAAGAAGTTTAGCTTCTGTAAAGAGAGCTAGATTAAAAGAGAAAAAAAATAAACCTGAGGGAGAGGAAAAAAAAGAATTTAAAAAAGTAATTCGAGATGTGAAAATTCCAGAACAAATTACTATTCAAGAACTTTCAAATCGAATGGCAGAAAAATCTAGTGATATAATAAAATTTTTATTGAATATGAAAGTTATAGCAACAATCAATCATAATATCGATAAAGATACAGCTGAATACATTGTTAAAGAGTTTGGTCATAAACCAATCTTAGAAGATCAACCAATTATAGAAAAAACAAAGGTAAAAGAAAAATTAGAAGGTGACATAAAAACAAGAAGCCCTGTTGTAACAATTATGGGACACGTCGATCATGGAAAAACTTCACTTTTAGACGCCTTAAGAGACTCTAATGTAGTTTCGGGAGAGCATGGTGGTATTACTCAACATATAGGAGCATACCAGGTTACAACTGAAAAAAATAAAGTAATTACTTTTATTGATACTCCAGGACATGCTGCATTTACTGAAATGAGAGCACGAGGATCAAAAATTACTGATGTAGTAGTTTTAGTTGTTGCAGCTGATGATGGCATCAAACCTCAAACTATAGAAGCGATAAACCATGCGAAAGCAGCAAAAGTTCCTATAATTGTAGCAATAAATAAATGTGATTTACCAGAAAAAAATATTAGTAAAATTAAAAATGAAATGATGCAATACGAACTAATTGCTGAAGATTTAAGTGGAGACACTTTATTTGTGGAGGTTTCAGCGTTAAAAAAAACTAATTTAGATCAACTGAAAGAAAATATTTTATTACAATCAGAAATATTAGATTTAAAATCATCTTTTTCAGGACCAGCAAGAGGAGTAGTGATCGAATCAAAGATTGATAAAGGCAAGGGACCAGTTTCTACAATTTTAATCACCAATGGAAAATTAAAAAAAGGTGACTATTTTTTGTGCGGTGATACCTGGGGTAAAATAAGAGCCATGATAAATTATGAGGGAAAAAATATTGAGGAAGCTCTTCCTTCAATGCCTGTTGAAATTCTTGGAATGAATAGTTCAGCTTTTGCCGGAGCAGAGTTTTTAGTAACAAAAAATGAGAATGAGGCCAAACAAATGGCAGAATATAAAAAAGATAATTCCGATAAGAGTAAAATATTAGCAAAAGATAAAACTACTTTATTTGATAATGTACAAGAAAAAAATGAGTTAAACATTATAATTAAGTCAGACGTTCAAGGATCAAGTGAAGCACTAAAGACAGCAATCAATAAAATAGTTCACAGCGAAGTAGAAGCAAAAATAATTTTATCTGATATAGGCATGATAAATGAAACTGATGTAACTTTGGCTAAAGCTTCAGATGCAATTTTAATAGGTTTTAATGTTAAGCCTAACAGGGAGGCAAAAAAGTTAGCAGAGGAACAAAAAATAGATATAAAATATTTCAATATAATATATGAAGCTTTAGAATATGTAGAAAAATCTTTATCTGGATTGCTTGAACCTGATATAAAAGAAACATTATTAGGTTCAGCCGAAATTCAAAAAATATTTAAAGTATCTAACGCTGGTAAGATAGCTGGATCAAAAGTTTTAAACGGTGAAATAAAGAATAAATCTAAAGCTAGAATCATTAGAGATGGCGTTGTTGTTTATAGTGGCGAAATACAAAGTATATACAGAGAAAAAAATCAAGTTAAAGAAGTAGGAACGGGTCTTGAATGTGGAATTAGCATTAAAGACTTTATAGATTTTAAAGAGAAGGATGTAATCGAATCTTATTTAGATGAAAAAATTCAAAGATCAATATAATGAAAAATAATAGTTCAGAAAAAACATTCAGCCAAAGACAGTTAAGAGTAGGCGAGCTGGTAAAACAAAATTTAGGTGAGCTTTTTATAAGAAATGAAGCAAAAATACCCTCGATTAACACAAAATTAATTACAGTAACTGAGGTGCGAATGACTCCGGATCTAAAAACAGCTAGGGTTTATGTCATTCCCTTGGGAGGCATAGACATGAAGGAAACGGTTAGAGTCTTGACGGAATACTCCCATCTTGTTAGAAAAGCCCTGTCTAAAAGGTTAGATATTAAGTTTCTTCCTAAACTCACATTTGTTGAAGATAACTCATTTGAATATGCTGAAAAGATTGAGAGAATTATTAAAAAGATAAAAATAGATGATACAGAAAAAAAAAGATACAATTAAGTCACTTGCAATACATGAAAAAGACGTTGGATCTACAGAGATACAAATAGGTTTACTGACTGACAAGATATCAAAACTCTCAGACCATTTTAAAAAGTTTAAGAAAGACAAACACTCTACAGTGGGATTAACAAAATCAGTGAACAAAAGAAAAAAACTTTTGAATTATCTCAAGAAAAAAAATCAAGAGTCCTATCAAAAAATAATTAAGCAACTAAATATAAGGAAATAATGTTTAAAATTCATAAAGAAGAAATCTCTATTAACGGAAAAAAAATAATTCTTGAAACAGGAAAAATAGCTAGACAAGCAGATGGAGCGGTCATAGTTTCATGTGGAGAAACAGTAGTTATAGCTACAGCAGTAGGTGCAAAAAAAACTAATGATGGTCAAGATTATTTTCCTTTATCAGTAAATTATCAAGAAAAATATTATGCAGCCGGAAAAATTCCTGGAGGTTATTTTAAAAGAGAGGCTAGACCAACTGAGGCAGAAACTTTAATTTCAAGACTAATTGATAGGCCTTTAAGACCATTGTTTCCATCTAGTTTTATGAATGAAGTACAAATTTTACCAACTGTTTTATCTTATGATGGAGAAAATCAGCCAGACATTCTTTCTATAATAGCCTCTTCAGCAGCATTGTCTATATCAGGACTACCATTCAAAGGACCAATTGCAGCAAGCAGAGTTGGATATAAAGATAAAAAGTATTTACTTAACCCTACACCAGAAGAATTAAAAGAATCCGAATTAGATTTAGTTGTAGCTGGCACTGAAGATGCGGTTTTGATGGTTGAGTCAGAAACTTCTGGACTGACTGAAAAAGTAATGTTAGATGCGGTCAAATTTGGTCATGAAAACTTTGTTCCGATTATAAAAGCAATTAAATCTTTAACTAAAAAAGCAGGTAAACCAAAGTGGGAAGTTGAAGAGGTAGATCACTCTGATTTGAAAAAGAAAATTGCAAGTGCTTTCGAAAAAGATTTAAGAAATGCTTTTAATGAAATTGATAAAAAGAAGAGATCAACAGCAATATCTGAAATTGATGCAAAATGTAAAGAAATGTTTTCAGAAGACGAAAATATTACTGAAAATCAAGCAATGGCTCAACTAAAGTCACTTGAGAAAGATATAGTTAGAACCGCAATTTTAAAAGATAAAAAAAGAATTGATGGTAGAGGTTTAGCGGATGTGAGACAAATTAAATGTGAGGTAGGAGTTTTACCAAGAACTCACGGCTCAGCACTATTTACTCGAGGTGAGACCCAAGCATTAGTTGTGACTACATTAGGAATGTCAGATGATGAACAAAGACTTGAAAGTTTAGATGGAATGCACAGATCAAATTTTATGCTTCACTATAACTTTCCTCCATTTTCAGTCGGTGAATGTGGAAGAATTGGAACTGGCAGAAGAGAAATTGGTCATGGTAAACTTGCTTGGAGAGCAATAAATTCCTCTTTACCGAAAAAAGAAAATTTTCCTTACACTTTAAGAGTTGTATCAGAAATAACGGAGTCAAACGGATCTTCATCAATGGCGACTGTTTGTGGAACTTCTCTATCCTTAATGGATGCAGGAGTACCAATAAAAGAGCCTGTAGCTGGTATTGCTATGGGTTTAATTAAAGAAGGCGAAAAATTTTCTGTTCTATCAGATATTCTAGGTGATGAGGACCATCTTGGAGATATGGATTTCAAAGTTGCAGGTACAAAAGATGGAATTACATCTCTTCAAATGGATATTAAAATTACTGGAATTACTTTTGAAATTATGGAGGAGGCACTGAATCAAGCTAAATCTGGTAGAGAACATATTTTAGGTGAAATGAACAAAGCCTTAAAATCATCAAGAAAAGAATTTTCAAAACACACTCCTAAAATGGAAACAATAAAAGTCGACAAAAAAGATATTGCTACAGTTATAGGAAAAGGTGGAGCGACTATAAGAGAGATAGTAGAGACATCAGGTGCTAAAGTTGATGTAAAAGATACTGGGGAAGTTACTGTTGCAGCTCCAGATGAAGATTCAAGGAATAAAGCAATAGAATTTATCAAAAGTCTTGTAGCCAAACCAGAAATGGGAAAAATTTATAAGGGTAAAGTTGTGAAGATTATGGAATTTGGAGCTTTTGTTAATTTTTTAGGAAAGCAGGACGGTTTAGTTCATATCTCAGAATTAGCAACTAAAAGAGTTGCAAAAGTTGGTGACGTAGTAAAAGAAGGCGACGAAGTTTCAGTTAAAGTTGTTGGTTTTGATAGAGGTAAAGTGAAATTATCTATCAAACAAGCAGTAGCTTAATACTTTAAATTTTATACTCAAAATTTTGAGTTTTCTCATTTACTTGCAGTTCAAAAGCCCCGTTATGTAAATGAAAATTTCTAGCCATCTTAGTTAAAGGAGATAAAGTTACTAATCTATTTAGATGATTTGATTTTTTAATCTTTTTAAATACTTCTTTGACTATTAATTTCCCACCACCTTTTTTTTTGGACCAAACTGTGTAAGCAATAGCAATTTTTCCTACTTTTTGATCTCTTAGCGTACTTTGTAGATGAGCGTCTTTAGTCATTAAATCTAACTCTTCTACAGTTTTAGGAATATCATTAGTAAAACCAAAACACATAATTGCACAAATATCGTTTTTATATTTAACACCATAAATTTTACGACCGTATTCAGTTCGAAATTTAATATCAAGTTCCGGTCTAACTGGGTCTTCATCAACATTGCATGTTTTGAGCTCTACAAGCTCAGCTCCTTTCACCCAATCAAAAAAGTTATTAAATTTTTCTTTGACTTTTTTATTAATGCTTATCATTTATATGATTTTATAATTATTTTTTAACTTATTTAGATTAACTATTTATGCATTTTAGTAATGTTATTTTTGCAAATTAGGTAATATTTTTTGGATCAGGCATTCCTACTTTATTATAGCCAGCATCCACATAATGAATTTCTCCTGTTACACCAGCAGCAAGATCACTTAGTAGATAAAGTGCAGAATTACCTACGTCATGAATATCTACATTTCTTTTTAAAAATGAATGGTTTTCATTCCACTTATAAAGAAATTTTGCATCGCCAATGGCAGAAGCAGCTAGCGTTTTTATTGGACCAGCACTTATTGCATTTACTCTTATTCCTTTAGCCCCTAGATCTCTAGCTAAATATTTTACGCTTGCTTCAAGCGCAGATTTACAAACTCCCATAACATTATAATTAGGAATAGCTTTTGTAGATTCATAAGTAAGTGTTATAAGACTACTATTTTTTTTCATTATTTTTGAGGCCTCTTTGGAAATTTCTGTGAAAGAAAAACAAGAGATTAACATACTTTTTAAAAAGTTTTCTCTTGTTGTGTTAAGATATTCACCTGATAACTCTGATTTGTCAGAAAAAGCTACGGCGTGCACAACAAAGTCTATTTCACCCCATTGCGATTTAATATCTTCAAATAGTTTAATTACTTCATTTTTTTTTTCTACATCACAACTAAATGTTATTTTTGAATTTAATTTTTCAGCTAAAGGGATAACTCTTTTTTTAAGAGCATCTCCTAAATATGTAAATGCTAATTCAGCGCCCGCTTCAGACAATTTTTGTGAGATACCCCATGCAATGGATCGTTCATTAGCTACGCCCATAATCAATCCTTTTTTTCCTTTCATTAAACCCATAAATTATACCTTTTCAAAAACTAAAGTTGCATTAGTTCCACCAAAACCAAAACTGTTTGACATTACAGAGTTCAACGTAACATTCTTTTCAACTTTAGTTACAATAGGATATTTTTTTGCCTCTTCATCCATGTCAGTTATATTTGCTGATGCTGCAATAAAATTATTTTTCATCATTATTAAACTGTAAATAGCCTCGTGAACAGATGTAGCACCAAGCGAGTGTCCAGCTAAAGATTTCGTAGAACTTATTTTAGGTTTATATTTGTCAAAAACTTCACCAACTGCTTTTAATTCAGTAATATCACCTACAGGTGTTGATGTTCCGTGTGTATTTATATAATCAATTTTGTTTTTAGCAGATCCTAATGCCATTTTCATACATCTAACTGCTCCTTCTCCTGAGGGTGCCACCATATCAAATCCGTCCGAAGTAGCTCCATAACCTGTAATTTCTGCATAAATTTTTGCTCCCCTAGATTTTGCATGTTCATACTCCTCCAAAACCAAAACACCACCACCTCCAGAAATAACAAATCCATCTCTTGTTTTGTCGTACGGTCTTGAGGCTTTTTCAGGAGTGCTGTTATATTTGGATGATAATGCCGTCATTGCATCAAACATTGCTGTCATTGCAAAATGGACTTCATCACTACCACCTGCAAATATAATTTTCTGTTTACCAAGTTGTATTAATTCCATTGCATTACCTATACAATGACCGCTAGTTGCACAGGCTGAACTAATTGTATAGTTAACTCCTTTTATCTTAAATGGCACAGCTAGTGTTGCTGATGCTGTACTAGACATTGTTCTAGGAACAACAAAAGGCCCCATTCTTTTAGGGCTTTTTTCCCTAGTTTTATCAGCTGCTAAAATCACATTTTCTATTGAAGGCCCTCCCGAACCCATAATCATTCCTGTAGTAATATTGCTTACGTCTTTTTCATCTAAACCTGAGTCTTTAACAGCCTCTTTCATAGAAATATAGTTATATGCAGAACCGGGTCCCATAAATCTTAAAAATTTTCTATCTACGTGATCTTCAAGCTTGATATTTGGTTTACCGTGAACATTGCTTTTTAAATTATACTCTTTATATTCTTCTGAGAATGAAATACCAGATTTTGAATTTATAAGTGAATTATAAACTTCATCTTGATTATTGCCAAGACAAGATACTATTCCGAGGCCTGATATGACAACTCTTTTCATTGTTTAAATAAACCTACTTTCAAATTTTCTGCACTGTAAATAATTTTTCCATCAGCGCTTAATATACCATTAGCTAATCCAACTACAGCACCTTCTTTTTTTAAAATCCTTTTCATATTAATCTCATAGGTTGCTTTTTTGACTTTTTTCAAAACCTCTCCAGTAAATTTGACTGAATTTACTCCGAGCGCTCTTCCTTTACCCGGTTCGCCTACCCATCCCAAATAAAATCCAACCAGTTGCCACATCGCATCTAAACCTAGACATCCCGGCATTACAGGGTCATCTTTAAAATGGCAATCAAAAAACCATAAATTTTCTTTTACATCCAACTCTGCCTTTACAAAACCTTTTTTGAATTCACCAATATCTTTTTTTATCTCGGTTATTCTATCAAACATTAACATAGGCGGTAAAGGAAGCTTAGCATTTCCTTCACCAAATAAATCCCCCTTAGCGCAAGCAATTAATTCATCATAATTAAAACTGTTTTTTTGCATATGTTTTGATAGTAGTTTTTACTTGATTTATGTACAGTTTCATATAAATAATTGTACTTTATATCAATAAATAAGGATTTTATGGCCCAAAAAAAAGAGTTTGTAAATAAACTAAGAACTTCTGGCCTCAGACCTACTAAGCAAAGAATTCTAATAGCGAAAAATTTATTTGATAGAAATAAAACTTTTCATTTTACAATCGAAACACTTAACAAAGAAATTAATAGGAAAGGTAAAGTTAGAGTAGCTTTGGCTACAGTTTACAACACTGTTGAAGCTTTTACAAAAGCTGGTTACTTAAAAGAAATTTTAACTAGTAAAAGTAAAAGTTATTATGATACGAACATAAAGTCGCACCATCATTTTTACGACGAGGGAACAAAAAAACTTACCGATATCGACTATAACCAAGTAAAACTTAGTAAAGTTCCTACTCCTCCTAAAGGTAAAAAAATTAAAAATCTCGAAGTTGTAATAAGAATAGAAAATTAATCATCACATATTGACTTTACAGTTTAGAATAATTATAAACTAATTATTCGATAGTATGAGTGTAGAATTTAAAAAAAATGGAAACGGTAAATGTCCCGTTATGCATGGCGGGGTGACAAAAGCCGGGGAGTCTAATACTGCTCGACTTTGGCCAAATAGTATTAATTTAGATATTTTGCATCAACATGACACTAAAACTAATCCTCTTCCAGGATTTAACTATAGGAAAGAAGTAAAAAAATTAAATTTTAAAGCCTTAAAAAAAGATTTGTTGAAATTGATGACAGAAAGCCAAGAGTGGTGGCCGGCAGATTTAGGAAGCTATACTGGCCTTATGGTAAGATTGACTTGGCACCAAGTTGGAACTTACAGAGAATTTGATGGTAGACCAAATGTTGGTTCTCATAGGTTTTCGCCACAAGATTCTTGGCCGGATAATACTAATTTAGACAAAGCAAGACGTCTGCTTTGGCCGATAAAAAAAAAATATGGAAATAAATTAAGTTGGTCAGATTTAATGGTATTTGCTGGAACTATGGCTTATGAAAAAGCTGGATTTAAGACTTTTGGTTTTTCATTCGGTAGAGAAGATATATGGGGACCTGAAAAAGATGTTTATTGGGGCAAAGAAACAGTTCCATTAGCCGTTAATAGATATGGCGACCCGCAAGATCGTTCCTCTTTAGAAGCTCCACTCGCAGCATCTCATTTTCAACTTGTCTATGTAAATCCAGAGGGTGTAGAAGGTAAACCAGATCCCGTAAGAACAGCGATGGACGTTCGAGAGACCTTTGGTCGAATGGGAATGAATGATGTAGAAACAGCGGCACTTACAGTTGGTGGTCACTCTATAGGAAGAGCCCATGGAAATGGAAATCCTGCTAATTTAGGTCCAGAACCTGCAGGAGCTGACATTCACGAACAAGGCTTTGGGTGGAATCAAAAAAATGGAACTGGGGTAAATCAAATAACTTCAGGTCTAGAAGGAGCTTGGACAACTAATCCAGATAAATGGGATCACCAATACTTGGATCTTTTATTAAATTATGAATGGGAAAGTAAAAAAAGCCCAGCTGGTGCATGGCAGTGGGAACCTATAAACCTTGAAGAAGAAAAAAAACCAGTTGATTTAGGTGATCCTAAAAAGAAAGCTAGGTTAATGTTTACAGATGCTGACATGGCTATGGCTATGGATCCGGAATATAGAAAAATTTCAGAAAGATTTCACAAAGATCCAAAGTTTTTTGAAGACTCATTTGCTCGTGCTTGGTTTAAACTAACACATAGAACAATGGGCAATAAAGAAAATTATATAGGTCCTTGGGCTCCTAAAGAAGATCTTCTTTGGCAGGGCAATATTTCTTCTCCAAAAAGAAAATACAATGTAGATAAAGTTAAAAAAATGATTGCAGCTAGCAAAATTAGTGACAGCGATCTAATCATCACAGCGTGGGATAGTGCTAGAACTTATAGAGTAACCGATAAAAGAGGAGGAGCTAATGGTGCAAGAATTCGATTAGCACCAATGAAGGATTGGGAGGCTAATGAGCCAAAAAAACTCTCAAAAATACTAAAAGTTTTAGAGGGTATAGCAAAAAAAACTGGGGCAACAGTAGCTGATACGATTATTCTAGCAGGCAATTTAGGCTTAGAAAAAGCGATTAAGAAAGCTGGCTCTAAGGTGAAAGTTCCATTTAATCCAGGCAGAGGAGACTCTTCTCAAGAACAAACTGAGATTAAGAATTTTAAATGGCTAGAACCTTTGCACGATGGATTTAGAAATTATGTCAAATCAGATTATTCTGTGATGCCAGAGGAGCTTTTGTTAGAGCGTGCTTCTTTGATGGGACTAACTGCAAAAGAAATGACTTGTTTAGTTGGTGGTATGAGGGTGCTAGGAACTAATCATGAGTCTGCAAAAGGAAAAGGTATATTAACTGATAAAGTTGGTACTTTAACAAATGACTTCTTTATTAACTTGGTTGATATGAAATATACCTGGAAACCAACAGGTAAAAACTCATATGATATTATTGATCGTAAAACAAAAAAAGTAAAATTTACTGCATCCAGAGCAGATTTAGTTTTTGGCTCTAACTCAATACTGCGATCTTATTCCGAAGTGTATGCTCAAGATGATAATAAAGAAAAATTTGTAAAAGACTTTGTTTCTGTTTGGACTAAAATTATGAACGCAGATAGACCCAATATTAAAAAGCTTAATTAAATGGCTGAATTCACACATGGAATATTTACTGCAGTAAAGGACGTTTACAAAAGTAATCGAGGATCTATACTCAGAACTATAGTTTATACTATTGGCCACTTTGCAATTGCAATCATTGTTTTAATGTCAATTGCCAACGTTTCATTTGCAGTTGCACTGACAGATGCAATTGTAGAACCATTAGCTAATGCTATTTGGTATTTCTTACTAGATAAATTTTGGGCATCCAAATATAAAAGTTAAAGAAGTCCCCATAAGCCGTCTTTTCGTAACCAACCCTTAAACTTCTTTAATTTTACTTTACACCATTCGTCTTTACATTTTATGATTTTTGTAAGTCGCCCTTTCTTTAAAATAGCTAAAGGCTTCGAATAAGTAGTAGGATTTTTAAACATAATCAATTCATCTTCTATAACAATTGCCGCTTTCTTTTTTGAAAGTTGGGATACATGTATCCACCCAGAATTATTCTCATGATCTCTTATTTTTCTAAAATTATCTGATTGATCTTGCACTAAAACAGGAAGAAATTTTTTCTTATAAAAAATCTTAATTGGATATTCACGAGATGGACCTTGTCTCAAGTTGACTTTATCATATCTCAAAGTTAAAAAATATTCATCTTTAGCAAAGGATATTCCTTGAAAAAATAAAATACTTAAAAATAATATTGTAATTTTTAACATTTGTTTATACATTTTGGATTTTTAGATATCTTCAATTTTCTGAAATTTGTATTTAAACTGTCAAAAATGATAACTTGCCCATTAAGATTATCTTTTTTATTCAAAATAGTTTTTAAAACTTCATTGGCCTGCAAGGATCCCATAATACCAGCAACAGGTGAAAAAATTCCATCCACTTGACAGTTGTTATCCAAATCAGGTTTATCTGGCATAAAACATCTGTAACATGGTCCTTTTTTTTTAAAATCAAATTTCATTAGTTGTCCATCAAATTTAGTAATTGCAGATGAAATTAAGATTTTTTTATTTTTTAAACAATAATCATTAATTAAGTATCTTGTATCAAAATTATCTGTTCCATCACATATTATGTCAAAATTATTTAAAACTTGATTAATGTTTTTATCTGTTAATTTTTTTTTAAATGTAATAATTTTAATCTTATTGTTAATTTTATTAATTACCTTTTTTGCCTGGAAAACTTTATATTTTCCTACGTCTTTTGGATTAAATAGGGTTTGTCTATTTAAATTAGAAATTTCAACTTTATCAAAATCGACAATACCAACTTTTCCAACGCCTGAGGCAGCTAGGTAAGTTAAAAGTGGACATCCTAATCCTCCCAAACCTACAATTAGAACATTTCCTAAAAAGATTTTTTTTTGCCCAGCTAAACCAATCTTTTTTAAAATTATTTGCTTTTCAAATCTTTTAAACTGGTTCAAATCAATTTTCATTTTAGATCATTTGGTTCCTGTCGAGCCGAATCCACCTGTTCCTCGATCCGTTTTACTTAAATCTTCAACTTCTTTTAATTCAGCTTGTTCAACTGGGCAAACTACCATTTGTGCGATACGAAGATTTTTTTCTATTTTAAAAGGTTCTGTTCCAAGATTAATTAATATAACTTTTATTTCACCTCTATAGTCAGCGTCGATTGTACCTGGAGTATTTAAAACAGTTATTTTTTGTTTTACTGCTAAACCCGACCTAGGTCTAATTTGAACTTCAAAACCTTTTGGTATAGCTAATGATATACCTGTTGGTATAGTTGCAGTTTTACCTGGACTAATAATTATATCTGACTCTATATTTGCTGATAGATCCATGCCCGAAGACCCACTCGTTTCATATTTAGGTAATTGAACTTTTTTAGATAGTCTTTTAATTAATATTTTTGTCATTCAACAAAAGTTTATCTAAAATAATTTTCGCAATTGTATTAGCAATATAACTTTTTTTATTTTTTGGTATTGATTGAATTTTACCTTTTTTATCAATAATTGAAACTTTATTGTATTCTGAATTAAATCCAAAATCTTTTTTTGATACATCATTAGCTATTATTAAATCACAGTATTTTTCTTTTATTTTTGCAATTGAATTTTGTATAACATTTTCTGTTTCAGCTGAAAAACCAATAACAATCTTAGGTCTAAATTTATTATTTTTACTTAAATATTCTAGGATATCTATATTCTTTTCTAATTTGATATTATCTAAATTTGAAGAATTCTTTTTTATTTTTTTTTTACTTTTTTTTATTGGTTTATAATCTGAGACAGCAGCAGCACATATTGCCACATCAACAGGTAGGGATTTTTTAACCTCAGACAGCATATTTTTTGCAGAAACTATCCTTTTTATTTTTAAATCCCTTGAGGGTGGTAAATCAGAAGGTCCGGCTATAATTTCTGTTTTAATACCTATTCTGTTTAAGGCAAGAGCAACTTCATAACCTTGTTTGCCGCTTGACTCATTTGAAATGTATCTTATTGGATCTATATATTCTCTTGTAGGGCCAGTAGTCACCAAGGCCTTAAAGTTTTTGTGTTTGATTAAATTTTTTTTGTCAAAATAATTTTTTAAGTATGAAAAAATTTGTCTAGGGCTTGACATTTTACCTTCCCCATATTCACCGCAAACCATTTCCCCTTTTTCTGGTCCTATAAAATAATAACCGTAATCCTGTAAAACTTTTAAGTTTTTCTGAGTGGCTTTATGGAGCCACATTCTTACATTCATAGCTGGCACTAAAAGGATATCTTTGTTAGATGCCAACAAAACAGTTGTTGCTAAGTCTTCAGCTTTTCCAATGGTTAATTTAGTCATAAAATTTGCCGTAGTAGGCAAAACAATAATCAAATCTGCCCATCTAGACAGAGCTATGTGATCGATGTCCGCCTCACTATTCTTATCGAAAATATCTTCAAAAGTTTTATTATTTGTCAAAGTAGTAATTGAGAGAGGAGTAACGAACTCTTTACCACTTTTAGTTAGAATTACTTTGACATCAACTTTATTTTTTTTAAGCAGCCTAATTAGATCAAGAGATTTATATGCGGATATTCCTCCCCCGACAATAATCAAAATTCTTTTATTTTTTAATGCCATAATTTATTAAAATACTAATAAAGCGATAATTACAATACTTAAAAAACTAATTATTAAATTGTTTCTGAAATTTTTCAACTTCATTTGTTCAATTTCTAATTTTCTACTATTTCCAGAACCAAGATTAAGTTTCCCTTCAGCCATTAGCTGTAATGCATAATTTGCTTTATCCATAATTTCTGGAAAGTCAGGTATTCTTTTTATTATCTCTGAAGAGGTGTTTATTGCAGTATCTAAAGTTGATTTAGGGCTTTTGATTTCTTTTAACCAGTTCTCTAAAACTGGCCTCGATACTTCCCAAATATTAGTTTCTGGATAGAGTTTTCTAGCAACACCCTCTACAACTACCATTGTTTTTTGTAAAATAAGTAAAGGAGTTTGAGTTGGCATATTAAATTTTTCAGTAATTTCAAAAAGTTGTGCCAATAAGTTTCCCCCTGAAATATCTTTAATTGATTGTCCGAATATAGGTTCACCAACAGATCTTAGCGCTTGTGCAAACTCCTCTTTAGATGCATCCTGAGGGACTAGTCCAGCTTGAAAATGTACATCAGCAACTTTAGAATAATCTCTTTGAATAAAACCATACAAGATCTCAGCTAAAAACTTTCTATTATTCTTATCCAATCTTCCCATTATACCGAAATCAACTGGTATTATATTTCCTTTTTCGTCTACAAATAAATTTCCCTGGTGCATATCTCCGTGAAAAAAACCATCTCGAACTGCTTGTTTTAAAAAATGCTGTATTAAATTTTCAGCTAATCTTTTTAAGTCAATTCCTAATTCTTTAATTTTTTCATGTTCTCTAATTGAGATACCTTCAACTCTATCTAAGGTAAGTATTTTTTTTGAGGTATAATTCCAGTAAATTTTAGGCACATTAAAACCCCTATCATTTTTTGTATTTTCGTATAACTCATTAGCTGCTGCTGCTTCAAAACGTAAATCCATTTCAATGTTAGTTATTTCTCTTAATAAATGAACTACTTCTACCAGTTTAAGTCTTTTTGCTTTCGATAAGGTATTTTCAATTATGTAAGCAAACAGCATTAAGGCGTCTAATTCTTCATTAAATAATTTCTCAATGTTTGGACGTAAAATTTTGATTGCTACCTCTTTATTTTGATTTTCGTCTTGAATTTTAGCAATATGTACTTGAGCAATAGATGCAGCAGCAATAGGCTCGCTTAACTCCATGATTTTTTGAAATTGATTATCCCCTACCTCTTTTTTTATAATTTTTTTTGCCTCATAAGTATCAAATGCTGGAAGCTTATCTTGTAATTTTTCTAAATTTTTTGCAGTTTCTTCTCCAATTATATCTGGTCTGGTTGCAAGAAATTGTCCTAATTTAATAAAAGTGGTTCCCATTTCTTCTAGGGCCACACACAGTTTCTCACCTGGTTTTTTTTTTTCGTTAAAATTTTTTTTTGATGATCCTAAAGATATTATATTAAAAAAAATATTAACTATAATTGGTAGATTGTATATATCGTTTATAGTGTCTATCGCACCAGACGTAGATAATTTTCTTGCAATTTTGAACAACTGAAAAAATCTGCTAAACATTTATACTTTCCATCCAGAATGTATTGCAGAAATACCATTACTCAAATTTCGATATTCAACTTTAGAAAAACCGTTTCTTTTTACTAAGCTAGTTAATTGATCTTGAGTATAAAATTCACTTATACTTTTTATTAAATAATCATAAGGTTTCGATGAACCAACAACATATTTTCCTATAAAAGGGATTATTTTTGAGTATTTTTGATAAAGAGAATTGATTATCTCATTATTAATTTTTGAAAATTCAAGGCACATAAACCTTCCTCCAGGTTTTAGCACCCTTAAAGCTTCTTGAAGAGATAAATTGATATTTGATACATTTCTTAATCCATAACTAATAGTATAAAAATCAAAAGAATTGTCCTTAAAAGGAAGTTTTTCTGCAGAGGTCTTATACCATTTTATTTTTTTGAATACTTTTAAGTTATTTTTTCCTGTTAAATACATTTCATCGTTTGGCTCTACACATGCTACCTCTGCCGAGTTGTCAATTTTTTTTGTAAATAGCTTTGCAATATCTCCAGTCCCTGAGGCTACATCAACAAGTGTATTATTAGGTTGAGGATTCATCCAATCAATTAACTTACTTTTCCAAATTCGATGGGCTCCAAAAGATATGATATCATTCATAATATCGTATTTTTTGTAAACACGAGAAAATACTGAATTGACTAGTTTGCTTTTATCTTGAATAATATTTTTCATTAATAAATTATATGCCAGAATTACCAGAAGTTGAAGTTGTTAAAAAGTCTCTTGAAAGTCAAATTAATAATTTGACCATTAAAAGTATTAAAATAAATGACGGTAATCTGAGATATAAAGTAAAAAAACAAGATTTTATAAAGGTCATAGGTCTTAAAATAATAAAAATTAAAAGGAGATCAAAATATTTACTATTTTTTTTAAATAACAATTTTACCGTTATTGTTCATTTAGGAATGACAGGAAAATTTTTCATTTTAGATAAAAAAAAATTGAAAAAGAAAACTAGTTTTTATTATAACCTAAAAGACTATAATCAAAAACATGACCGGATAATATTTATTTTTAATAATGGAATTCAACTTATATATAATGATGTTAGAAAATTTGGATTCCTTAAAGTTATTTCAGTTAGTGATATAACTGATAATAAACACTTAAAACTCCTTGGACCAGAACCATTTAGTAAACTTTATAATATAAAATACTTTAAAGAGTATTTATTTGGAAAAAAAAGAACAATCAAGGATATTCTTATGGATCAGAAATTTCTCGCTGGTTTGGGAAATATTTATGTAAATGAAATTCTTTTTTTAAGTAACATCAAACCTAATAAAAAAGTTAATAAATTAAGAAATCATGAGATTAAAAAAATTATTACAAATACGAAAAAGGTTCTTAAAAAGGCAATTATATTAGGAGGTTCATCGATTAAAAATTTCGTTAACAGTTCAGGTATACAAGGAAATTTTCAACAGCAATTTAATGTTTATGGTAAAAAAGGTGAAAAATGTTCTAATTCAGATTGTAGTGGAAAAGTTAAAAAAATCGTAATTTCAAATCGAGCTAGTTTTTTTTGCCCAAAATGCCAAAAATTATAAAGTTGACCCTCATAATTGTGAGATATATACAGTTTAAAAAATGCCTAATACAAAATCAGCAATTAGAAGAGTGAGAAGAGTTAAAAAACAAACTCAAATTAACCGGATTAGAAAAAGCAAATACAAAAATGCAGTAAAGCAAATGGAATTGTTAATCAACTCTAAAGATAAAGCAAAATCAAAGAAATATTTTTCAAAGTTTCAATCAATTCTAATGCAGGTTGCTAAATCAGGAGTAGTAAGTAGAAGAACTGCAGCTAGAAAAATTTCGCGAGTTTCAAAAAAAATTTAATTTAATCTTAGTGCTACAAATTGATTTATCTAGAAAAATAAATCTATATTTAGTTTTTTTCTTAAAAATAAAACAACTTTAATTTCTTTTAATAGTTGTAATTTTTTTTAATTTTTTTTTCTATCAGGACGCTAATGTTACAACCCAATCAAGTTTTTTTTTAATTACAACCCACAGCTACTTGCAAAAGTTTTAAAAAAAGCGTTTAAAGGAATCTCTTTAAAAATTTATTACATGGACAAAAATAATATCAAAAAACAAAATCTTTATGTTTCCGAAGAAGAAAAAACTTTGAATTGGGGAGAAGTAAAAGACTCATTTAAAAAAACATTTGGAAATGAAATTTATACAAGCTGGCTTCAAAAAATTTCTCTGATTAAAGAATATAATGATTATCTAATATTAGGTGTTCCTACTAGGTTTTTTAGAGACTGGATAGTATCAAGGTATTTAGATAAAATACTTGAACAAGTAAAAAGTTTTAAACTTAGTCTCAACCGAATTGAATTTAAGATTATTGAGGATAGTAAAAATAGTTCAGACTTAACAAAAATAGATGAGCTTAATAAAGTAACGGAAATAAAAGACTCAATTCTTAATTATAATAGACTTAATCCTAGTTTAAATTTTGATAATTTTATAAAGGGCAAAAGTAACGATATTGCCTTATCCTACTCAAAGAAAGTTTGTGAACATATATCTAGATATAATCCTTTATATATATGCGGAGGAGTTGGTCTTGGTAAAACACATTTGTTAAATGCCATAGGGCTACAACTTCAATCTGAAAATAATGTTATGTTTATTTCTGCAGAAAGATTTATGTATCATTTTATAAAATCAATTAAAAAAAACGATATGGTAAACTTTAAAGATTTTTTTAGAAAATCATCAGTTTTTATAATTGACGATATTCAATTTATTAGAGGTAAAGAAAGCCTTCAGGAAGAATTTTTTCATACTTTTAATAGTTTAATGGACAAAGGGTCTCAAATCATCATTTCAGCGGACAGAACGCCTATGAAATTAGATAGAGTGCAAGAGAGAATTAAATCAAGATTAGCTGGAGGATTGGTAGTTGATATAGACTCACCAGACCTGGAGCTTAAGGTAAATATCATAAAGAAAAAAATTTTAGAAATTGAAAGTCAATTTAAAGAAAACATTAATTTAAGTGAGGAAGTTATTAGTTATATAGCCTCAGAAAGTAAAACAAATATTAGAGAACTTATTGGTATTTTAAACAGAGTAATAGCATTTAGTAGAGTTCACAATAAAGTTTTAACTATAAGTGATTGCAAAAACATTTTAAAAGATGTGTTTAGTCAAATTAAAGTAGTAACGGTTGATAAAATTCAGAATGTTGTGTCTAATTTTTTTAATATTCCATTAAGTGATATGTTATCACAAAGACGGTCTAGACCTCTTGCCAGACCAAGACAAATTGCAATGTTTTTAGCAAAAAAAATGACCTCAAGGTCATTACCTGAAATTGGAAGACGGTTTGCGAATAGGGATCATACAACAGTGATACACGCTGTTAAAACTATAGTAAGATTATCTGAGCAAGATGATGAAATGAAAAAAAATATTAGTCAAATAAGAAGTCTTTTGTTGGAACAGTAATTTATATGGAGTTTATTGTTAAAAGAGATATTTTGCTTAAATCACTTAATTTTGTTCAAGGGGTAATAGAGAAAAAAAATACCTTACCTATACTTTCAAATGTTCTATTGCAGTTAAAAGATAACAAATTATCTTTAGTTGCAACTGATCTAGATTTAATATTTTATGACGAGATCTCTGAGATTAAAGTTTTAAAAGAAGGAAGCACAACTACATCAGCAGCGATCATTTATGATATTCTTAGAAAGATATCTTCAAATGCAGATTTAAAGTTTGATTTAAAGACAGAAAATAAACTAAGTTTAAAAAGTGATAACTCTGATTTTAACTTACTTTGTTTACCCACAGACAATTTCCCCACTTTTGCTGATGAATTTGAAAATCAGGAAATTCAATTAAATAACAAAAAATTTCTTAAGCTATTAAACAAAACTAAAATAGCTATTTCAAATGACGATACTAGACATTACTTAAACGGAGTATTTTTACACTTAACCGAGGCTCACGGTAGGAATTTTTTAACAGGAGTAGCAACCGACAGCCATAGACTATCATCAAGTAGTTTAGAAATTGAGAATTCTAATAATTTTTCATCTTTGATTTTGCCCAAAAAAACTGTTTTTCAGCTGTGTTCTCTACTAGCAGAGTCAAATGAAAAACTATCTATGCAAACTAGTGAAAACAAAATTAAATTTACCTTAGGAAAAATAAAGTTAATTTCTAAAGTCATAGATGGAAAATTTCCTGATTACAGAAAAGTGGTACCAACAGATAATAATAAATCCTTAGTAGTGCCTTCAAAAGATTTTATCAGTTCAATTGAACGGGTAGCTAGTGTCTCTTTAGATAGAAAAGAGGGAGTAAAATTGGCAATAAGCAAAGAAAATATTCAGCTTTCAGTTAATAGTGCAAGTTCAGGTGAAGGAAATGAGATTATTAAAGCAGATTTTAACTCTGATAATTTAAATATAAGCTTTAATTCAAAATATTTGATCGATATTGCTTCAGAAGTAGATGATAAAAACTTAAAAATGAATTTTAAAGATCCTGTTTCACCTGTACTAATTGAAGATGCGTCTGATAAAAACAGTTATTACGTTATAATGCCGATGAAAATCTAGTTTTGTGAATATTTAGCAAAAATTTTTTATTTTAACTTAAAACCATTGGTATTTAATCATTCTAAGCACTGCATAATGATGATCGTTTTATATTAATTAAAAAAGATGATATACATAGGCATCTAATTTATAACCATGTCAAAAAATTCTGGATTAAATACAAACTTATCATACGGCGCTGACTCTATAAAAGTTCTTAAAGGTTTAGATGCTGTAAGAAAAAGACCTGGTATGTATATTGGAGATACCGATGACGGCTCCGGATTACATCATATGGTATTTGAAGTCATGGATAATGCTATTGATGAAGCTTTAGCAGGATATTGTAAAAACATTAGTGTTATAATGAATAAAGATAACACTATTACCGTTGAAGATGATGGTAGAGGAATTCCAGTAGACCTGCATAAAACAGAAAAAATGTCCGCTGCAGAAGTGATTATGACCCAACTTCATGCAGGGGGAAAATTTGATCATAGTTCATATAAAGTGTCAGGAGGTTTACATGGTGTTGGGGTGTCCGTAGTCAATGCTTTATCTGAAAAATTAGAATTAAATATCTATAGAGAAGGTAAAGAATACTTAATTGTTTTTAAAAATGGTAACACAGTAAAACCGCTTAAACAAATAGGTAAAACAAAAAAAAAAGGAACAAGAATAAACTTTTTACCCTCAAAAGAGGTTTTTTCATCAATTAATTTTAGCTCCTCAACTTTAGACAAAAGGATAAGAGAATTGGCCTTTTTAAATAAAGGGGTCTGTATTAAACTTATCGATCAAACAGCAAAAAAAGAAAAGGAATTTATCCATAAATATGACGGCGGTATAGTTGAATTTGTTAAGCATATTAATAATAAAAAACCAATTTTAGTTAATAAAAATGAGAAACAAGTATTTAAAAAACCAATTTATGTGACAGCTACTAAAAATAATGTGTTAGTAGAGTGTTCTTTTGAGTGGAATTCGGGTTATACCGAAGACGTATTGCCTTTTACGAATAATATCCCTCAGAAAGACGGGGGAACACATCTTTTAGGGTTTAGAAGTGCTTTAACGAGAGTAATTAATAAGTATTTTAACGAGAGAAACAACAAGAAAAACAAAATTGCACTTTCGGGCGAAGATATTAAAGAGGGATTAACTGCTGTTTTATCTATTAAGATGCCGGATCCAAAATTTTCCTCTCAAACCAAAGATAAACTCGTATCCTCAGAAATAAGATTGATAGTAGAAACTATAATAAGCGATAAAGTTTCAACTTGGTTTGATCAAAATCCCTCAATTGCAAAAACAATAATAGAAAAAATAACACAAGCTGCAATGGCCAGAGATGTAGCAAGAAAAGCTAGAGATAGTGTTAGAAGAAAAGGTGCCTTTGAACTTTCCGGTCTACCTGGCAAATTAGCAGATTGTCAAATTCAAAAAAAAGAGGGAACTGAGCTATTCATAGTCGAGGGTGACTCAGCTGGAGGTTCAGCTAAGCAAGGAAGAGTTAGAGAATACCAGGCGGTCTTACCTTTGAGGGGTAAAATTTTAAATACATTTGTAAATGGAAAATCAAATGGTAACGATCATGCTACGAAAGCTTTATCAAAAATGATGTCATCAAATGAGATTGTAACTCTTATTAATGCTTTGGGAACTGGATCTAAAGATTTTAATATAGAAAATTTGAGATATGATAAAATTGTAATTATGACTGATGCAGATGTGGATGGTTCTCATATAAGAACACTTCTCTTAACCTTTTTTAATAATTATCCATTTAATCAATTAATTGAAAACGGTCACATTTATTTAGCACAGCCTCCTTTATTTAAAGTTACAAAATCAAATAAGAGTGTTTATATAAAAGATGAAAAGGCTCTCGAAGAATATATTTTAAATGCCACTGATAAGATCAGTAAAAAAATAAAAAAAGGATCTACTGAATACAAAAAATTTATGCAGGAGCAAAGAGAGAAGCTTTCAATACAAAGATTTAAAGGATTAGGAGAAATGAATCCAGAGGAACTCTGGGAGACAACATTAAACCCTGATAATCGAACTATGTTAAGGGTTCAATATACTAAAGGCACAAAAGAAAAATCTAAAGAAGACCAAAAGATGATAGAAGTACTAATGGGAGACGAGGTTGCTCCAAGAAAAGATTTTATCACCAGCAATGCTTTGGATGTAGTTAACTTAGATATTTAATTTTAAGATGAATTTTTCTACTCTTTTTAGAATAGGAGAAAATCTTAATTTAGACAGAAAAACTCTAGTTTACTTAAGATGGATAGCAATTATAGGTCAAATATTTGCTATTAACATAGTTTTTTTTGTTTTAAAGCTAGAATTTCCGATTTTAATAGCATATTCAGTGATTTTTCTAGGCTTATTATCGAATCTTTATTTACAATTCGGAATAAAAAAAGTTCAGCTAAAGGATTTTTATGCAGGCACATTTCTATTTTTAGATTTAATTCAACTTTCTTTTTTATTATATTTAACTGGTGGGATATCTAATCCTTTCTCAATATTATTAATGGTTCCAACTGTAGTATCTTCTACATTTTTAAGTTTAGGCACCACTATTATTTTAGGATTATCAACGATTTGTTTTTTATTTTTGTTAACTGTTTTTCACTATCCTCTTCCAGGAATACATGAAAATTCTTTTACTTTTCCGGAATTCTATCTAGTGGGATTTTTTATAGCAATAATTATCGGGTTAGTATTTTTAGGTTACTTTGGTGTGAGATTTTCTGGTGAAACTAAAAAAAGATCAGAAGCTTTAAACAAATTACAAGAAATACTTGCAAAAGAATATGAATTAGAGTCGTTAGGTGGACAAGCAGCTGCAGCAGCACATTCTTTAGGAACACCACTTGCAACAATAAGTGTTGTGGCAAAAGAACTTAAAAAAGAAATTGGTAACAATAAAGAATATGCAAAGGATATCGATTTATTGATTAGCCAAACAAAAAGATGTAGTGAAATATTAAAAAAGATATCAAAAAAACAAATCAAGGAAGATCAATTTTTTAATTTTTTGACCTTAGAGGACTTAATTAATGAAATAATCGAAACATTTAATGAAACATCAACAAAAATGATTAAATTAATTTCTACAAATGATAAAAATAAAATTAATATTAAAAGATCTCCTGAAATTGTTTATGGTTTAAGAAACTTTATTGGAAATGCAGTTAAATTTTCCAAAGACGAAATTCATATCATAATAAATAGTGATGAAAAAAATATAGAAATTATCATTAATGATGATGGCCCAGGATTTCCAGAAGACATAGTAGACATTATTGGCGAACCATACATTAAAAGTAAGTCTGAAGATGTTTCTTCAAATTCTGGTCTAGGCTTGGGAACTTTTTTAGGTAAAACTTTACTAGAGAGACAATTTGCAAATTTGTCATTTTCTAAAGATAGAAAATTAGGCGGGGCTTCTGTAAAAATTACTTGGAGTGTAAACTACTTAAAGTTTAATATTTAAATGGGTTCTTGTTGTGTCAAACAATGAACAGCACCAAATCCCCAAATTAAATTAGAACAATCTATTGGAATTATCTTTCTTTTATAAAAATGTTTCCTAAAAATTTTAAGAATCATTTTATCTTTTTTGTCTTTAAAAACTGGAACTAAAACTATCTTATTAGCTATATAGAAATTTAGATAAGAGGCAGGCACTCTTGCTCCTTCGATAAATTTTGGTTTAGGCATTGGTAACTTAATGATTTCTAATTCCTTATTTTTATTCATCTTACTAATTATGTTATAGTTGGCTTTAAGGTTTTTATAATTCGCATCTTTTTTATTATTTTCATATGCGATAAATATTTTTTTTTCATCTATAAATCTTGCAATGTCATCGATATGTCCATGAGTATCATCTCCTGTAATTCCTTTATTTAGCCATAAAACTTTTTTAATACCTAAATACTTTTCAAATAAGTTTTCATATTCTAACTTTGATATTCCAGGGTTTCTTTCTTGTATTTTACTTAGCAAACATTCTTTAGTAGTTAATAAAGTACCCTTTCCATTGACATCTATAGAGCCACCTTCAAGTACAACTTTTCTTTTTTTTAAAATTGGTTTAAGTGTTTTTAAATTAGTTATTTTTTTAATCTTAGCGCAAATCTTGTTATCTTTTTGAAAATCTTGATATTTAGCCCACGCATTAAATTCCCAATCTAATAAAATTTTTTTATTCTTTCTATCTTTGATAAAAAAAGGAAATGAATCTCTCAACCAAACTCTGTTTGTTTTACATACAATAAATTTTAAATTTTTATACTTTGTCTTATAATCTTTTAAAAATTTGATTATTTTTTTTTTACTTTTAATATTTTCAACAATTATATTTACTTTTTGAACTTTTGAAATTTGTGAGATAATTTCAGCAAAAACACTTGGTATTTGTCTAAATTTATTTGGCCAATCTTTTTTATTATGTGGCCAAGCTACCCAAGTAGATTTTTGCTTTTCCCATTCAGCAGGCATTCTGTAATTGAATTCTTTAGGCAGGCTAACCATCTTTTGGATTTTTAAGTATACCTTTGTAAAAATCAATTCTTCTATCTCGAAAAAAGGGCCAGTGTCTTCGAGCAGTTTCTATCTTTTTAAAGTCTATATCACAAATTATAATTTGTTCTTTCAGTTTTGCTTTTTTAACTACATTCCCATTTGGATCAAATATAACGCTATTGCCCCAAAATTCTAATTTTTTTGAATTTTGTTTTTCTAATCCTACTCTATTAATTGCAGCTACATACACTCCATTCGCAATTGCATGAGACCTTTGAATAGACAGCCAAGATTCTAATTGAGCTTTTCCAAATTTTTTTCTCTCCTTAGGGTGCCATCCAATCGCAGTTGGAAAAAAAAGAATTTGAGCTCCCTTTAATACTGTTAATCTAGCTGCTTCAGGAAACCACTGATCCCAGCAAATTAAAGTTCCTAAACTACCTTTTGAAGTTTTAAAAGACTTGAAACCAAGATCGCCTGGTGTGAAATAAAATTTTTCATAATATTGTGGATCATCTGGTATATGCATTTTTCTGTACTTACCTTGGAGTTTACCTCTTTCGTTAATCACTACACATGTATTATGGTAAATGCCCAATGTTCTTTTTTCAAAAATAGACAAAACTAATATTAATTTTAACTTTTTCGCTATATTTGAAAATAGCTCAGTAGTTGGCCCTGGAATTTTTTCTGAAAGATTAAAATGAGAATGTTTCTCCGTTTGACAAAAGTATTTTGTTAAAAATAATTCAGGTAAACAAACTATTTCTGCTCCCTTACGTTTAGCAGCATATATTTTTGATATTGCATTTAAAATATTTTTACTTTTTTCTGATGACATTTTCATCTGTATCAGAGCTAATTTTATCTTACTCATATCATTTGAATAATTTTTGAAAATTTCTTCTTTCTCTTTTCTTCCAATTTTGTCTATGATATACGTCACTTGCAATTAATGGCAAAACACTTGTTGCCTCTGCAAAAACCATTTGCTCTCTTGCAATGTCTACTTTACCCCACGAGCTAGCTTCTTTCAAAGTTGAACTACTACAAGCTCCATCCCTTGTGTCTGCTACTGTAATTTGAATTGCGTACTTATGCATATCAACTTTTTTTCCTATAAGATCTGCACATACGACTGTATCTTGAACAAAATTTTTGGGCACTCCTCCACCAACCATAAGCAAACCTGATTGTTTAGATTTTATCTTAATTTCAGTGAGCTCTCTCATCTCCCGCACTGAGTCTATAGTAATATGTTTCTTCGGATTTTGCTCTTGATGCATTACCAAGCCAAATCCAGCTGAACTATCAGTGAAAGCTGGGCAAAAAATTGGAACGTTGTTATTATACGCTGTTTCTATTAAAGAACCTTTTTTTTTGGCGTTAGTTTTTAAAAATTTTCCTAATTCGTAAATAAATTCTCTTGATGTATAAGCTCTTGGTTCTAATGAATTAGCAACATCACAAATAGCTTTATCACAAGCTTGAAGCTCTTCTTCGTCAATATAAGTGTCATAAATGCGATCGATGTAGTTTTTTCTGAGTTCTGTATCATCTTGGAACTGAGATCCCTGATAATGTTTGAAACCTAGAGACTCAAAAAAATCCATATCAATTATTGAGGCTCCAGTTGCCACAATAGCATCTACCATATTGTATTTGACTAAATCAGAATACAGGTCCATACAACCTCCCGCAGAAGTAGAGCCTGCAATAGTTAAGAATATCGAACAGTTTTGATCTATAATCATTTCGTTGTAAATTTTAGCTGCACTTGCTGTGTCTCTAGATGTGAATGACATCTTGCTCATTCCATCAATTATTTTTCTAGCATCAAAAGATTTTATATCGATGTGCTCTACTGGAGTGCTTAAAAAAGAATTTTTATTGTGACCTATATTAGGACTGTTTTTTTTTGTCATTAAGCAACCAAGCAATCAACTTTACTAGAGTCGTCATACATTGACATAATTGGCTTGTCAGTTAGCTCAAAAATTTCGTCTGAATAAAAACCGTTAAATTTTGTTCTAAAAGTTAAACCGTAAGCTCCTAGTTGGCCTAATTCTATATAGTCACCTTCTTTAATATTGTTTGGTAACAAAAAAGGTCCTTTCATATAATCTAAACTATCACAAGTTGGTCCAAAAAAGTTAAAAGAAGTGAATTTTTTTGAGTGAACTCTTCCATTAGTAATCATTTTGCTTGGAAGCACAAAATTTGGAACACCAGCATCAAATAATGATCCGTAAGTTCCATCGTTAATATATAGTTTTTGTTTTTTTCTTAAAATAACTTTAATTATTGTTGATCCGCTCTCCGCAACAATAGCTCTACCTGGTTCACAAATAATTTCGGGAAGTTTTCGCAACTTAAGTTTATCTAAAGAAACTTTAATTTCATCAAGGTAATTTTTAATTGGTTCTGGATTTAAATCTGGATAAATTGATGGAAATCCACCACCTATATTAATAATGTCTGGAGTAATCTTGGTTTTTTTTATAATACTTCCTATTTCTTGAATTCCTTTTGAATATGAGATTTTATGCATACATTGAGAACCAACGTGAAAACTAATTCCAAGTTTCTTTGAATATTCTTTAGATAATCTAATTAAACCTAATGACTCAGAAGTTGACGCGCCGAATTTTCGTGATAAGTCTATTTCTGCATGTTCATTAGAAATAGCAATTCTAACAAACAAATTTAAATCTTTTGCGTTATTTGTAGCATTTAATATTTTTCTTAGTTCATCTTTATGATCTAATGCAAAATTTTTTACACCGTAATCAAAATAAGCAGAAGCAATACTTTCTTTGCTCTTAACAGTATGCATAAAATATAAATTTGCATCTGATTTGATCTTTTTAATTAATTTGATTTCATTCAAAGATGCAACATCGAAATCTTGAATACCATTAGAAATAATTTGTTTAATTACCCTTTCATTTGGATTTGTTTTAACTGCATATAAAACTTTACCTGGGAAGTTATCCTTAAAAAATTTTGTAGACTTTTTTATTGACTTTGGCCGTATGCAGTATACGGGATTGTCAGGTTTTAATTCATTAACTAGTTCGTTAACGTCTTTAAATTTTCGCATTTCATGTGTTCCTTGTTAGTTTACACAGAAGGTTTTCAAAAAATTTCTGTAAAAAAAACCTTATTTGTCGCATTTAAGATTTTTTTGGGTTTATGTAAAGAAAAAAATGCACTTTTGGGGATTGTAATTTGACTCTTAATAACTATATAAAAATCATATGAGAGATCAAAAAAATTATCCAGAACAATTAAATCTGTCTGATTTTGCAGATAAAACACTATTAATCCTTGATGATGACGATCCGCTGAGAGGAAGGCTCTCAAGAGCTATGGAAAAGAAGGGTTTTCAAGTAAAAGAGGCAAAAAATGTGGCTGAAGGACTTAATATAGTTAAGAATAGCCCACCAAGCTTCGCTTTAGTTGACTTAAGATTAGATGACGGAAATGGACTAGACGTAGTTAAAGAGCTGTCTAAACAAAAAAATGATTGCAGGATTGTTATGTTAACCGGATACGGGAATTTGCCTACTGCGGTAGCAGCAGTAAAAGCCGGGGCGATAGATTATATGGCTAAACCAGTTGATGCAGACGATGTTGAAGCTGCTTTACTAGCATCATCTGGATCTAAAGCAAAACCACCAGAAAATCCAATGTCTGCTGACAGAGTCAAGTGGGAACATATTCACAGAGTTTTTGAGCTATGCAACCGAAATGTATCTGAGACCGCTAGGCGTTTAAAAATGCACAGAAGAACTCTTCAAAGAATACTTTCTAAAAGATCTCCAAGATAATTTAAAATTTTCTCTTTAAATAGTTAATTTGTTTAATTGCAAAAGTTGCTAAAAGTATCTTGAACAGTTCTGCTAATAAAAAAGGTTGTGCCCCAAATTGAAAAAGTGGTTTATCCCAACCTATTAACATACCTAGCCATAATATTCCGAACAAGTAAATAAAACTTGTTGCAAAAGTTAACTTTAAAAAATTTATTATTATGTTATCTTGGTAAATAAATTTACCAGCAAAAAAAACAGCAACTAAAAATCCAATTAAATAACCCATTGTAGTACCTGTAAAGTAGGCCATCCCAATTCCTTTTTCTGGTGTGCCTGAAAAAACAGGCAAACCTATAATCCCCTCTAATAAATATAGAGATACTGTTGCTACTCCCAATTTCCAACCAAATCCAATTCCAATTAAAAGAACAACTAAAGTTTGCATTGTCATAGGAACTGGATAGAAAGGAATTTTAATTTTAGATGAAATAGCTAATAAAATAGTTCCAATAAAGGCAATGAGCAAATTTTTAAATACCTTCGATTGTGAAAAGTTTTTTACAAGTTCCATGAAGTAATTTTATCTTTTTTTTAAATTAAATCTAGTTTTTTGTTAGTTGTACAAAAACATCCTCTAAATCACCGTCTTCAGTCACAATATCTTGAATTTTAATATGATTTTGAGATAAATAATTTATTATTTGGCCAAAGTTAAGTGAATTTTTTTCATAAGTGACTGATATGGAATTGTCTGAATTTACCTTAAATTGAATTCCCTTCATCTCTAAATTTTTATTTAAATTAATCTTTTCAACTTTAAAATTTATTTTTTTTGTTTGAATTCTGTCTAATAGTTTTTGTGTTGTATCTAAGGCTACTAAATTACCTTTATTTATTATAGCTATTCTATTACACATTTCTTGAGCCTCGAATAAATAGTGAGTAGTTAAGATAATAGTTACTCCTTCTTTATTTAATTTTTTTACATTATCCCAAAGATTGTTTCTTAACTCAACATCAACTCCAGCTGTAGGTTCATCTAAAATCAAAATAGGAGGTTGATGCACCATTGCTTTTGCAATTAGAAGTCTCCTTTTCATTCCTCCCGACAAGTTTCGTGAATATGCATTTGCCTGGTCTTCTAAGGAAACCATCTTTAAGATTAAATCAGTAATTCTATCTTTTTTTTCAATTCCATACAAACCTGCTTGTAACTCAAGTAATTTTCTAGGACTAAAAAAGGCATCCAAATTTACCTCTTGTGGAACTATTCCAATTGATGCCTTAACTTGACGAGGATTTCTATCTAAATCAAATCCCCAGACACTTACCTTGCCGCTAGTTTTTTCTACAGTTCCTCCAAGAATACTTAAGAATGTTGTCTTCCCAGCTCCATTAGGCCCGAGTAAGCCGAACACTTCACCTTGTCGAACTTCAAAATTCAAATTATTCAAAGCTTTATTTTCTTTTTTATTTTTAGAATTTGAGAAAACTTTAGTAAGATTTTCAACAGTTAAAGCAAATTTATTCATAGTTTGATTAAATATAAGATTAAATTTAATGTAATATATATATATGAGTCCTTTAAAAAATACAGATCATTATTATCTCGTAGATGGATCTGGTTACATATTTCGTGCTTACTATGCTCTGCCTCCTTTATCACGAAAAAGCGATGGATTACCGACAGGTGCAGTAAGTGGGTTTTGTTCAATGCTTTTTAAGCTTTTAGAAGATGTTCGTTCAGACGACTCAGAAAATAAACCTACACACTTTGCTGTGATATTTGACTCCGCAAGAAAAAATTTTAGAAATGAAATTTACAGCGAATACAAAGCTAACAGAACAGAAGCTCCTGATGATTTGGCTCCTCAATTTGAATACATAAGAAAATCTGTTGAAGCATTTAATCTTCCCTCTATTGAGCTTATTAATTTTGAAGCAGATGATTTAATAGCAACCTATTCAAAAATGATAACTAAAGCTGGGGGCAAAGTAACGGTAATTTCTTCAGACAAAGATTTGATGCAATTAGTATCAAATAAAGTCAGATTATTTGATCCAATGAAAAGTAGAGTTATTGGAGAAAAACAAGTTTTAGAAAAATTTGGTGTCAAACCAGAGCAAGTAATAGATGTTCAATCATTAGCAGGCGACACTTCTGACAATATTCCAGGTGTACCAGGTATAGGAGTAAAGACGGCCGCTGAATTAATAAATAAATATAAAAATTTAGATAATCTATTAAAAAAAGCATCTGAGATTAAACAAAATAAACGAAGGGAAACATTATTAGCTAATAAAGAAAAAGCTCTTTTAAGTAAAAGACTTGTCACTTTAAAGGATGATGTTCCTGTTAAAAATGATCCAAAAGAATTTTTAATTAAAGAAATTGATAAAGAAAAGCTTTATCAATTTTTAAGAGAAATGGAGTTTAATAGGCTATTAAGTCAGGCAATAAGTTTTTATGGTGAACCAAGTGAGAAAAATATTAGTTCAAAAGAGAAGTCCCTCAAAATTTCCAAAATTGATAGAAAGTCTTACAAGAGCATACTTAAGGATAAAGATTTAGATAAATTAGTAAAAGATTTAAATGAGCAAAACATCATTGCTATTGACACTGAAACATCTTCTTTAAATCCACTAGAGGCTGAGTTAATTGGCATATCTATAAGTTATGCTTCAAATTTTTCCTTTTATATACCAGTGGGACATAAAAATGTTCAAGGTTTAAAAATAGATTTAGTTTTAAAAAAATTAAAACCAATTTTAGAGGACTCAAGTATAAAAAAGGTTGGTCAAAATATTAAATATGACTTTATAATTCTAAAAAGGCAAGGAATTGAGTTGAACGCTATAGAGGATACAATGCTTTTATCCTATACGATAGATGCAGGTAATAACAGACATAACATGGATACTCTATCGGAAATACATTTAGGTCATAAAACTATTTCTTATAAAGATTTGGTTGGTTCGGGAAAAAACCAATTAAATTTCTCTGAAGTAGAATTAGATAAAGCAACAGAATACGCAGCTGAAGACGCTGATGTAACATTTAGATTGTATGAAATTTTACTAAATAGAGTGGAGGAAGAAAAACTTTCAAAAATATATGAGGTGTTTGAAAAACCAATGATCAAGATACTGTCTAAATTAGAAAGCAATGGAATTAAAGTAAACAATGAATATTTGAAAAAATTATCAAAAAAATTTGAAGAAAGATTAATTTCTATAGAAAAAAAAATTTATAAGATTTCAAAAAAAAAATTTAATATTGGTTCACCAAAACAACTAGGGGAGATAATTTACAATGAATTAAAAATCGCAAAATTGAAAAAAACAAAAAAAGGCAGTCTTGCAACAAACGCAAAAATTTTAGAGGATTTAGCCTTATCAGGCCATGAATTTCCAAATTTAGTTTTAGAGTGGAGGCAAGTTTCAAAGTTGAAAAGTACATACACTGATGCTCTTCAAGACCACATAAACAAAAAGACAAAAAGGGTTCATACGTCATTTTTACTCGCTGCAACTAATACAGGTAGACTTGCGTCAAGTGATCCAAATTTACAAAATATCCCAATTAAAACTTCAGATGGAAAAGAGATAAGAAAAGCATTCGTCGCGGAAAGAGATAATATTTTAATTTCTGCAGATTATAATCAAATAGAAATGAGAATTCTTGCAGATATGGCTGATGTTAAAGAATTGAAGAAAGCTTTTAAAAACAATCAAGACATTCATAGTTTAACAGCAAGCCAGGTATTTAATTTGCCCATTAACAAAGTCACAGAAGAATATAGAAGAAAAGCAAAAGCGATAAATTTTGGAATAATATATGGAATAACTCAATATGGTTTGGCAAAGCAAATATCTGTCTCAAATAACCAAGCTCTAGAATTTATTAATTCTTATTTTAAAAAATTTCCTGAAATAAAAGATTATATGAATACCACAATCAAAACGTGTAGAAAACAAGGTTATGTAACTAATATTTTTGGAAGAAGAATACATCTAAGAGGAATTAATGATAGGAACTTTAGTGTTAGAAGTTTTCAAGAAAGAGCCGCTATAAACGCCCCTATCCAAGGATCTGCCGCAGACATAATTAGATTAGCCATGATTAAAATTGATAAACTTCTTAGTGATAAAAAAAAAGCTAAGATGCTTCTACAAATTCACGATGAACTAATTTTCGAATGTAACGAGAAAGAGGAACTTACGATTAAAAAATTAATCAAAAATACAATGATGTCAGTTTCTAGATCAGAATATCATATGTTTTCAATACCATTAGAAGTAAGTATTAACTCCGGAAAGAACTGGGGAGAAGCGCATTGACGCCTAAATTTGGACATTAAAATTGGCAGAATAAAGATATGGCACACACAATTGCTTTAGTTGATGATGACAGAAATATTCTTACAGGAATAAGTATGGCTCTTGAAAGAGAAGGTTTTAAAGTTCAAACATATATAGATGGAGAGTCAGCGTTAGTAGGTTTAACAAGAAATCCTCCTGATCTAGCAGTACTAGATATAAAAATGCCACGAATGGATGGAGAGGAATTATTAAAAAAATTGAAGAAAAAAATGTCTATACCAATTATTTTTTTAACCTCAAAGGATGAAGAAGTTGATGAACTTTTAGGATTAAAATTAGGTGCAGATGATTTTGTGAAAAAGTCCGGTGGATTTTCTACTAAAGTTTTAATTGAGAGAATAAGGGTACAATTAAGAAAAAAGACTAATGTGGCAGATGACATGAAAAATATTATTAGCCATGGAAAACTCAAACTTGACCCTGCTCAACTAGAATGTGAGTGGAATGGTAAACCTTTGCCAGATAAATTAACAACTACCGAGTTTTTAATAGTTAAAGAGTTAGCAAAAAGACCAGGGGTTATCAAAGAAAGAGCACACCTTATGGATATCGCTTATAAAGAAAATACCGAGATTGAAGATAGAACTATTGATAGCCATGTTAAAAGAATAAGGAAAAAGTTCAAAAAAGTTGACGAAAAATTTTCAGCGATTGAAACTAGATATGGAAGTGGGTATAGATGGAATGTTAGCTGATGAAACAAAAAAAAACAGCATCGATACTAAAAAAATTCTTATTTTTTAATTTTGCAACATTTTCTATTCTAGGCCTATTAACAATATTTTACCTAAAGGCTATTCAGCCTAACTTAGTAAAAAAAAGAACAGTCAATCATAAAATAATAATTAGTAATACTGTTGATCACCTAAAAAGATTAGATGTTGATTACAGTTCCGAAGGGATACGAACATTTTTACTCTCAACCAGATTCCTATTTCAAAGCTTAGACAGGGTTCAGTTCTATGACTCCGGGGGGGAATTAATAGGAGATACAAATATTTTAGATTTAGATCAAAATGTATTTTCAAGATCGGATATTATAATTGAAGAAACAATTGATGGTAAAACCTCATCAAGTGAAAAATTATTAAATATTCAAGAGGAAAAAAATGTAAACCTAATAAAAAAAATTATTTTAGAAAAGTATAGTGATGAACCTTTAACTTTATCTGAAAAAGTTAAAAATGATTTTTTCGTAAGAACATTGAGTAAGATAAGTTTAGAAAACGAAAACGAGGGATATATTTTAGTTTCTGAACAAGCAAATGATATTTTAAATGCAGTTAAAGAAAGAAAAGATTTTATTACAAGAACTGTTTTTGCTGTTGCATTAGTAATTTTAATTTTCTCCCTCTTTTTAAATAAGTATATATTAAAACCGATTGGTTTATTGGTAAAATATAGCGACTCAGTAAAAAAAAAATCTAGTGAAAGTATCAATATCAAAAAAGCTTTTGTCAGAGATGATGAAATTGGTAAGTTAACAATGTCCATAGATGAAATGACAAAAGAACTTCAACATAGAACTAACAGAGCTGAAACATTTTCCAATGATCTTGCTCATGAAATTAGAAATCCTTTAGCATCATTAAAAAGTGCTTCTGAGTTATTAGATAAAACAACTGAAAAAAATGAAAGTGAAAAATTACTAAAAATTATTAACCATGATGTTGAGCGTATCGAAAGATTAATAACTGACTATTCCCAAATGCTAAAAGATGAAGCATCATTGTCTAGGGAAAAGATGAGTAAAATTAATTTAATAGATATTGTAAATAATGTTGTAGAGGATTTTAAACAAGATTTAAATAACCAAAGCAAAAAAATTGATATTAAGATTATAGAAAAAATAAATACTAAAAATGGGTTTTATATTTTAGGTATTGAGAATAGACTTGAGCAAGTTATTGCGAACTTACTAGATAACTCTATCTCTTTTAGTCAAGATAATCAGAAAATAGAAATTGGTATTGAAGAGACCTCGAAAAATTTAGTAATGACAATTAAGGATGAAGGTCCTGGATTTTCTGAGACTTCTCCTCAAAAAATTTTTAAGCGATTTTATAGTAATAGGCCAAAAAGTTTTGGAAAACACTCAGGTTTAGGTCTAAATATAGTGAAGAATATTGTAGAATTGCATAAAGGCACCATTGCTGCATCAAATCGCCTGAATACTAGAGGTGCTCAAGTTGAAGTATTGCTTCCTAAATTTTCTTAGCAAACCTTCTTGCTAAGATTACTTTATGTTGATAATAACATCTTCAAAATGGCTCAAGATTATAAAGTAAAAGATATTAAACTTGCGGATTTCGGTAGAAAAGAGATTTCATTAGCCGAAACAGAGATGCCAGGATTAATGGCACTAAGAAAAGAGTATAAAGGCAAAAAACCTCTCAGTGGAGCTAAAATTTTAGGCTGTTTGCACATGACCATCCAAACTGCAGTACTTATTGAAACGCTTGTAGATTTAGGCGCAGAAGTCAGATGGTCTTCATGTAACATTTTTTCCACTCAAGATCATGCTGCTGCTGCAATCGCTAAAGCAGGTATACCAGTTTTTGCTTGGAAAGGCGAAACTGAGGATGAGTATTGGTGGTGTGTAAAACAAACAATAGAAGGAAAAAAAGATTGGAAGCCAAATATGATTTTAGACGACGGAGGAGATTTAACAGGAATAATGCATAAAGATTATAAAGATCTGTTAAAAAATATTAAAGGTGTATCAGAAGAAACAACTACTGGAGTATTAGCTTTAAAAAAAATGGAGTTAAATAAACAACTGCTAATTCCTGCCTTTAATGTAAATGATTCTGTCACAAAATCAAAATTTGATAATTTGTATGGCTGTAGAGAAAGTCTGGTCGACGGAATAAAAAGAGCAACAGACGTAATGATGTCAGGCAAAGTAGCAGTCGTAGCTGGTTTTGGAGATGTTGGAAAGGGTAGCGCAGCTTCTTTGCGCCAAGCTGGAGCTAGAGTAATGGTTACTGAAACAGATCCTATTTGTGCTTTGCAAGCTGCAATGGAGGGATATGAAGTTGTTTTAATGGATGATGCTGTTAAAGATGCTGATATAATTGTTACTGCTACAGGTAATAAAGATATAGTAACTGCAGATCATATGAGAAACATGAAAGATCGAGCAATACTTTGTAACATTGGTCATTTCGATAATGAAATTCAAGTTGAAGCTCTTAAAAATTACAAGTGGGACGAGATAAAACCCCAGGTTCATGAAATTGAATTACCCAGTAAAAAAAGAATTATATTATTGGCAGAGGGAAGACTTGTTAACTTAGGATGTGCAACTGGTCACCCTAGTTTTGTGATGAGTGCCTCTTTCACTAATCAAGTAATTGCACAAATTGAATTATGGAACAACTCAGATAAATATGAAAACAAAGTATATGTCCTACCAAAACATTTAGACGAGAAAGTTGCTATGTTACATTTAGATAAAGTAGGAGCTAAGTTAACAAAAATGTCAAAAGAACAAGCAGACTATATAAGCGTTAAACCATCAGGGCCATTCAAACCAGATACTTATCGCTACTAAATTAGTAGCAAATGATTTTAAAATCCTTAGATCACCTAAATTTAATTTCAAAAAAAATTGCTGATAATCTTTCTGAGTCCGACTGTATTTTTCTCATAGGAGAAATTGGTGTTGGCAAAACTACATTTACTAGAAATATTATTAATTATTTACAAAAAAAAGAAAATATAGAAATTACTGATGTTTTAAGCCCAACATTTAATTTATTGTATGAGTATAAGATTAAAAAATTAAAAATCATGCATTATGATCTTTATAGAATTCAAGAAGAGAAAGAAATAAATAATCTAGGAATACTTTCAGAAGAAAATAATACAATTAAGATTGTTGAGTGGCCTAATTTAATAAAAGAATATTTTAAAAGCAGATTGGAAATACATTTAGATTACACTAAAAATGAGAATGAAAGAGAAATAAAATTAATTGGACTTGGGAAATGGAAGAATTTTAAATATGAATTATAAAATAAAAAAAATTTCAGGAGATGCTTCATTTAGAGAATTTTATAGAATTAGAAAAGGAAAAAATACATCCATTATTGTTCATGCGAATAAAGAAAAATTTAAAAATCTAATTACTTATAGTGTTATAAATAATATCTTAATTTTAAATAAGATAAATGCTCCAAAATTAATAAGCAATCATTTAAAGCATAATATGATTCAAATCTCAGATTTAGGAGAAAAATCATTCTATAATCACATTTACTATAAAAAAAATAAATTACAAAATTACAAAAGTTTAATTAGATTAATTATAAAATTACAAAAAATAAAAATTAAAAATAGTTATAGACTTGGAAAATTTAAAATCAAACTAAAAAAATATTCTTTAGTTAATCTTCACAAAGAGTCAGATTTATTTTTTGACTGGTACCTAAAGTATTGTTTAAAAAAAAATAGTCTTAGAAAAATTAAGAAGATATTAAGAAAAGAATTGAACAATGTTTATAAAAAATTAATATTTAAAAATGATACATTTGTCCATAGAGATTTTCACGCTTCTAATATAATGATGAAAAAAGATAAACTTGGATTGATTGATAGTCAAGATGCCATCTTAGGAAATCCTTTGTACGACGTTGTATCTCTGATTGACGACGTAAGAATAAAATTACCGAATAGTTTACAAAAGAAATTAATAGAGTTTTACCATTCTAAATCCAAATTAAGAAACGAGCAAATTGAAAATTTAAAAAATGACTTCGATATTCTATCTTTACAGAGAAATTTAAAAATTCTGGGTATTTTTGTAAGACTTTTTAAAAGAGATCATAAACCTTATTATTTGAAATATTTAAGTTATACTTGGCAACTAATTGAAAAACGCCTAAAAAATCCTTTATTTAAAAATTTAAATTATCAATTAAAAAAAAATTTGCCATTAAAAAAAATTAAAAAAAAAAATTTTTATGAAAATTAAACACGGGATGATTTTAGCAGCAGGGCTTGGTAAACGTATGCAACCTTTGACATTAAAAACCCCAAAACCGTTATTAAAAATAGGAAGTAAAAATTTGCTAGAGAGAGCGTTAAATCTTTTGATAGACCATGGTGTCAGTGAAATATCTATAAATATTTACCATTTTTCAAATCAAATTGTTGAATTTATTTCAAATCATAATCCTAAGGCGAACATATCGTTTTCTAATGAGGAGAGATTACTATTAGATACCGGTGGCGGTGTGAAAGAGGGAACAAACAATTTCAAGGAAAATCCCTTTTTTATAATTAATCCAGATACTCTTTGGAATTTAGATTATTCAGAGGAATTGAAATCTTTAGAAAATCTATATGCGATTTATAAAAAACCTTCTTTGTTGTTAGTTAATAAAAAACTGTCCATGGATAAATCGTTTAAAGGCGACTTTAACTTAAAAAATAAAGTTATATCAAAAGACTCAGAAAACAACTTCATTTTTACTGGTCTTCAAATAATGAATAGAAATCATTTAGACTGTATTAATAAAAAAGTTTTTTCAATGAATGAAGTTTGGAATAATTTTATTAGCAAAAATGAATTGTATGGTTTTGAAAGTAAACAAAAGTTTTATCATTTAAATACGGAAATCATGTACAATAAAATTTCAGCTCTTAATTTTACTGATTAAAAAGAATTCTTTTAGCTCTTGATTCATCTAAATAAAAATATTTATTAATACTTAAATCTTTACTTAATTCAATTAGCAAAGGGTTTCCAGTTGGAATTTCTAAATCGTTTATTTCTATATCTGAAATTTTAAATAAAAATTTATAAAGAGCTCTAAGAGAGTTGCCGTGAGCAGAAACTAAAATATTTTTTCCTTTTAACAAGTTTTTTGTAATTTCATTGTTATAAAATGGAACAACTCTTTCATATGTATCTTTAAGAGATTCTGTAAAGGGTGTCATACTAACAGGAATACTAGAATTTAATGGACTAAATTCTGATTGATATGGGCTATCTTCTTGCATAGCGGGAGGAGCTATATCCCATGATCTTCTATATTTTCTAAATTGTTCTTCACCTAATTTTTTTTTAGTTTCATCTTTATTAAGTCCAGTTAACGACCCATAGTGTCTCTCATTGAGTTGCCATGCAGTGTTAAATACAAGTGGAAGACCATTTTTCTTAAGGATTGTTGTAAGTGTTTTAATTGCTCTCTTAAGATAAGAGGTATAGGAAATATCTATTTTAAGATTGAATTTTCTTATCAGTTCTCCCGATTTTTCAGCTTCTTCTACTCCTTTTTCTGAAAGATCAATATCAACCCATCCAGTAAACCTATTTTCTGCATTCCAAACACTTTGTCCATGTCTCGTTAGAATTAGTTTACTCATATTAATTGTTTTAGATATTATGTACTATATAAAATTTGAAATGAAAAATACTATATTCCACATAATCAAATATTTATATTATTTTTCAATAACTGTATTACTCATTATCTATCTTTTCCCAGGTAGTCTTATTGGATATTTTTTATATGGAGACTTAGGAAAACAGCCTATCTTGATTTCAAATCCTATTGGAACTTCAATAAATCATTGTATTTACTTTATTTGGTTAACTAGTTTAGCGATTATTATCAGTAATAAATTTAAAGTAATTTTTGCAAACACGTATTTGATTTTTTTACTCTCAATTTTACTCGAAATATCACATTTATTTATACCTAATAGAGCCTTTGAATATTACGATCTATTAGCTAATATAGCAGGAGTTTTAGTTGCAATTATTTTCTTCAAATTACTTAAATGATAAAATTTTTTATATTTTTTTTGATTTTATTTACATCTAGCTATTTAAAAGGTGGAGAAATTTCTGGCTTACCAAAAATTATTGATGGTGACACTATTCATATAAATACCTATAAAATAAGATTAGAAGGTATAGATGCACCAGAAATAAAACAAACATGTAAAAAAAGTTTTTTCAAATTTTCATCTATAATAGGATTTACACTTCAAAAAGACTACTCTTGTGGATTTGACTCTAAAAAAGAATTGATAAAAAAAATAAATAATTCTGAAGTTAATTGTTCATACAAATCACGAGATAGATATAAAAGATATTTGTCAACTTGTTTTAAAGATAAAATTAACCTTAACAAATGGATGGTAAGGAATGGTTACGCTGTTTCTTATAAGAAGTATTCAAAAAAATATTTAGATGATGAAAAATATGCAAAAAAAAATAAGCTAGGTATCTGGCGAGGAGATTTTACTAGGCCAGAAAAATGGAGAAAGCTTAACTAAATTTTAGTATAATTTTCAAAGTGATTCTTTATAAAAAAAAGATAATAATTTTTATTTTACTTGCATTGTCTGCATGTTCTTCAATTCCAAAAAATACTCAGAATAGCTGTGCAATATTTGAAGAGAGATATCTTTGGTACAAACATACTAAAGCATCATATGAGAAATGGGGTGCACCAATACACTTACAATTAGCATTTGTAAAAAAAGAAAGTGATTTTAATTGGTTAGCCAAACCTCCTCGAAAGAAATTGTTTAAAGTCATACCATTTAAAAGACCCTCGTCTTCATTCGGATATTCTCAAGCGGTAAAAGGAACTTGGGAGCAATATAAAAAAGAAACAAAAAATCCTTTGGCTACACGCGCAAGATTTAAAGACTCTGTTGATTTTATAGGTTGGTACATACATAAAACCTCTAAAATTTTAAAAATATCTAAAGCTGATACATTTAGGCAGTATCTGGCCTATTATAAAGGTTGGGGAGATTACAAAAATTATTCCAAGGATAAAAAAGCGATTATTTACGCAAAATCTGTAAAAGACTTAGCAAATAAATACAGAAAGCAGCTTACATTATGCAAAAAAAATCTAGACAAAAATAAATATATTATTTTTTAAGTTGTTTATTTAATTCTATTTCTACAGAGTCAATTCTTTTAGTATTTTTTCCAAGAATTGTATAAATTGTAGGTATTACATATAGTGTGAAGAAAGTTGAAAAGATCATTCCTCCAAATATAGTTATTCCCACTGTTAATCTACTCGCTGCTCCTGGGCCTGTTCCAATTATAAGCGGTAAAACTCCAAAAATTGTTGAAAGACTAGTCATTAGTATTGGTCTTAATCTAATTGTAGCTGCCTCAACGACTGCTGTCTCAATGTTTTTTCCCTCTTTTCTTATTTGATTTGCAAATTCTACAATTAAAATTCCATTTTTGGCAGATAAGCCTATGAGAATTATTAACGCTATTTGGCTATATATATTCAAAGATGACCCAACTACCAATAAACCCAATAGACCTCCTAAAATTGCCATAGGTACAGTTAACATTATTGTAAGAGGATGCTTCCAACTTTCAAATTGAGCGCACATTGCCAAGTATGCAGTTATCAAAGCTAAAGCGAAAATAATATAAAGTTCATTATTTGTTTTTTTATATTCTTCACTTTCACCTTTGTAAGCAATTTTTGCTTTTGGTGTATTATCTTCGACTACTTGAACAAGAAATTTCAGCGCTTGATCTAAAGAATAATCCCCAACTAGTCTTGCGGAAATTGTTACAGCTTTCTGACGGTTATATCTCGCTAAGAATGCAGATTTTCCTTCTTCATTGTATTCAACCAAATTAGATATCGATACAAGTTTTCCATTATTTTTTGATCTTACGAAAACCTTACTGATACTGTCTGGTTCCTGCCTATCTTTGATGTCACCTTGGAGTATAATAGAGTACTCTTTTCCATCTTGAGTGAAATTTGTGACAGTTTTTGAACCAAAAATAGTTTCTATTGTTCTACCAATATCAGATGTAGATACTCCAAGGTCTGCAGCTTTTTTTTGATTAATCTGAACATTTAATTGAGGCTTATTTAAATCAAAATCATCTTGTATTGACGTCAAGCCAGGATTTTTTCTAGCTTCTTTTTTTATAATTTCTTTCCATTTTACTAACTGATCATAAGTGTTGCCTAAGATGACGAATTGAACAGGACTTTCAACACCTCCAGTCCTTATACCTTGAGGCATTATAGGAAAAGCTAATACCCCTGGCACTCTGCCAATTTTTCCAAAAGACTCTCTCATAATCTTGACTCCGTGACGATCTCTTTTTGACCAGGGTTCTAAAAGAACAATTATGAAACCACTATTAACCTGTTTTGCAGATTTTCCAAACCCTGGCACTCTCATTATTAGTTTACGGTACTCACCTTTTCCAACTTCTGGAAGTAAGAGTTTCTCTATATCCTCTGCTTTGTTTTTTGTGAAATTAAATCCAGAACCTTGTGGTGCTTTTACTATTACAAAAAATGCTCCCCGATCCTCTGGTGCGATTAATTGTTTTGGTGCAAAGTTAAACAGGAACAATGTGAGAAATAGAGTTCCTACTAAAAATGAAATAATTATTTTCTTTTTTGCAATCCAGTTTAGAAGAGAACTTTTATAAACTTGAGATATATTTTTCAAAAATTTTTCAAATTTAATTACAATTTTAGATTTGTTCATATTTTTTTTTAAAAATTTGCTTCCGAGCATTGGACTTAAAGACAGAGCAACAAAACTTGATATTATTACAGCTGAGGCAAGCGTGACTGCAGTTTGAGTAAATAAAACACCAGTTATACCTTTTATAAAGATTAAAGGCACAAACACTGCTACAAGTACAATCGTAGTTGCTATGATAGCAAAAGATACTTGCTTTGCTCCTTTATACGCCGCTACAAGTGGGCTATCACCTAATTCTATTCTTCTTACTATATTTTCTAGCATAACAATCGCATCATCTACTACTATTCCAATAGCGAGCACTAAAGCCATTAGAGTAAAAAGATTGATCGTAAAATCAAAAATATAGATCGATAAAAAGGTTGAGATTAAAGAAACTGGTAAAGCGATTAGTGGTACAATTAATGCTCTAATATTGCCTAAGAATAAATAAATTATTATTGTTACTAATATTAAAGCAATGATTAGAGTCTTGTAAACTTCAGAAATAGCAGCTTTAATGTAATTACTTCTGTCAAATGAAACTTCTAAAGTTGTACCTGGTGGTAAAGAAGGTTTAATTTCGTTAATCTTTTTTTTAACACCTTTCGCAACCGCAATAGTGTTAGCATCGGATTGTTGATATATCCCTATTCCTACTACTTGTTTTCCATTTCCTTTAAACAAAGTCCTAGTAGACTCAGCACCTAACTCTACTCTCGCAACATCATTGAGAGTTATTATTGAACCATCTTTAGCTCTCTTGAGTGGTAATTTTTTGTAATTTTCTAAATTTTTGTAAGCTTTATCTAATTTGATTGTAAGATCGATATCTTTAGACTCAATTCTTCCTGCGGGAAATTCAATATTTTCTTTATTTAGAACTTCTTCCACTTCTTGTGTAGTTAAATCTCTTGCTGCTAATGCAATTGGATCAAGCCAAACTCTCAGAGATAATTCTCTCTCTCCGCCTAATCTCACTCTACCTACACCATTCACTGTAGAAAAAACATCTGTTAAATATCTATCTGCGTAGTCAGTTAATTCTAAATCGGTCATCGTCTCGGAGTTGAAAGATAACCACATAGTAGTTCTCATTCCTGCACTTTGTTTAAATATCTCAGGTTGATTAGCTCCTTCAGGTAAATTATCTACAACTCTTGAAACAGAACTTCTTACGTCATTCGTAACGTCATCAAGATCTAAGCCGTTTTCAAAAGTTAAAGTAATTCTTGAACTCTCATCTTCGCTAAAGGAGTCAATTGTTTCTAATCCAGGAGTCCCTCCTATAAAATCTTCAATCTTCTGAGTAATTTGTGTATCAACTATCTCAGCTGATGCTCCTCTATATTCTGTTTGTACTGTAACTACTGGCGGTTGAACCTCAGGTAATTCATCTGTAGGTATCTCTTGAAAAGTTACTAATCCAAATATAACCAAAACTAAACTCATTACTGATGCAACTACAGGTCTCTTAATTGATAAGTCGGTTAAGAACATATTAATTTTATTGATTTATAATTTTCACTTTTGATTTATTTCTAACTTTAGATACACCCTCACTAATTACCACATCACCTTTTGATAACCCTGAAACTACTGAAACTTTTCCAAAATTTCTTTTTCCTATCTTTATGTCTCTTTTTTCAGCAACGTTATTTTTTACAATATATACAAAAGCAGTATCTCCTTGTATGGTAACAGCGCTTTCCGGGACTCCAATTTGATTTATTTCATTGTAAATCACTTTTATGGTCATTAGTTGACCAGGTATAATTTCAAAATTTGAATTATCTACTTTAATTCTCGCTAATATTGATCTTGTAGACGGATCTATTCTTGAACTTATTGAGTCGACTTTACCTTTAAAAGTTTTATTAAATGCAGAACTTGTTATTTCTGCTTTTAATCCAGGTTTTAATATACCAACATAATTTTCTGGAATTTTGATATCTATAACAATTTTTTTTAGATCATCTAAAGTAATTATAAGACTACTAGATCCTAGCACTCCTTGTGCTATCTCTCTTTTTCCAAGTTTTCCTTCAAAATCTGCAATGATATTTTTTTCATTTTTCAATGCGATTATTATTTCGTTTTTTTTTACAAATCTATTTTCAATTTTTAAATTACCAACTATTTCATCTTTTTTTACTCTATATACTTTAGAGTTTTGAGCGATAGCAGTTCCAAAAGTTTCTAAACTTTCATAAAAAAGAGATTTTTCGACTTTAGTTATGATTACACCTGGCGCTGGTCTTACGCTAAACTTCTTTTTAAAATGAAGTCCAATAAAATGGCGAGCTATAATAATTCCAAAAATTATAATTAGAAAAGTTACTAGTATGGTTTTAAGTTTTGTTGATGTTTTCATTTTTTATTTAAGCCCGTATTCTGACCAGGAGCCGTCATAGATCAAAGGTTTTTTACCACTTATGATAGAATTAGCTAGACCTAAAACACACGCAGTAATGCCTGATCCGCACGTAAATGCAAGGTTTTTATTAATATCAACTTTATGTTTTATAAAAATATCACTTAATTCATTTTTTTTTTTAAAAGTTTTATCTGATTTATTAATTAATTCTGTGAAAGGTAGGTTTTTCGATCCTTCAATGTTTCCACTTCTAAGTTCTTTTCTAAACTCAGGTAACTTTCCTAAAAATCTTTCATTGCTTCTAGCATCCACCAATTCAAAAATTTTATCTTTAATATTTAAGTCAATTTGACTTTTATTTAAGACTAGAGAATAGTTCTCTGTCGCTTGATATTTACTTTCATCAAAACTTTTAATTTCTTTATAAGTTGATTTTTTTTCGTTCAACCACTTTTTTAATCCTCCATCTAAAATAGATATTAAGTTTGCATCATGTCCAAAATATAAAAAATTATACCAAATTCGGCATGAACTTATAACATCAGAATTATCGTAAATAATTACATGATCAGAATTATTTATACCGAATTTTGATAAAATTTTTTCCCACTCCCCTTTTTCTGTGAGCATATGAGGCAACGATGATTTTTGATTAGAATTTTTATCAATATCAAAAAATGAAGAGTTCTTTATATGACGTTCTTTAAACTCTTGAAAAGCATTTCTTTTAGCCGCTGGTAGATGCCAACTTGCATCAAATATTCTTACATTTTCTAAATTTTTATTTAACCACTCAGTTGAAACTAAAGATTTCATATTCTTTTTTTTTCAATATATCTTTGATGATACTCTTCAGCTTTACAATAATTTTTAATTTTTGAAATATTTGTTTGAATCTTACCGTCATATATGGGATTTTTTTCAATTACTGCAGCCTCGGCTTCGTTTTTTTGTTCGTCAGTTTCATAAAAAATTTCACTTCTATACTGAGTTCCAACATCTGGGTATTGCATATCTTTTTGTGTTGGATCGTGCATATCAAAAAATAAGTCTAGTATTTTCTTAAATGAAATAATTTTTTCGTCATATGACAACCTTACTACTTCTGCGTGGCCTGTGTTTCCTGTGCAGACTTCATCATAAGTTACTATAGATTTTTGCCCTCCTGCGTAACCAACTTCAGTCTTTATAATACCAGGTTTATTTTTAAAGTTTTCCTCAGGTTTCCAAAAACACCCTAGAGCTAGTGTACATTTCTGCATAAGTTATTTAGTATATTTTAAACTGGAGAATAATAAATTGTTAACTCAAAATCAAATAGGCGTATTGTACATGGTGGGTAGTGTTATTTGCTTCTCTATCATGGATATTTGTGTAAAGTGGTTAGACTACTATCCAATTGGGCAAGTACTTTTTTTAAGATTTTTTATAGGGTTCATTCCAATTTTTTTTATCATACCAAAAGATAAATTATTTTCTTTTTATAAAACTTCACGCCCTGGTCTACACGCTTTCAGAGCGATAAGTGGTGCTTTAGCTATAATTGCATTATTTTTCGGTTTAAGGGAATTGCCATTAGCTGATGTAGTATCTTTAACTTTTGGCGGACCAATATTTGTCACAATAGCATCTATAATTTTTTTATCTGAAAGAGTTGGAATTAAAAGGTGGTCAGCAGTATTCCTTGGATTTTTGGGCATGCTTTTAATTGTTCAGCCTGCTTTCACAGATCTTAATTATTATTATATTACTCCTATTATTTTCTGCATATTTTTTGCATGTGTAGCTATCAGTGTTAGATCTCTTTCCAAAACAGAAGCAAATTACACGATCGCATTTTATTTTACATTGCTTTGTGCTTTATTGGGTTTAAGCACAATTCTGTTCAGCGATTGGGTAATGCCAACTCCTTTAGATTTTTTATTATTTTGCGTGCTTGGATTGTGTGGAAGCGTAGCCAATTTATTATTGACTCAAAGCTATAGGTTGGCAGAGGCTTCACTTGTTACTCCAATTAAATATTTAAGCTTAGTATTTGCAATTGTTTTTGGCTTCTTTATTTGGAGTGAGGTTCCAAAAATTTTAACTTTATTAGGAGCAGCATTAGTCATAACTAGCTCTTTGATTATTTTTATGAGAGAGAATAAATTAAAAAAACAAATAATTACTCCAAGAACATGACTAGACCACCAAAATACTGGAATAAAGCAAAAAAAATTTTATCAAAAAAGGATAAAGTCATGAAAAAACTAATTTTAAACTATAAAGACGGAAATCTTGTTACACGCAACGATGTTTTTTTTTCTCTTTGTAAAAGTATTATAGGGCAACAGATTAGTGTAGCTGCCGCCAACTCAGTTTTTTTAAAGTTTAAGAAAAAATGCAATAATAGAATCAATGCCAAGACTGTAAATAAATTATCGTTTAGTAGCTTAAAAAGTTGTGGTTTGAGTAGACAAAAAGTTAAAGGTATAAAAGATTTAGCTAAAAGAATTCTTGATAAAACTTTTAAATCAAGTTTGATAAAAGAAATGACTGATGAAGAAGCTATTGAATACTTATCTGATTTAAAACAAATTGGAAGATGGTCTGCTGAGATGATACTGCTTTTTACTTTTAATCGTCCAAATATTTGGCCTCTTCAAGATATTGGACTGTTAAGAGCAATTTCAAATAATTATAATCAGAAATACTTTCCACCACAAAAGTTTCTAGACAAGCTTTACAAAAAATTCTCACCTTATTGTTCTGTGGCAACTTGGTATTTGTGGAGATCTATAGACAACGAACCTATACAATACTAGCAACCCTCTACAATTTGATGTTGTCTAATAGCGTATCCTTTTAAAATTGAATGAGCATCTTGATATTCCCCAGAATTATAAAATAGGTTAGCTTCATCAAAAGACGGAAATTCTATGACTACAGTTCTTGGAGAACTATTACCTTCATTAGACTTAGCTTTGCCTCCTCTAATAAGAAATTTACCTTTATATTTTTCAACCGCTCCTCTAGCTTTAATGGCATATTCTTTAAGCTTTACCTCATTACTAATGCTTTTATAAACACAGACCACATAACCTTTCATTTACAACTCCTTTAAAATAATTTATTTTTTTCTATGGCTGACAAACTTATCATAGATTGGAAAGAATATAATCTAATTACAGAAAAATTAGCAATTCAAATTTATCAAAGTGGATACAAGCCAGATATGTTAATTGGAATTATGAGAGGTGGAGCACCTATCATTGATGTTCTTAGTAGGATTTTTAAATTAAAATGTGCTTATTTAGCCGTAGAGTCATATTCTGGAAAAGGAATAGAGGATCAACAAGGTGAATTAGTATTTTCCCGAGAAATGAGTTCAACAGTTCAAGATATGAAGGGAAATTTTCTATTATGTGATGATTTGTCTGATACTGGAGTAACACTTAATAAAAGTATTGATTGGTTAAAAAATTATTCTCCACTTAAAGGAAATATTAAAGATATAAAGACAGCAGTCCTTTGGAAAAAGAAAGACTCAACTTTTGAACCAGATTTTTGTGCCCAAAAATTAGATGGCAACCCCTGGATTGTTCAACCTTTTGAGCGATACGAAGAAATAAGGATCGAGGATTTAATTAAAAAAAATGATATCTAAGGGCCGAATTTCTTCGGCCCAAAAAATTAAGCTACGTAAAAACTTATTACGCTAAGTACAGCAATTACCCAAATTGCAGGAGAAGTTTTTGAAAACTTTCCAGATAAAATTTTGATTAATGCGTAAGAAATAAAAGCAAGAGCTATACCGTTACTAATACTATACGTCAGAGGCATAGTAATCATTGCTACAACAGCTGGACCAGACTCAGATATGTCGTCCCATTCAATATTTGTAATGTTTCTCACAAACAAAATTGCAACATACAATAACGCAGCTCCATCAATTTCTTTTGGAAGACTAGTTGCTAAAGGAGAAAAAAACAAGCATGCTAAAAATAAAACTCCTATAACTAAAGAAGTCATTCCAGTTCGACCACCTGCTTTAACTCCGGCACCTGACTCTACATAACTTGTTACAGTTGTTGTTCCCATTAATGCTCCAGCAACCGTGCCAACACTGTCCGACAACATTGCCTTATTGATGTCTTTTACTTTTCCTTGCTTGTCAACTTTGCCAGCAACATTTGCTACAGAAGTCAGTGTCCCAGCTGTATCGAAGAAGTCAATAAATAATAAAGTGAAAATTATAGTTGACATCCCAGCGGTGAACGCAGCTGTTAAATCGAATTCAAAAAGATAAGTCATTGGGGGAATAGACCCAACTACTCCATTAAATTTAGCTAAACCAGTTGCCCATGCAATGACACTGAAAACCAAGATACCTATAATTATGTTACCTTTAATTTTCATTTTTTCTAAAACAATCATTACTACAAAAGCTAAACATCCTAGAAGTACTAGCGGGTTTTTAATATCCCCTAAAGTTACGAGAGTAACCGGATGGTCTCCAACAACGCCCATAATTTCAAGACCGATAATTGCAAGAAACAATCCTATACCCGCTCCAATTCCAAGTTTTAAACTTTTAGGTATAGAATTTATTAGCCATGCTCTTATAGGCGTCAAAGAAATTATTAAAAACAGTACACCAGCAACTAATACGGCCCCAAGTGCTGCTTGTGGGGTGTAACCCATTCCAGCCACTACCCCAAAAGCTACAAATGCATTTATTCCCATTCCAGGAGCCAAACCTATTGGCCATGTTTTTCCGTAGAAAGCCATTATAAAACAAGCTATTGAAGTTGCTAAAATTGTTGCAGTAAAAACTGCCCCAAAATCAAAAAAACCCTTTTCTGGTCCAGCAAATTCACCGGATAGAATAAAAGGGTTTAAAAACATAATATAAGCCATTGTAAGAAATGTCGTTACTCCAGCGATTACTTCAGTTCTAAAGTTAGTTTTATGTTTTTTGTATTCAAAATATTTTTCCATCATAATTAAACCTTTCGTTGATTCTAAATACTCCGATTCGTTAAGAAAATCCCATGAAATTTGAGAATAGTGCCTATTTTACAACCTGAAGGTAATATTTCTGTTTATAAGTTTTAGGTGTAAAATAAGCAATTAATTTATGAATAAAACTAAGTTTATTTTTTTCATTTTTTTCAGCATTTTAATCACAACTGCTTGTCAAACAGTTTCAAACAAAATTGATGAAACCACAAAACTTGAAGAAAAAGAATTAAGCCAATGGCTTAATAAATCAGAGTCAGATCTAAAAATTGCTTACGGCCAACCTAATAAAGTAGAATTTTTAAACACTAGAAACAGATATTACATTTATAAAAGTAAAAAATTTAAAATTAATTGTGAGAGAAAATTTGAAATTAATCCAAAAAATAAAGTAATTGGTTTTAGTAGTAAAAATTGTTTTTAATATTAAAAAATTACTTTAAAATTTTAGCTGTTTTAAGAATAAAAGAATATTCCTCCGCTAGTTCTTTAATTGCGTTATCCCGCCCACTCATACCACCATGACCAGCAGCTTCCATTTTGCACTTTAGTAATTGAGTATTATTGTCAGTTTTTAAATCTCTTAACTTAGCAATATATTTTACAGGCTCTGAATAAAGAACTCGATTATCAAACAATGAAGTTGTAATTAACATAGAAGGATAATCTTTTTTAGCTAAATTATTGTATGGCGCATAAGATAAAATATATTCAAAGTATTCTTTACTTTTTATAGGATTCCCCCACATCTCCCATTCCCCAGGTGTTAAAGGCAATTTTTCATTTAACATAGTAGTCATCACATCTACAAATGGAACTAGCAATAACATTGAGAAAAATAATTCTGGAGCCATATTAGCAACCGCTGAGCCAGTTAGTCCTCCAGCTGAACCACCGTAAAAGCAAACTCCACCCCTGTATGTGTATCTCTGAGCAACCAAGTGATTTGCACAGGCTATATAGTCCAAAAAAGTGTTCTTTTTGAATTGTTTTCTACCTTTTTCGTGATGAGAGTCTCCTAAATCCCCTCCTCCTCTGACGTGAGCGATAGCAAAAGTTATACCTCTATCAATCAAGCAAAATCTTGAAGCGCTGAATGATGGAGAAACACTGTGTTTGTAAGCACCGTAAGCATAAAGAAGAATTTTTGATTTCCCATCTTGTTTAGCTGTTTTTAGTCTAACCAAACTGATTGGAATCATTTGACCATCATGTGACTTAGCTTTAATTCTCTCCACCACATATTTACTTGGATCATGCCCTGAAGGAATTTCAGTTTCTTTAACTAATTTTTTTTCTTTCGTTACCACATCATACTCATATACTCGACCAGGCGTAGCCATACTCTCCCAACCAACTCTTATCTTTGTAGTATTAGTATCTTTTTGCATTAAGGATGCTCCTGGAACACCTATAGCTTCATTAGAAATTTTTATTTCCTCATCTTTTGTGGTTTTAATATTTCTTACGTAGATTTTTTGTATGGCATCTGATTTTTCACTACGTATTATAAAATTATCCAGGAATTCAAATCCGCCAATTACTGTCTCTTTTTTTGCTGGAATATAAACTTCTAACTTTTCTACTTGATCAGTTTTACAACGTAAAACTTTATAATCTCTGGCATTTTCATTGGTGTGTATATAAAAATACCCTCGCCAGGAGTCAATGGAGTATCTAACATCTTTTTTTCTTTTTTTAAATAATATAGGTTTAATCTCTGAAGAATTTGTGGAAAAAAAATATTCTTCTGAAGTGATATGATCTGAAGTAGTGATAATAAAATATTTTTCGTCTGAAGTAATACTCATACCACAAGTAAAAGTAGGATCTAACTCTTCAAAAATTAGAACATCCTTTTCAATGGATGTTCCAATCAAATGTTTAAAAATTTGTCTTGGTCTATGGTATTTATCTAACTTAGAATAAAAGAAACTTTTACTATCTAGAGACCAAGTTATATTTCCACTTGTATTCTCAATTATATCTATTTCATTTTTATTTGTTCTAAGGTCCCTTAAGTAAATGGTATAATATTCGGAACCTTTTAAATCTAACGAGTAAGCAATGAAATTATCACAGTAAGATATGCTTACAGTGCCAAGGCCAAAATATTCTGATCCAGATTTTTGCTTTTCTAAATCACCATCAAAAAATACCTCCTCAGGCTTTGAACCATCTATGAGCTGTCGTATTCTTTTTCCATAATTTCCTTTGGCTTCATTTTTAGTCCAATAATAATATTTTTTGTCTTTATATTTTAATCCAGTATCGTCTAATTTAATTTTACCTTTAATCTCTTTAAAAAGTTTTTTTTGTAAATCTTTTATATCTTTAAAATAATTTTCTGTAATTGTATTATTTGCTGTTATATAATCTTTGACATCCAAATTTAGTTTTTTAGGGTCTTTTAAAACTTCTAGAATATTTGGCTGATCTACCCACGAATAATTGTCCTCTAAAACAATATCGTGGTACTTTTTCTCACTCTTAATTTTCTTCAGTTTTGGTATATTCATATCTGAAAATTATATGAATTTATTTTTATTAGGTATTATCATATTTGTCATTGTTTATTTATTTTTGAACTGGTTCGCACGTACTAGTTCAAAAAAGATCGCTACTACAATAAAAAAACTAGCAGTTTACTTATCAGTATTTTTGGCTGCGCTTTTAGCTATCGGTGGTAAATACATTTTCTCTCTCCCTTTTTTGTTTGTAATTTTAAGTGGATTAAAAATTAAAGGGCTCAGCGCTCTTCAAATGTTTCAATTGTGGAGGTTGATTCAATTTTTAAAGAATTCTGGAAGATTTTCTCAGGGACAATTTGGAAAATCTCAGGGCTCCTCAAGTGTAACAACCGATGAAGCTTATAAACTCTTAGGATTAAAAAAGGGAGTAAGCAAAGAAGAAGTTTTAAAAGCAGCAAGCAATCTCCAAAAGAAAATTCATCCTGATATGAATAGAGAAGTAAGAACTGAAAGATTAAGTCAGTTAGTGAATGAAGCTAAGGATAAAATAATCAAAACAGATTTCAGTTAATTAATAATTCAATTGATTTATTTAAAACTTTGTCAAAAGAAATTCTATTTGCTCCTAGTGTATTGTGAGTAGTAGTTTCCTCTGTTTCACCCTCAGGGATTATAACATTTATATTTGAAGAGTATTTTCCGTATGCTTGGACAGGACTATCCATAAATAATGCTAAACATTTCACATTTAATGCTGAGGCGATATGTAACCATCCAGTATCATTACCTAAATAAAGATCACAATTTTTAATTATTGGTAGAGTTTCATTAATCTTTAAGCTAGTAAATGAAGTACAATTACTACCTATATTAGATTTAAGTATCTGGTCTACTAGACTTTTATCGTTTTTTCCTGCAGCTAAATAAAATTTAGTAGGGACATTCTCATTAATCTTTTTACATAAATTGATGTAGTTTTGAACTGCCCACCTTTTAGTTGGACCACTTGCCGATATACCCAAACAGATATGCTTAAATTTATCTGAAAATTGATCTTTTATATTTTTGAAATTATGTTGATCTATCCTTAATTTTGGTTGCGTTGAAATAATTAGATTTAGCTCGTTCTCTACAAAAATTTTTGCTGAAGTAACAATATTATCTTTTTTTCTAAATAAAGGGTATTGAGCAATTTTGTGAATACCTGCAAATTTTGCAATAAAAAAATATCGTAATGAACTATTAAAGATGAAAACTTTATCAAATTTTTTTTCTTTAATTTTATTTACCAAATTAAAAAATCCCGACAACCCGTCGTGAGAACCAGAATTATTATTTGTTCTGTCTAAAGTAATAATTTCACCAATGTGTTCGTCGTCAATTAAAAGTTCGTGTGCTCTTGAATTTTTTTTGACTAAAATAGATACGGCAGACCTATATTTTTCTGAAATTGCATGAATATAAGGAAGATAAATTACCATATCTCCCATTCCAACTTTTGGTTGTATTACTAAAACTTTCATTTTAATTTTTAATAATATAACTTAGATGAAATAAATTGGGTAAGATTATGATAAAAAAAGGGGTTTATGCGGCTGGTTTAAGTGTGATTAATCCTGATAACACATTAAACGTAGATGCAACCATAAATCATGCTGCTGAAGCTATTCATAGTGGTTTACACGGTGTTTTCTTTTTTGGCTCAACTGGACAAAGCCAATTAATACCAACAAAAGAAAAAAAGGAACTTATCACAAAAATAGCAAGTCACAAATTGAGAAAACAATTTTTTCTTGGGACTGGAATCAATTCTCTTAACGAGAATATAGACTTAATAAAATATGCAATGGAATATGAATTTAGAGATTTTTTAATTATGCCACCAGCATACTATAAAAGCAATACAGATATTGGGGTGTCGAATTTTTATTCTAAATTGATAAAAGCTGTGCCTAAAATTAGAATAATTCTTTATAATTTTGAAAAACTAAGTGGGTATGAATTTTCTGTTAAAGCAGTTACGGAGCTAGTGAATTCTTTTCCAAAAAATATTGTTGGATGTAAAGACTCAAGTTATAATCTATTTGAAAATTTGAAATTGCCAAACTTTTTAATTTTTCCTGGTTCAGAAGCAAAACTTTTAAAAGGACTAGAACTTGGTTGCGCTGGATGTATTTCAGCTGTTACTAATGTTACTCACTCTTTAGCTAGAAAAGTTTTTGACGATTTTGAGAGTAAAAAATGCCAATCGAAAAATGACCAACTTATTGCAGTAAGAGAAACTTTTGATAAATATAACTTAATATCAGCATTACACAGCTTTCTATCAAATAAGGATGTGAATTATAAAAATATTTTACCACCTTTAACTTTATTATCTGATGAAAATGAACAAGAACTAATTAAGAAATTGAATAACTTGAAATTTACAACAGAAAAAAATTTAGCTGCTTAATATATGATTTTAGCAAGAATATTTTCAAAAATTTTCAGGGAAGATGGAATTATATTGATTGATTCTAGAGGACAAAAATACATCTGCGGAAATCCTAGAAAAGAAAACCCCATAACTATTAAATTACTTAAAGAAAATTTAAATTGGAAGTTGATTCTTGATCCTGAACTTGAATTTCCCGAAGCATATATGAGAAATGAAATAATAATACAGAATGCAACATTAAAAGAATTCTTAATGGTTTTTGTTAAAAATTTAGGCAGAAGAGAAGTAAATTCTGGGAGTTATATTTCAAAACGAATTTTTCAATTATGGAGATTTTTGTCAAATTTTAATTTGCCAGGTAAAGCGAGAAAAAATGTGGAGCATCACTATGATATTGGAGGAGACAAAGGAGAAAAACTTTACGACATATTTTTAGACAAAGTACATAGATTATATTCATGTGCTTACTGGAAAAACGACACAAAGACCTTAGAAGAAGCTCAACAAAATAAAATTAATCACATAATAAAAAAACTAGACATTAAAAAAGGTCAAAGGATTTTAGAGGTTGGCTGTGGATGGGGAGGAATGGCCTTTGAAATTGCAAGACAAAAAGGTTGTGAGGTTAAGGGTATCTCTTTGAGTAAAAATCAAATTTCTTTCTGCAAGTTAAAAGCGAAAGAATTGGGTTTAGATAATCAAGTAAACTTTGAGTTAGCAGATTATAGGGAGATTAGGGGTGAATATGATAGAATTTTCTCAGTTGGAATGTTCGAGCATGTTGGAAAAAAATTTTATAAAGCTTTTTTTGAGTCAATGAATAGGTTGTTAAAAAACGACGGTATTTTTTTACTCCATACCATTGGAGTTGTAGACAAACCTTCACCACCAAACAAGTTTATTAATAAATACATCTTTCCTGGAGGCGTTTGTCCCTCACTCAGCCAAATAATTAAACCTATTGAAAAAACAGGATTAATTGTGGCAGATTCAGAAACTCTAATAAGACATTATGATAAAACATTAGAAAATTGGCTTGAGAGATTCCTTCTTAAAAGGCGAGAAGTAAAAGATCTTTTTGATGAAAAATTCGTAAAAATGTGGGAATTTTATTTAGCAAGTTGTGCCGCAGCTTTTAGATATAGGGACTTAGCTGTTTTTCAATTACAAATTGTGAAAAATTTTCAATCTGCCCATCGTACACGAGACTATATATATAATTCTTAAAAACTGTTATTTAGTTTAGTACAGGCATGAAAAAAAAAAGAAAAATTAGAAAAAAAATAAACAAAAAAAAAGTTAAAAAACGTAAGTCAAAAAAAAGACGAAAAAATGTTCTAAAAAGAAAACGACTTAAAAAAGTAAAATTTAAAAAGACCAAAAACAGTAAAAAAAAAAATAAATCAAATAAAACAAGAGCAATAATTACAAGTTTTCTTAAGATAAACGAAAAATTAAAATCCTCTCTTAAATTCAATTTCAATTTGGATAAATCTCTTAAAAACTTTTTTCAAAATATTTCAGATAAAATTTCAGAAATTCACAAAGTAATACAAGAGGAAAGAGAAAAACAAAAGAAACTTAAACTTCAAGCAATGCAAAGAGAAAAAAAAGAAATGCAAAAAAGAACACAAATTGAAGAAGCTAATAAGATTAAACATAAAGAGCAGGAACTAAAAGACGAAATTAAACTTGAAAAAGAAAGAAAAAAGGAATTACAGAAATTTATCAGAATAGAACAAGCTGAATTAAGAAAGGAACAAGCACAGAAACAGAGACAATTTTTAGAACAAATTAAATTAGAGAAAAAAATTGAACAATTCAGAAAAAGAGAAGCATTAGAAATAAAAAATCTTGAAAAATTTGTATTAAGTCAACAAAGAGAGTCTTATGTAGATGTCCAAGAAAGAATTGATAAAATTAAAGAAAAGTATCAATTATTAAGAGATCAAAAAATTCGAGAAAGAGTAGAACAATTAGGTGTAAAAGTTGAGGAGGGAGATAATCGATTTACATTACTTGAAAAAGAAAAAGCTTACAATCTTGAACGACAAAAAATTGAATTTGCTTTAGAAAGCTTCTACAGATCTGCACATAGTTTATGTTTTCAAATTAATAAAAGGTATATTCCAAAATATTTAAGCATTATGAGAGTAATTGATAGAAGATTTGAAACAGGTGAAATTTTTATTAAGTGGGATGATGTTCCTGATGAGGAATGGCTAATTTTGATTTATATTAAAAATAATTCTCCAGATGAGGGTATAATAATTGAGGACAAGACTGATCCAGAAAAAAATATGTCACACGAGTTTAAACATAACGAAATATTTAGAGCTTCAGACCTAATGGTAGATTCTTTGACAAAACTTTTAGATAAAGAAAGAAATAAAAAAAAAGCTAGTTAATTAATTGATCTAATTTTTTAATTTCCCCAATTTTAAAAATAATTGCATCCTCTTTTCTATATCCAAATTTTTCAGCGTTTGCTTTAAACCTAACTGGAGGTTCCCAAATCGGTTCTAAACTTAAGATAGCTGTACCCCAATGCATTCCAATAACTTTTTTAACCTTTAGATCTTTCATCAGCGATAAGAGTTCTTCAGGGTTGGCATGAGCTGTTGATTTATCTTTGACATCTATTATTGGAAAAAAATTATAAGCACCAATGTTCCCGAAACCTAAATCAATTGGACCAAATTTTTCTCCTAAATCTTTATAAAAAGGTGCGGGTCCAGTATCGCAAGCAAAAAAGATTTTTTTATCTTTATATTCAATTAAAAAACTCCCCCATAGACTTCTATTAGTATTTCCATCACCCCAAATCCAACGTTTACTCCAATGTTGTGCTGGCAACATTGTAATTGTAATTTCATTATTTACTTTTACTTTATCGAACCAGTCCATCTCTTTTACTTTATCTTTTTTGTATCCATTTCTTGTAAAATATTTTCCAAGCTTTAAAGGCACAAGAACTTTAGTATTTTTATAGGGAAAGTTATTTATTGTTTTTTGAGACATATGATCTAAATGGTTGTGGCTAAGCAAAAATAAATTTATCTCTGGAAGTTCTTTCAGTTTCAAAGGAGACTCGATATATTTTTTTGTACCAAAACCGAAATATCCATAATATTTTTCAAAAACTGGATCAGTAATAATTGTAGTATTACCGAGTTTAATAATAAAGCTCGCATGATCTAGCCACATAACATATGAGTCAGCCTTATGTTTCTCAAGATTATTTAAAACTATTTGTCTATTAATGACATGCTCGGAAGGATAATTAATTTTAAGTTTCTTTTTTTCTTCTCTAAAAAGCTTCCAGTTCCATTTAAAATTAGGATCTCTCTTTGGACCACCTTCTAAATTTCTAAAAGCAAATAACTTGCCATCTTTATAAATGTGATGATAGGGTTTTTGATCCATAGCTTCTAAATTTGTGTTGAAAAAAATATAGATTATACTAAGTATAATAAGGGGTAAAGTCTTATACATAAACCCCTTATTAACATAAATAACAAAAATTAATAATTAATTTAGCTACCTAAACAGTTTGATTTGTTTATTCTTTTGTCAAAATCCTTTGCGGCATCTTTGCTTACAAACCACACGTAAGATTTTTCTTGTAGTTGTTTTTCGTTTGAAGCAGTACAACGCTCACCAAATTTGATTTTGGCCAAGTTGCTACCAGCACAATTAGTTAACAAAAACAACAAAGATAAAATAGATAATATTTTCATAATACAAACATGATAAAAAAATCTGTGCTTTGATTGGCATAAATAAGTCTAAAAAAAGAAATTAAAACTCTATTGTTTTTACGTATAAAATTGTTAAATTACTTTGTGAAACTCAAGAAACAAAATAACAAAGTGGCAATCATAATGGGGTCACAATCTGATTACCGTATAATGAAAGAATGCGAAAAAATTTTAAGGACACTCAAAGTAAAATATCAAGTTTTAATTGTTAGTGCACACAGGACACCTAAAAGAATGTTTCAATTTGCTGAAACAGCTGAAAAAAATGGATTTGGTGTGATAGTAGCAGGCGCCGGCGGGGCAGCTCACTTAGCGGGCATGGTTGCATCCTTAACTACATTACCTGTTCTTGGAGTGCCAATGGAAACAAAAAAATTACAAGGTCTTGATAGCTTACTTTCAATGGTTCAAATGCCGAATGGAGTCCCTATAGGCTGCTTAGCGATTGATGGATCTTTCAATGCAGGATTACTAGCTGCATCTATTATTGGTAATACTGACTCAAAAGTAAAATCAAATTTAGAAAAGTGGAGACGTATTCAAAAAAAATCAATTAAAAAAAAACCTAATTAACGAATGTTAGACACCACTTTAGGAATTATAGGCTCAGGTCAGCTAGGGTCTTTATTGTGTCAAGCTGCAAAGAAACTTAATATAAAGACTATTGTTTTTTCTGATGATGAACACGGCCCAGCACAAAATTACTCGGACAAATTTATATTTGGCAAATATGAAGATAAAGATAAAGTAAAAGAATTTATAAGTAATGTAGATATAGTTACTTATGAATTTGAAAACATCCCCATAGAAATATTGAAAAGTATTAATAAAGAAAGAAAAGTTTTACCTAAACCTTATATTAATCAAACAGTTCAAAACAGAAAATTAGAAAAAACTTTTGTAAATGATCTTGGTATTAAAACTACTGAATGGGCTTTTATTAAATCAGCAGAAGATGTAAAAAAAAATGAAAAACTCTTACCTGGAATTTTAAAAACAAATACACTTGGTTATGATGGACATGGGCAATTTATTTTAAATTCTTTAGAGGATGTTAAAAAAGATTGGTGTTTTACTGCGGACTACATTTTAGAAAAGAAAGTAAATTTGAGGAAGGAGATTTCAGTTGTTATATCGAGGTTTACAAATAATGAAATTTACATATATGAACCCATTGAAAATATTCACAAAGATCAAATCTTAAAACATTCTAAAATTCCAGCCGAAATAACAACAGATATTTATGAAAAAGCACAAGATAGTGCTAAATTGATAGCAGATAAATTAGATTATGTTGGAACAATGTGTGTAGAATATTTCATAGACCAAGAGGAAAATCTTTTATTGAATGAAATAGCACCTAGAGTTCATAATTCAGGTCATCTAACGATAAATGCTTTTAGTATTAGTCAATTTGAAAATCACATACGGGCAGTTTGCAACTTAAGTAAAGAACCAGTGAAAAAAATATCTAATGCTAAGATGATCAATATATTAGGAAATGAGATTCAAGATTATAGAAATAGATCTTTTAAAGACGGTGAGTTCTTTTTTGATTACCAAAAAAAAAAAATTAAAGAGAAAAGAAAAATGGGTCACATAACCATTTTAAAGAAATAATTCTATTTAATTGTGATACGATGCATAATTCTTGTACAGTTTTTAATTTCACTCGCTTTATGCATAATACTAAGGTTGTCCCAAACTACTATATCGCCTTTTTTCCATTCATAAGAAAATATAAATTCATCTTTATTTACATGATCTATTAAATATTTTTTTAGTTCCTCATTCTCATTTTCGTTAATTTTTATTTTCATAAGATGACCAGGAGAAATATATAAAGATTTTTGTCCATTAACTTCATGTACAATTGGATGCTCAGCTTCCATTACTTCTTTGGACTTTATACCTGAACGTGCCTCTAGCTCTCTTCGAGTTTTTGAAATTGGACCAGCCGATGAAAAAATACCTTTTGCAAATTTTATTTTTTCTTTTATCTGCTCTGGTAGTTTTTTGTAAGCATTGAAACCAGATGAGAAAATAGTATTCCCTTGATTCTTAGGCACTTCTATACCCATTAACATAGTGTACCTGGGCCTGTCTTTATTCAAATAGGATGTATCCTGATGTAAAAAAGATCCACCAAAAACGACACTTTTATCAGTTGGTTTTCTCTCTAGTACATTTATGAATGGATAATTTTCTAATCCTTTCAGCCTCGGATATTCGACTAATTGACCTAAAGATTTTGCAAAATTTTGATATGTTTCTGAATTTAAATTTTGTTCTTTAATAAAAACAACTCCGTACTTATCAAGAATATTTTTTATCTCTTTAATTTGAGCTGCCTCTAAAATATTTAAATCTAAATTTTTAATATATGCTCCAACATTATTTTTACCTGGAGAAATAGAAATATTTGACATTTATATTACTGGATTGATTAATGATGGATCATTTTTAACAGGATTATTTACATCTGTCGATATTTCGAAAAATTTTAATTTCGGAGGTTTTATGTTATTTAAGAATTCAACTGCATTATTATTTAGATTAAAATAGTTATTTATATGAGACTTTTGAATAATGACAGGTTGTCTATGATGTACTTCTGAGTTTTTAGTCTCAGCGTTACGAGTAATTACACAAAATTGCCCGTTATCATGAATACCTGCTAAAAAAATATCTTGACCATCAATTTTAGTAAAGTAATGGGGAATTTTTTTGTTCTCTGTTTTTTTCCACTCGTAGTAACCCGAACAAGGAATAATAGCTCTAGAATTAACAATTAATTTTTTAAAACTCACTTTTGTATCTATTCCCTCTAATCTTGCATTGTGAAGACTTCTAAAATCTTTTTTTGCCCAAGGAGGTTTAATTCCCCAAGTTGTCATTTCTAAATATTTTCCATTTGTGGCTGATTTAATTACTGGATGTTTCCCACCTGGAGAGCAGTTAAAGTTGTCTTGCTCTAAGTCTACATTTATATTTTTTTTAACCAAACTATTAGCTACTAATAAAGTTGATTTTTTAACTGCATATCTTCCACACATTATTTGTTATTCTTTTCTCTTTTCAATTTTCTTTTCTCTTTTAAACTAAGTTTAGCTTTCTTCTTAAATTGCCGATCTTTCTGACTTTTTCCTGAATATCTTTTGGACATAATTATAATTGCCTAACTAATTTTCTAACCTTATTCATGTGTTGTTCAAATTTTTCTTGTGACATTCCAGGCAATACTTCATAAAATCTTATATAGCTTGTTTTCATACCGCCAAGTTTAAGAACCCCAGCTTTTATTCGTCTAAAAGGAATATTTTGAAACCATGTTTGAATACTAAACCAGTTACCGCCGTAGCTCATCGACATAATCGCCTGGCGACCTTTCATCGCTCCTGCTACCGGATATCCCCAATTTCCAACAATTTTTTTAAAAGAAAAGAACCACTTCGGGGCAAGCACTAAGTCTATAAAATTTTCTAAAATCGCAGTTGCTCGAAGATTGTAGCAAGGTGATATCATGAACAAAACATCACTTTTTTCTAATCTTTTTCTGTAACTCAATACTTGTTCATTTGGCTCTGATCCATCATAAAAAGGCAAAGGTTTTTCATCGTGTAAATTTATTAAATCAATTTTATGACCTAGTTTTTTTGCTTCATTGCAAAACGTATCTCTGACCTCTTGGTTAAAAGACTTTTTTGTATTGTGATGACCATAAACAACAAATATTCTTTTCGTCATTTTATTTTTCTACATTATTTTTTTCAGATTTTCTAATAACGAGTCCAGCACCTATTCCCACAGCTAAGGCAGAGACTATCCAAGAATATTCTTGTTCGCTGAAAAGAACCAAGAGTCCGAAACCTATAATGATCACTCCTAATAGTTTATTATCCATTTACAATTATAATTCGTATAATAAAGTTTGATTGTCCATATGTCATTGAAAAAGAGAGGGGTTTAAAAACCCTTCTCAAGTCTTTAATAATGTCATAAATGGAAAAACAAAACTTTTATGATTTAAATTTCGAACAATTAAAGACATTTCTTATAGATAAAGCTGCTGTAGATCCTAAAAAAGCTAAAATGAGATCTCAACAACTTTTTAATGCCGTTTATAAAAAAAATATTAAATGCTTTAAAGAATTGACCACCTTTGGAGCAGATCTTAGGAATAAGATCGAAGATTTAATTAGTTTAGAAAAACCAGAAATCGTAGACATACAAAAATCAAAAGATGGTACAATTAAATTTCTTTTAGAATTAAAAGACAAAAGAAATGTTGAAACAGTTCTTATTCCAGATAAATCTCATAGCAAATATACAATATGTTTATCTGTTTCAGTAGGTTGCTATCTTTCTTGTGAATTTTGTGCAACTGCTCAAATTTCAAAAAAATTAGTTAGAAATTTATCACCAGGTGAAATTATTTCTCAAATAATATTATGTAAGGATTACATAAATGACTGGTCAACACAAAAAAAAATAACAAATCAGGTTTTGATGGGGGAAGGTTCTCCTTTTTTAAATTTAGATAATGTTAAAGTTGCCATAGATAATTCCAAAAACAAGGATGGTCTTGAGTATGGTAGAACTAGAATTACAATTAGTACTGTAGGCATATCTATTAAAAAAGATAATATAGATGCTATCGAATGGGCTGCTAAAGAATTAGATGTTTATCTTGCATGGAGTTTACATAGTTCTATCCCAAAACATCGATCTGAACTAATGCCAATTAATGACAAGTACTCAATTGATACATTAATTCCACAATTGAAAAAATATTATGAAGAAACTAAATTGCCAATTTTTATTGAATGGATTTGTTTAGAAGATAATATGACAATTAAACATGCTAAGGAGCTAATAAAGATTATGAAAAAAATTCCTTCTAAATTGAATTTGATAGAATTCAATCCTTTAACAAATAAAAATTTTAAACCAGCATCAAAAGAGAAAATAGATCAGTTTTCCAAAATTATTCAAGAAAATGGTTTCTTATCATTATTCAGAAGGAGCAGGGGTAGGGACATAAATGCATCTTGCGGCTCTTTAGCAAATAAGAAATCAGTAGGGAATGAATAATTTACATATTTTTTTAGGCGCAACTGTTGCTGATGCAGCTGCAAGGCCTTTGCATTGGGTCTACGATCCAAAGAAGTTAAAAAAGTATATCAAAGGCAAAAAAGATATTACTTTTCTAAAAACCAATAAGAGCCCGTTTTACTCTATTAAGACAGGAAAGGTCTCTGCTTACAATGACGTTGGACAAGTAATGTTAAAGACTTTGGTTTCCACTAAAAAAAAATCACATATACTGAAAAATTTTAAAAGAAATATTATAAAAAACTTTGGTCCAGGCTCTGCGTATTGGAAAAATTTAAAACTTAGACGAAAATATAAAAAGATAAAGTGGAAGAGGCCTATGAATGGACCTTGGATTCATCAAAATATATTAGAGACTATTCAAAATATTAAATCCAGAAAAAACACAACAGGTGGTACAAAAGTTAATGAGTCAGACGGGTATTGTGCGGCTTTACCTTACTATCTTTATAATAATTCAGAAAAAGAATTAAAAAAGGTTATTAAAAGCGTAGCTAATTCAAAAATCAATGAGACCTACGCTTTAGCAAAAATAAAAATCATAAATTTTGCAAATGATGGAGATAAAAAAGCTGTTCACTCATTTGTCAAAAAGTATGGAAAAAATAGATATTTTAGAGAGGTAGCTAATAATATAAAAAAAGTTATTAGACTTAAAAAACACAATCACATTAAAGCTGTAAAAAAATTTGGGAAAGCTTGTAGTTATCCTGGAACATTTATGGGGTCTATTCATGCTATAATAACTTCAAAGAATTATAAAACCGCCGTAATTAAAACTATAAAAGCTGGAGGTTGTAATTGTTCAAGAGCTAATTTTGTTGGTGCTTATTTTGCAGCAGCGAATGGAGTTAAAAATATTCCATTAAAATGGATAAATAAAACGAAATCAGCAAAAAATATCATAAAATGATATATAATAGTCTATGGATTCGATACTCAGTTTAGTAATTATAGCTTTACTAGCAGTTAACCTAGTAGCGGTTATTTTATTGTTAAAGAAAAAACAACCAGAACAGGTTGATAACAGTCAAATTTTCAAAGATGAAGTAAGTTCACTTAAAAATTCTTTTAGTCAGTCATTCGGATCAATGAGCAAAGAAATAGCAAAAGATATGACAGGGGCATTAACGAAAGTTGATGAGAAAGTAGGTGTATTTAATAGACAGGTTGATGAATTAAATAGAAGTCAGGATAATTTTAGCAAAATTTTAAGTGGAGTTAAAACTTACGGAACGCTAGCGGAATTTGGACTAGGATCTTTATTAAAAGATCTTTTACCTGCATCACAATATATTGCCAATGTTAAATTGAAACCCGAAGAAACATCCGAGACAGTAGAATTTGCAATAAAACTTCAAGATGTTTTGTTACCAATTGATAGTCATTGGCCAATAGAGAAATATAAAGCTATTGACGATGCTTATAATGCAAATGACAAAGAAGCCCAAGCAGAGGCAAGAAGAGATTTGGCATCTGCTTTTAGGTTAAAAGCTAAATCGGTTAATTCTAAATATATAGTTCCACCAAAAAGCACTGACTTCGCAATAGTCTATGTTCCTACAGAAGGCCTATTTGCCGAGCTCTCAAGTTATAGAGATCCAAAAACCAAAGAGCTTTTATTACAGGAATTAAGAACAAAATATAAAGTAACCATCTCAGGACCCAATACTTTGTCTGCCTTATTACAATCCTATCACCTAGGATTTCAAACATTAAAAGTTCAACAACATGCTACTCAAATTTATAGTGATTTAAGAAACATCAGTTCTAGATTCGATAAACATTTTGACGGTATCAAAGATTTAAGAAAAAAACTTGAACAAGCAATGACAGCAACTGATAGTTTTGGACGGGATGCTAGATCAATAATGAATACGCTGTCTAGTATTAAAGACCCTCAGCAAATTAAGGAAACTTTAGAAGAAAATTCTGAAAAGATAAAAATTTTAAAGTAAATTTATAATGTCAAATTTTGTCTTTTATGATTTCGAGACCAGCTCATCTAACAAGTATTGGGGTCAGATTATCCAGATAGGTGCCGTGCTTACAAACGACAATCTAGATGAACTCGATAGATTTGATGCTAGATGTAGACTAAGTCCTGGAATTATTCCTGAGGCAATGGCGTTAATTGTAAATAAATCAACTCCTCAAATGTTAAAGAATTCAAATTTATCTCATTATGAAATGATTAGACAATTTGTTGAAACGTTAAAAAAATGGGGAAAAGCAACTTACATAGGATTTAATAGTATAGAATTTGACGAAGAATTCTTAAGATCTACTTTGTTTCAAACTTTGGAATATCCTTATCTAACTAGTACAAATGGAAATACTAGGGGAGATGTTTTGAGTTTGGCTAGAGCAGCTAATCTTTATTATCCGGAAACCTTAAAAAATCCTGTGAATGAAAAAGGAAATGATGTTTACAAACTAGATCAAATAGCTCCATTAAATGGAATTGAGCACGGAGATGCACATAGTGCCATGGGCGATGTTATGGCCACTTTAGGCATAGCAAAACTTATTTCTAAAAAAGCTCCTAATGTTTGGAAAGCAAGTATGTTAACAATGGATAAAACCCAATCTTTAGAAGTTATCAAAAAAGAATTATTATTTTGCACTAATGAATATTTTTATGGAAAAAGTAGACCTTATGTACAAACATTTATCTGTCAACATCCACAATATCAGTGGCCTTTATGTTTTGACTTGAGACATGATCCAACTCCATATTTAAATATGTCTTTAAATGCATTAGAGGCAGCTATGAAAAAGCAGCCAAAATTTATTAGAACAGTTAGGCATAATAAACACCCTATAATTATGAACCCTTCTTATGGAGATAAATTTGATGAATACAAAATTATTGGATTAGCTAAACTAAAATCTAGAGCAAAAATAGTAAGAGAAAATAAAGAGTTTGTTGAAAAAATACAATCAATTAAGCGATCAGAAATAGAAGAAAAAGAACAAAGTAAGTCCCAGGAAGACTTATATAATGAAGAGAGTATTTATGCAAAATTTACAACAGCCGAGGACAATAAAATTATGCCCGAATTTCATTCAGTTGAATGGGATAAAAAAATTCATATAATTTCAAAATTTAAAGATGAAAGGCTTCAGTATTTTGGAAAAAAACTACTTTATACAGAAAAGCCTGAAGTTTTGAGCAAAGATGATTATAATTTAATTCATAAAGATACAGCAAAAAAACTTTTAAGCACTAATAATGAAAAATGGAATACAATTCCAAGAACTTATTCAGAAATAGATACCTTGAGAGCAAAATTTGAAAAAGAAAATCAACCTAGTAAATTAAAAATTTTAGAGGAAATTAACGTATACGTTGAAGAGTTAGAAAAATTTTACTCTTCTGCGTAGTTGACATTAAAATAAAAGCAACTATTAAGGTTCTATGGCTACTAAAGCAATTACAGATGAAAGTTTTGAAAACGACGTAATTAAATCAAGCAAACCAACAATAGTAGATTTTTGGGCTGAATGGTGCGGACCTTGTAAACAAATTGGCCCAGTTTTAGAGGAAATTTCAGATGAAATGAAAGATCAAGTTGTTATTGCGAAACATAATATTGATCAGGAACCAAACACACCTACAAAATACGGCATCAGAGGTATACCGACGATGTTATTGTTCAAGGGTGGAGAACTGAAAGCCACAAAAGTTGGCGCAACGACGAAATCAAATATTGTGTCCTGGATTAAAGAAAATATTTAATTTTTATTTAGGATATTTCCACATAAATAAAGAGATCCAAAAACACAAATAACTTTCTTTTCTTTTGAGCTAATTTTCTTTAATGCACTCTCGAAATTTTTTGATGTTTCAGCTTTATAATTATTCCTTCTCGCAATTTTTAAAAGTAAGCTTTTTGATAAAGACGCAGTTTCATTTTCTATAGGTATAGTGATTATTTTTTTAAAGACTCCTTTAAATTGTTTAATAAATAAATCAGGGTCTTTATTTTTTGTCATACCCCAAATACCATAAATTGGAAATTTTAGAGTTTTAAGATAACTCGCTAAATTTTTTGCACTTGTTTCAGAATGGCAACCGTCAATTAAGAATTTCTCATTTTTATTTATTTTTTTTATTATTTTTCCTTTAGTTAAATAATCAATTCTAGCTAAATATTTTATCTTAGGAATAGTTTTTACTATTTTGCTTTTAGGAACTTTTAAATCTAAAGCAATTTTTATCGCTAGACACAAATTTTCAAGTAATCCTTCTGAATGAATATATTTTGATTTAAGCTTTATTTTAGTTTGTCCTTCTTTATAAAAAAAATTATTATTTGATTTAATTAATTTCCACGATTTGGAGTAATCAATCAGGCTGTTGTTTTTTTTTAATATTTTTTTGATTTTTCTTAAGACTAACGGTCTCTGTTTCCCAACGTAAATATTTGTAAAATTACTTAAAAATCCAACTTTCTGATATATCACTTCATTTAAAGTCTTTTTTTTTAAAAAATTTAAATGCTGTTTATTTATATTAACAATTGCCTGAATCTTTGGAAAATCAAAAAGATTTGTTGAGTCTTTTGCAAATAAAGCTCCAGCTTCTATAAGGTTATAATCATTATTTTTTTTTGACACGTTTAAGATAAAAATAACTGTTAATGCTTCAAAAATAGTTAAATTAATTTTTTGATTTTTTATTATACTTATTGATTTTTTAATTTCGTTATAACTTAAAAATTTATCGCCCATCCAAAATCTTTCTCTTATATCTCTTATACTTGGGGAAATGTAAGCGGATGTTTTTTGATTATTAGACTCAATAAAATACTTAAGAGAAGTTAAAAGTGAAAATTTACCATCACTTCCTATAATATTTATCACATTTTTTAAATTCTTTTCCGGATTGTTTAATTTTTGAAGGATTAATTTAATTCTTTTTAGATCAAAATTAACAGATTTGTTAAATAGTTTGGAACTAGCTAGCTGATTGTATAGAGCGATCGATTTTAACATTAGATGACTCATTCTTAGCCTGAGCCTCTGATTTTTTCAACAGCACATTTAGTATTGTTCCAACGGTTGAACTTAAATACTTTCTTTCCACTACTAAATCTATACCACCGTGATCTTTAACATACTCTGCTGTTTGAAATTCCTCTGGCAAAGTTTCTCTAACAGTATCTTGAATTACCCTTCTTCCAGCAAAGCCAATAGTTGCTTTTGGTTCAGCGATCAGAATATCACCTAACATCGCCCAAGAGGCAGTTACTCCCCCTGTAGTTGGATTGGTTAAAACTACAATGTAAGGAATATTTTTTTTTTTTAATTCATTAACTGCTAAAGCAGTTCTAGACATTTGCATAAGAGCTATTGAAGACTCCATCATCCTTTGACCGCCACTACAACTAAAAAAAATAAAAGGTAAATTATTTTCGATAGAACTCTGCACTCCTGCAATGAACGCTTCTCCAGAGGCTGCACCAAAAGATCCACCTATAAATCTAAAATCTTGAGCCCCTACGATAACATCAATATTATTTACTTTTCCTTTTGCTATAAGCACCGCATCATTTTGTTTTGTAATCTTTCTAGCAGACTTTAATCTATCTGAGTATTTTTTATTATCTTCAAATTTTAATGGATCATCCAATGGTAAAGGAGTTTCTAAGATTTCATACTCTTTGTTATCAAAAAATGTTTCAAATCTTTCCGTACAAGATAATTTGTGATGAGAACCGCATTTAGGACAACATTTTAAATTGGATTGAAGATCTTCTTTATAAATTAAATTTTTGCATCCACAAGTAGTCCAAAGATTTTCTTGTGTAGTAGAAGATTTTTTTTCAAATAGTGATTTTATTTTAGGTTTGATAAATTTTGTAATCCAGTTCATAAAATTTTATTCCGTAAATTATATACTAATTTATTTAACTTTGTGACAGGATTTTGTCTTTTTTTGATAGAATCAGTAATAGTTTTGCATAATTGACTACCAACCACGAGTCCATCTGCTGCCTTGAGATGGGATATAGTCTTATTAGTAATCCCAAAACCTATAACTACATTTTTTTTTGTTAGATATTTTATTTTTTTGTAGTTTTCTATTATCTTTCTTGGGGTAACTTTAAGTTTTCCACCTGTTGTTGATAGCATACTTATATAATAAATCATTTGATGTGCATCCCTAATAATTTTTTTCATTCTATCTTTTGAGGTAGTAGGTGATAAAAGTTGTATAAAATTTATAGACTTTTTTTTACATTTGTTTGCAAATTTTTTATTTTCAGGCCATGGCAAATCTACAACAATAAGGCCATCAACTCCACAAGACTTACATTTCTTCAAAAAATTATCTTCACCACTTTGAAAGATTATATTATAGTAGCCCATAAGTATTAATGGTTTAAAAATGTTTTTTCTTTTAAAATCTTTTACTATTTGGAAAACGTCTTTTAATCTAATACCACTTTTTAAAGCTCTATGAGAGCTTTCTTGAATTTGTCCACCATCAGCTATGGGAGTATTGTGCGGAAAACCTAGCTCAAAAATATCAACATAATTTGCTAATGAGTTTAAAATTTTTAATGAATTTTTTTTATTATTGTCTCCCGCAACAGTATAAGTAATAAGTGCAGGTCTTTTTTCTTTCTTACATCTTTCAAAAACTAATTGTATTTTTGACTTCATCTTACATATTGTCCTAATCTACTTTTAATTATGTCTTTATCTTTTAATGAATCGCCACAACTATTCACGATAATTATGTTCGAAGAATTTAATCTTGGAGCTATTCGTATAGCTTCAGCAAATGCATGTGATGGCTCAAGAGAAGGAGAAATATTTTCTAATTTTGAGACTAATTTATAGGCATTTAAAGCTTCTTCATCAGTGGCAGAAGTGTATTTAGCTCGCTTAGTGTCTTTTAAGAAACAATGAAGAGGTGAAATTCCAGGGTAATCTAACCCAGCAGATATAGAGGATGTGGAACTAATTTGACCTTCATAATTTTGAACAACATATTGAGCTGCTCCATGCAAGATTCCAATTTTAGATCCGTTAGAAAGTGGTGCAGCATGAAGTTTACTATTTTTTGGACCGCCTGCTTCAATACCAACTAATTCCGCATTTGTATCCATAAATTCATTCCAAAAACCCATAGCTGAGCTTCCCCCCCCAACACAGTTAAGTAATTTTAACTTTTTTGGAATTCTTCCAAACTCTTCTTTAACTTGTTTTATTAATTCTCTAGATATTTGGGCAGTGCTCCAAGCACAAATCTTAACAAATATATTAGGGCCCACAGTCGATCCTACACACATATGCGTAGTGTCACAATTGCTCACCCAATACCTCATACACTCACTAACTGCATCTACGAGCGTTTGGCTGCCCGTAGTTACAGGAACTATAACTGCACCATTTTTTTTAATTGATTCAACATTTGGTCTTTGCCTTTTTATATCTTTAACACCCATGAAGATTTTACATTTTAATCCAAACTTTTTAGCAGCCATCGAAAGCATTTTCCCAGCGTATCCCGCACCTGTATCTCCTACGATTAATTTTTTGCCAGCTTCTTTTGCTATCAGACAATGAACAGTAGCATTATATATTTTATGAGCTCCCCCATTTGCTTCTGAAACAACTTTTGCATAAATTTGGGCACCACCTAATTGATTTGTTAAATTTTCTAATTTTATAAAAGGCGTAGGAGAACCAACGTAATTTTTAAAATAATAATCTCTTGCTTTCAAAAAATTTTGACTTTTTCTTAACTTAGCAAACAATAACGTTAATTCATCAATTGGTTTTTTTAATGTTTCAGGTATAAAATTTCCACCAAATTTACCACCATACATGTAGTGTTTATCGTGTTGATCAATAAGCGGTATTCCTTTTTTAATCTTCATTATTAGCTCTTTTATAATGATTTAACCAACTTTTGAATATTATTCTTAATATTACCTTTAGTTACACTTCTACCTATTACAATAGATGTAGCACCGTTTTGAAAAGCCTCTTTTGGAGACATTATTCTTTTTTGATCTCCTGCTTTATCACCTCTTAGTCTGATGCCAGGAGTAAAAATCTCCATTTTATTACAAATCTTCTTTAATAACTTAGCCTCATGTCCTGAGCAGACTATCCCATCCAATTTAGCTGACTTTGCTAACTTGGCTTGTATTTTGACTATGTCTTTGACTGATTTTGAAAAACCAATTTTTTTAATAGATGAATTTGAGAAGCTAGTTAAAACGCTCACACCTAAGATCTTTAATTTCTTATTAGTTTTTTTTGCTTCTTTTTTTACTGCTTTTAACATTTCAACTCCGCCACTTATATGAACTGTAAGGTATGAGATATTTTTAAGATCTCTCAATGCTTTAATAGCAGAAACACAAGTGTTAGGAATATCATTTAATTTCAAATCTAAAAATATTTCTTTCCTTTTTAGTTTTGATATAAATTTACGACCATACTCTGAACAAAAAAACTCTAAACCAAACTTATAACCAACTTTTATTTTTATATTTTTTGTTGATTTGATTATTTTTTTTATTTGACTGACTTTTGAGCTATCACAGGCAATAAATATTTTTTTTTTCTTCATTGATTAATAAGTTGTTTAAATTTTTTACTTGCTCTGAATCTTATCTTATTCTTTTTCGGCACATAAATTACTTCTCCTGTTTTGGGGTTTCTAGCTGAATATTTTTCCTTCATTTCTCTTAAATAAAAAGTTCCAAAACCTCTAAGCTCAACTGATTGTTTTTTTATAAGAGCTTTTTCAATACTGTTAAAAAAAGAATCAATAATAGTTTCTAATTGCAGTTTATTTAATTCGGGGTGTTTTGATCTTAATTTTTTAACTATCTCAGGTCGTGACAATTATTTTTCTTCTTTTTTCTTTTTTTTACTGCCTATAGCCTTTTCAAAAATTCCTTTTAAAGTTGCACCAGACTTTGTTGCACCTTCACCAAATTTTGCTATTAATGATTTTTCCTCGTCTATTTGCGCAGCTTTTACAGATAGCTTAATTTTTCTAGTTTTTAAATCTAGCTCAATTAGTTTAGCATCTAAAGCATTACCTGGAGCAAAAATATCAACTCTTTGGTCAGCTACTTCTTTGGCTAAGTCTGCTTTTTTAATTGTAGAAATTAATTTTTTTTCTTTATCTATTGAAACTTTCACACCCGTTTTCAAAACCTCATGAATTCTAGTAGTAATTATACTTCC
>CACLBB010000008.1 GCA_902605035.1 uncultured Pelagibacteraceae bacterium
TGTAACTCCTAATATAAAAGTAATAAATAAAACCGAAACTAAAATTAATAAAGAATTATTTATGTAATCAAAAAGAAATGTATTTTTTAATACTGTAAAATAATTGCTCGTTTCCGAAAAAAAACTAAAAAAAACAGTGATAATCGGTAAAGCTACAATTAACGCAATAGTAAAAGAACTAAAAAACCAAAAATTATATTTATTCATCAATTCTTTTTAAACATTGATGAAACTATATCTTTAATCTCGCTTATCTTTATTTCTGCAATTTTTCTATTCGAAATTTTTTTTTTCATCAATTCAGCTTCTCTCATACAAGGCGAGCAACCTGTTTTCAACTTATTTAAGTTAATATCTTTCTTGGTTAATCGCCTCATAGAATTAACAAACGTTAACTATTTCCAACCTGCAGCAGTCATTACCTCTAAAGCATCTGCTTGTCTTTTTCCGTAATTAACTACTTTAGTTTTTAGATCCTGTTTAAAGTCTAATCCCATATTAACTACTAACGGATGCGGAGAAACTCCTGCAATCATTGGGTATTCGAAAGTATTATTTACTATGTGATTTTGAGCTTCTTCACTAAGTAAAAATTCAACCAATTTTATTGCATTTGCTTTATTTGGTGCACCTTTAACTAAACCAGCGCCACTAATATTCATATGTGTTCCTCTTCCATCTTGATTAGGAAAGAATGGTTTTACTTTTTTAGCAGCAGCTTGTTGTTCTGGTCCTTTTTTACCCGATAGCATTAAAGCTAAATAATATGTATTTGCTACTGCAATATCAGCCTCTCCAGCTGCTACTGCGAGAATTTGTGCCCTATCGTTTCCTTTTGGTGATCTAGCCATATTAGAAACCATTCCTTTTGCCCAGTCAGCAACTTTACCTTTTCCATTATTTTTGATTAATGATGCTACAAGTGATTGGTTGTAAATGTTATTTGAAGCTCTAATAACTAATCTACCCTTCCATTTTGAATCAGCTAAACTTTCGTAAGTTAAACCAGCTAATTCTGCCCCACTAACTCTTTCAGGAGCAAAATAAACTATTCTTGCTCTTTTTGCTATTCCAACCCATTTATTTGTTCTAAAATTTTTTGGAACTGCAGATTTAATCGTATCGCTTATAAGTCCACCTTGTAAGTTGGCAGCAAAAGCACCTAGTCTTCCAGCATCAGCTGTAATATAAAGGTCTGCTTTGCTATCTACTCCCTCTTCTATTATTCTTTTTTCTAAAGCTCCAGATTTTCCTGATATAACATTAACTTTAATTCCAGTTTTTGATGTAAATTTCTCATATAACTGGACATCAGAGTCGTAATGTCTTGCGCTAAATATATTTACCTCATTCGCAAATATACTGGTTGCATAGGTAAAGATAATTATTAAGCTTATTACAATTGTTCTCATTTTTCCCTCTTTTTTAGTTGATAATGATTATTATTTACAATATATTGATAATGATTATTATTTGCAATATTGTCGCAACCAAAAGATAGTATCTGTTGATAACTTTAAGCAAATAAGGTTAATTAAGTGATGCTTCAAATTAATCCAAAAAAATTTAAACATATACAAAATAAAACTATTCCATCTCCATTAAGACCTAAATTTAGAAATAACCATGAAACAAATATTTACTTCTTATCTAAGAGAAGATTAGATGGAAAAAAGAAAGAAATATTAAAAAGAAGACTTAAAATAGGTTTTTCGATTTTATTGGTAGGCTTAGGCGGATACATATTGTCAATTTAAATAATTTTAGTTGAAACACTACCAAGTTTTTCAATTTTACCAGAATAAATACCTTTTCCTAAAATGGGAACAACTCCTACAGTGGATCCAGTAAAAACATAAAAATTCTTATTCAATTTAATTTTATCTTTTCTAAGTTTCATTAAAACAAATTTTAGGGCATTTATCGGATCAATATAAACAGTGCCGGTATTACCATTAACTGACTGATTTACTTTTTTATTAGAAATATTTGTTTTTAAATTATTGAATTTGATATTCCTGAATTTTTTTTTGGCGCCTATTATAAACTTAACGTTAGCTCCAAAATCAGAAGCAAGATCACCTAGGGTTTTAATTCCTTTTTTTCTTTGTCTATAACCAACAACTTCGATACAAGGAGCCATATGAGATATATATTTTTTTATATTATTTTTAGTAATAAGTTTTTTTAAATTAAAAAAATTTGCTTTTATTAAATAACAAACTTCAAGTTCTATTCCTAATGTAAATTCGTTGACTTTAACAGATTTATTATTTTTTAAAAAGTTTTGTTCGTAGACAGATGCATAAAAAGGTTCCTTTTCTTTTAATTTTTTTAACAGCGCTATACCTGTTCCTCCTGCTTTAAAACCAATAATAGGTTTATTAATTTTTTTTTCACAAAATTTTCTAAATTCGTTTGCTTTGTCAATATTTTTACAATATTTAATTGGAATAGGTGAAATGATTTTTTTTTTTAAAAAAGCATCAACTAGTTTATTAGCCAGCAAATTCATATTTTTATTTCTCATAAATAGTGTTATAACATAATTATAGAGAAATGGAAAAAAAAGCTAAAATAATCGCTACTTTGGGTCCTTCAATTTATAGCGAAAATAAACTGAAAAAACTTATAGATTTAGGTGTTGATGCATTTAGAGTCAATTTTAGTCATAATACAAAAGACATTAAAAATACAATATCTAAAATAAGAAAAATTGAAAAAAAAAAAAATAAAAATATTTCGTTAATAGCTGACCTTCAGGGTGTAAAATTAAGATTAGACAAATTTGAAAATGGTTTACAAAAAATTAAATTAAATCAAAAATTTAAATTTGACACTATACGTAAAATTGGAAATTCAAAAAGAGTTTTTTTTCCATATTCAAATATTTTAAAAAAGATAAAAAAGGGTAATAAAATTTTAATCGATGATGGAAAATACCAATTCTTAGTAATAAAAAAGTCAAAAAATTCTATCACCACAAAATGTAAAAGTGACAATTGCATTCTTAGAAATAATAATAGTGTTCATATTTCAAACTTAAGCATTTCTTTGAGTAAACTGACTTATAAAGACAAAAATGACATTAAAACTGCCTTAAAACTTGGATGTAATTGGATTGCTTTATCCTATTTGCAAAATGAAAAATTAATATATCAAACACGAAAACTAATAAAAAAAGATGTTGGTATAATTGCTAAGATAGAAAACAAGCTTGCGTTAAAGAATATTGATAAAATTATCAATGCAACTGACTCAATTATGATTGCTAGAGGTGATTTAGCAATAGACATTGGTCACAGTGAAGTTCCGAAGGTACAATTAAGTTTAATAAAAAAATGCTCTCAATTATCTAAATCTGTAATTGTTGCCACACAAATGCTTGAAAGTATGATCTTAAATTATACTCCTACCCGGGCTGAAATTAATGATGTAGCTACAGCTATATTTCAAGGAGCAGATACAGTCATGTTGTCAGCTGAGACTGCAATTGGAAAATATCCAATACAATCTGTGCAAACAATGGTTAAAACTATTATCTCAACGGAAAAATATAAAAGAGACCATATAGAAGACTTCAAAAACTCTATTATCACAAATCAAGATCCAGTAAAATCTGTATTACTATCTGTTAAGGACATAGCTTACAATCAAGAAGTAAAAACAATTATAGTTTTTTCTAATTCGGGTAACTCAGCTAAACTAGTGTCAGCTATGAGACCTGCTGTCAAAATTGTAACTATTTCTCCAAATATTAACATTTGTAGACAGGTTTCATTGTTGTGGGGGATCCAATCTGTAAATAGCAGAGATGCAAATGGATGGAAAGATATGATGAAAATTTCCAAAGAAATTATAAAAAAATTAAAATTTATAAAAAAAAATGATTTTGTAATAATTACCGCTGGCTTACCTTTTGGAAAAGCTGGTATGACTAATATGGTAAGACTTTATAAGGTTCAGAATTGATGAATAATGACTATAGCATAGATGAAATTTTAAAAGCTGTTGATGATCTTCAAAAAATTAAGGAGGAAAGAAAAAAAGATTTATCAAATCTTAAAAACCCAAAGATTGACACATCGGATATCCCGAAAAAAACTTTAAATTTGATTGAAGAGGCTGAAAATTCGAAGCTAGGTTAATCTGGCTACTTGAATTGCTGTGTCACACATTCTGTTTGAAAAACCCCACTCATTATCATACCATGAAAGAACCCTACTAAATTTTCCTTTGATTACCTGTGTTTGAGTAAGATCAAATATTGAGCTATGTGGGTTATGATTAAAATCTTTTGAAACTAATGGAGCAGAATTTGTCGCCAATATTCCTTTTAAAGGACCTTTAGCTGCTTTACTCATAGCTTCATTAATGCTTTCCGAAGTTACTTCTTTGTTAGGAACAAAAGTAAGATCAATTAAAGAAACATTAGGTGTGGGTACTCTTATTGCTGTTCCGTCGAGTTTTCCTTTTAGACTTGGTAAAACTAAACTCATAGCTTTAGCCGCTCCTGTAGAAGTTGGAATCATGGCATCACCCGATGCTCTAGCTCTTCTTAAATCTTTATGAAGTGTATCTAAGAGTTTTTGATCTCCAGTGTAACTATGAATGGTAGTCATATAACCATATTCAATACCAAAAGTATTTTCTAAAACCATAGCAACAGGTGCTAAACAATTAGTAGTACAAGATCCATTAGATATAATGTTATGTTCTTTTTTTAAATCTTTGCTATTTACTCCTTGCACAACTGTAAAGTCTACCTCTTTAGCAGGAGCTGATATTATTACTTTTTTTGCACCAGCCTCTATATGTTTACCAGCTGAACTTTTATCTAAAAAGAAACCAGTGCATTCTAAAACTACATCTGCTTCAATTTTTTCCCAAGGTAATTTAGCTGGATCTCTTTCAGCAAAAACTTTAATATTTTGATCTCCTATTTGAAAACCTTCTTTTGTTATTTTTACATCTTGATTTAATGTGCCGTGAGTACTGTCAAATTTTATTAGATGAGCGTTAGCTTCTATGGAGCCCAAATCATTAATACCTACTACTTGAATTTTTCCTTTATAGTTTTCCAATAAAGCTCTCAAGATAAGACGCCCTATTCTACCAAAACCATTAATTCCTACTTTGACCATATGTGTTATACGTATTTAAATACAACAATAAAATAAGCAACGCAAATAATTGATGCTATCCATAAGAGACTGCCTACTAAACCCAACCAAGCTAAATGAATAAATGCGCTACCTAACAAAGATACGAATAGTCTATCACCTCTAGTTGTATCTAAACCTAAAATACCTTTTCTTGGAGAGCCTCCAGGTACTTTTTTTTCCCAAATAAGCATTACCGTTATACATAAAGCTATAAAAATGAAAAAAGCTGCTGTTTGCCATGTCCAGGCCATCCATGAGAACAAATCAAAATCAAAAAAACCTTTTTCTTTTGCTTTGCCAACGTCGCCCCAAGTCGCTGCATATAATTTTGTAAACATTAAACCCTACCCATCGCAAATCCTTTGGCAATATAATTTTTTACAAAATAAATTACAATTGCTCCTGGAATTATTGTTAAAGTTCCTGCTGCAGCTAATAAACCTAGCTCATAACCTGAAGTACTTGCAGTTCTAGTCATTGTAGCAGCTATTGGCTTGGCTTCTGTGGCAGTAAGTGTTTTAGCTAATAAAAGCTCAACCCAAGAAAACATAAAACAGAAAAACATAGTTATTCCTATTCCAGCTGCAATTGTAGGTACAAAAATTTTAAAGAAAAATCTACCAAATGAATATCCATCTACATAAGCTGTTTCATCTAATTCTTTAGGAACAGCAGACATAAAACCTTCTAATATCCAAACTGCTAAAGGAATGTTAAATAAGCAATGCGATAGCGCAACAGCTATATGGGTATCAAACAAATTTACAGACGAATAAAATTGGAAAAAAGGCAAAGCAAAAACTGCTGGGGGAGCCATTCTATTCGTTAATAACCAAAAGAACAAATGCTTATCACCTAAAAATTTATATCTAGAAAACGCATACGCCGCTGGTAAAGCTGCAGCAACAGAAATAACAGTATTAAATACAGTATAAGCGATAGAATTTACGTAACCCATATACCAAGTGCTATCTGTAAAGATTTTTACATAATTTTCTGTTGTAAATTTTTGAGGCCATAATGAATAAGTATTAATAATTTCTGTTGTGGTTTTAAAAGACATATTGATCAGCCAATAAATCGGAAGCATTAAAAAAATTATATATAATGTAGGTACTAACCACTTATATTTTTTCATGACTGAGCCTCATTTTTCATCATTAAATTATAAAATACCCAGCAAACTAAAAGAACTATGAAGAAATAAATCAAAGACATTGCTGCTGCTGGTCCTAAATCAAATTGACCTAATGCCATTTTAACTAAGTCAATGGATAAGAATGCGGTTGTATTACCTGGGCCACCTCCTGTCAAAACGAATGGTTCCGTATAAATCATAAAACTATCCATAAATCTAAGTAGAATAGCTAAGGTTAATACTTTTTTCATTTTTGGTAATTCAATATATCTAAAAGTAGCCCACCTACTTGCACCATCTATCTCAGCTGCTTGATAGTATGCTGGCTGGATTGAATTTAGTCCTGCATAAGACAAAAGAACAACCAAAGAGGTCCAGTGCCAAACATCCATTAAAATAGTTGTAAACCATGCATCACCGGGTTGTTGAGTAAAGTTATAATCAAAACCAAGTGAGTTTAATGTATGACCAAGAAAACCAATATCTGGAAGCGCAAAGATATTCCACATAGCTCCAACAACATTCCAGGGTATAAGAAGTGGCATAGACATTAAAATTAAACAAACTGGCACTCCCCAACCTTTTTTTGGCATCGTTAAAGCAATTGCAATACCTAAAGGTATTTGAATTAGAAGTATTATAAAAGTAAAAGCAAATTGTCTTCCTAGTGCTGCATGGAATCTTTCAGATAATAGAATTTGTTTAAACCATCTTGTCCCTTCCCAAGCAAATACGTTATTTCCAAATGTTTCTTGAAATGAGTAATTTACTACAGTCATTAAAGGAATAGCTGCATTAAATGCTACAAGAATAAATACGGGGATTACAAAATACCAGGCTTTTTGATTAATTGTTTTATTCATTATTCTATGATCCAGTTATCTCCATAAATGTAAGTATATTTTTGATTGAAAGTAATATGAGCACTTCCACTTGGTATTTCAGTGGATGCATTAGATAATATTTTAACATTTTCCCCATTAGTTTCTGTATCAATAATTTTGTGTCTTCCTGTATTACTTACTCTTTTAATTTTAACTGGGATTCCATCCTTAGAAAAATTAATAAACTCTGGTCTTATGCCTATTTGAGTTTTACTAAAATTTAAATTTTTTATTTTTTTATGAGTTGATATTTTTTGACCACTAAAACTAATTTCTCCGTTTTTAATATCGCATGGAAGTATGTTCATTCCAGGTGAACCAATAAAGTGGCCGACAAATGTGTGTTTTGGTTTCTCAAATAATTCAACAGGTGTTCCAATTTGAACAATTTGACCATCATGCATAACAACAACTTGGTCAGCAAAAGTTAATGCTTCTGTTTGATCATGTGTAACATAAATCATTGTACGATTAATTTTTTGATGTAATTCTTTTAATTTAGATCTTAGAACCCATTTTAAGTGAGGATCTATTACAGTTAAAGGTTCATCAAACATAATGACATTTACATCTGATCTAACAAGTCCTCTGCCTAATGAGATTTTTTGTTTTCCATCAGCTGTTAAACCTGATGCTCTATTATTTAATGTAGATGTTAATTCAAGCATCTCAGCAATTTCTTTAACTTTTGATGCAACCGCCGAGTCAGAAAGGCCTCTATTTTTTAATGGGAATGCTAAATTGTCATAAACAGACATGGTGTCATAAATAACTGGAAATTGAAATATCTGAGCAATATCTCTTTCAACAGGGTCAAGTAAAGTAATATCCTTGTCATCAAATAATACATTTCCTTTAGTTGGCTTTAATAAACCTGAGACAATATTTAATAATGTTGTCTTTCCACATCCAGATGGACCTAAAAGTGCATACGCGCCGCCGTCTTTCCAGTCAATATTAACATCTCTTAAAGCCCAGTCAGAATTATTATTCTGTTTTTCTAAATAACTGTGACTTAAATCTTTTAAAGTTATCTTAGCCATTATTTACCAATCTGTTATTTTGATCAAAATATAAAAACTCATCTGTGTTCATATATAATTTAGTATCTTCTCCAACATTTTTTTGTTGAGTTCCATTAGATAATGAAACCCAGTTTAAATTTCCATTAGTAAAGTGTATTAAGCTTTCTGATCCACTAAGTTCAGAAATTTGAACTTTACCATTAATTTCAACTGAGTTATTTCCCTCTTTATAAGTGGTAATGTTATGAGGTCTTATACCTATTTTATAAGTACCATCTTTAATTTTTGCTGCTGATTTCCATTGAACATTATTATCTGTAAATTTACAATTTTCTCCACTTTTTGTGACCTCAGCTATGTTCATTGGTGGATCGCTAAAAACTTTAGCTGAAACTAAATTTTCAGGTTTATTATAAACTTCTAAAGTTTTTCCGTATTGGATTATCTTGCCTTCTAATAATGTTGCTGTGTTTCCTCCTATCATTAAAGCATCAGATGGCTCTGTTGTTGCATAAACAACTATACAATCTCTATCTTCAAATAATTTCGGCAGTTCTTCTCTTAGCTCTTCTCTAAGTTTAAAATCTAAGTTTGCCAAAGGTTCGTCTAATAAAATTAAATCAGAGTCCTTTACTAAAGCTCTTGCCAAAGCTGTTCTTTGTTGTTGACCACCTGATAATTCATCAGGTTTTTTATTTAACATTGCAGATAATTTTAAAAGTTCAGCTACTTTGCCAACTCTTTGTTTAATTTCATCTGTTTTAACACCCGTTATTGTTAATGGAGATGCAATATTCTCATACACAGTATAATTTGGATAATTTATAAATTGCTGATAAACCATCGAACAATTTCTCTTTTGAACCTTCAAGCCAGTAACGTTTTCTCCATTAAACCATATCTCTCCTGAGGTAGGTTTGTCCAACCCGGCCATTATTTGCATTAATGTTGTCTTCCCTGCTAAGGTTGATCCAAGAAGTACATTTATAGTATTTTTTTCTAATCTAAGACTTGTAGGATAAATATGAGTGGCTATTCCAACTTTTTTTTCTATTTTTTTTAATTCTAGACTCATAATTTAAAATTTAGTTTTAAAAAAAGGGGGCAGCAAGTGCCCCCTTTTCAATTTAGATTAACCTCTTACTATTTCCAAGCTTTCGCGTATGGAACAGTTTTACCTTGAGGTTTCTCATCACGTTTAGCTTTTGGTGAACCTTTCTTATTTAACCAAAAAGAAGCTTCTCTTGGTTTATTAAGTCTTGGTCCACATCCACCGTATGCATTGCTACCTTTATCAGCAGCTTCCATACGAGACATAACTAAGTCCATCTCTTCAGCAAGACGATCCATAGCTTGTTGTGGAGTAAACGCACCTGAGTTTACATCTCCAATTTGTTGCCACCAGATTTGTGCTAGTTTCGGATAATCCGGAACGTTTACACCTGTTGGTGACCAAATATTTCTGTTGTTTGATCTGTAGAACTCAACAAGTCCACCAAGTGCTGGTGCTCTTTCTGTGAAAGATTTGTGGTCTATTGAACTATCTCTAATGATAGTTAAACCTACGTGACTTTTCTTAAGGTCTACTGTTTTTGATACAACGAATTGAGCGTACAACCAAGCAGCTTTTCTATTTTTAACTGGTGTAGACTTAAATAAAGTCCATGATCCAGCATCTTGATATCCAAGCTTCATGCCTTCTTCCCAATAAGGTCCTTTTGGTGACGGACCCATTCTCCATAACGGCATACCGTTAGCATCAACAACTTTGTTATTAGGATTTTTTCCTACTAAAGAAGCTGTGAAAGCTGTGTACCAGAATATTTGCTGAGCAACGTTTCCAGAAGATAGTGACGGTAGAGACTGATAGAAGTCCATAGCCGCAGCACCTGGAGGTGCGTAGTTTCTTAACCACTCATCCCATTTTCTGATTGCGTATACAGCAGCAGGACCATTAGCAGCTCCACCTCTTGTTACTGAAGCTCCAACAGGGTTACAAGAACCTTTTTCCATTCTTATTCCCCACTCGTCCACTGGTATTCCATTAGGTTTTCCAACATCACCTGCTCCAGCCATTGATAACCACGCGTCAGTCATTCTCCAACCTAAGTCAGGAGCTCTTTTACCGTAGTCCATGTGACCATAAATTCTAACACCGTCAATATTTTTCACATCTTCTGAGAAATATTTAGCGATGTCTTCATAAGCAGACCAATTTAATGGCACACCTAAATCGTATCCATATTTGGCTTTAAAACCTTTTTTGATTTCAGGTCTGTCAAACCAATCTTTTCTAAACCAATAAAGGTTAGCGAATTGTTGGTCAGGCATTTGGTATAAGTCGCCATCTGGACCTGTAGTAAACTGTTTACCAATGAAATCATCTAAATCTAAAGTTGGTAAAGTAACATCTTTACCTTCTCCAGCCATCCATTTAGTTAAGTTTACAGCTTGTTGCATTCTAGCGTGTGTACCGATTAAATCAGAGTCGTTGATATAAGCATCGTAAATACTTACGTTAGTTTGCATTTGAGTTTGCACAGCCATTACTACATCACCTTCACCAAGTAACTGGTGATTAACTTTAATCCCAGTAATTTCTTCAAAAGCTTTAGTTAAAACCTTTGATTCATACTCGTGTGTCGGAATAGTTTCAGATAAAACTTTGATAGACATTCCTTTGAATGGCTTCGCAGCATCTTGGAACCATTTTAGTTCTTTAACTCTCTCTTTTTTAGATAGAGTAGAAAGACTAAATTCTCCACTTGCCCACTTTTCTATTGCATTAGCAAATAGAGAAGTTGATAGAAGAGACGATGTAACAGCAACAGCTATTATAGTTTTCAATGTTTTAAACATTAATTCCCCCGTTGTTGTTTATTAATTTCTTAATTGAAACAAAATCTAACAAAATTGTACAGATGTTTCTTTGGTATATACAACTAGAGATTGATTTAATTAATTAATGTTCTTTTAATTGCTGTAGACCAACCTTTTATTAAAAAATTTCTTTTCTTTAGTTTCATTTTTGGTGAAAATTTTTTATCTATTTGCCAATTTTGAGAAATATCTTTCAAAGATTTGTATACGCCTATTTTTAATCCAGCCATAAAAGCAGCTCCTGCAGCTGTTGTTTCTTGAACTTTCGGCCTAAGAACTTTTACATTTACAACATCTGATAAAAATTGTGAAAACCAATTATTCATGACCATTCCTCCATCAACTTTTACTATTTTTGGTCTCAATCCATCATGTTTCATTGCTTCAAATAGATCGTAAGTTTGATAAGCTACTGCTTCTATTGTAGCTCTTATTATTTCTTCAGGACTTGTGTCTCTTGTTATGCCGCTTAATACACCTCTAGAATTTGCATTCCAGTGTGGTGCTCCAAGCCCAGTAAATGCAGGAACTAAATAAATTCCGTTATTATCTTTAAGTTTCTTGATAATTTTTTCAGTCTCGGGAGCTTTTTTAAAAAATTTCATTCTATCCCTTAACCATTGAACACCCGCGCCTGCTATAAAAATTGACCCTTCCATAGCATAAGTTGTTTTATTATTAATTCTATATGCAATTGTGGTTAACAATCTATTTTTTGAAAAAATCTTTTTATGGCCAGTATTAAGCAAAACAAACGCGCCTGTTCCATAGGTGCTTTTTAGAGTACCTGGTTCAAAACAACATTGACCTATAGTAGCCGATTGCTGATCTCCAACAACACCATTTATTGGTATTGATATGCCAGTAATTGTTTGATGAGTATAGCCATAGTCGTCAGCACAATCTTTTACTTCGGGTAGGATATGTTTCTTGATTCTTAAAAGTCTTAAAATTGCATCATCCCATTTATTAGATGATATGTTAAAAATCATAGTTCTGCTAGCATTGGTAGCATCAGTTGCATGCACTTTGCCTTTAGTAAGCTTCCAGATCAAAAAGCTATCAATCGTTCCAAATAACAATTGTTTTTTATTCATTAGCTTTTTAGCTTTTGGAACATTATCTAAGATCCATTTGATTTTTGTTCCAGAAAAATATGAATCAATTAATAAACCAGTTTTATTAAAAATCATCGTATCTTTATTTTGTTTTCTTAATTTCTTACAAAACTCTTCTTGTCTTCTGTCTTGCCAAACAATTGCCTTATAAACAGTCTTTCCAGTTTTTTTATCCCATAAGACTGTTGTTTCTCTTTGATTTGTAATCCCTATACTTAAAATTTTACCTCTTAATTTTTTGGCTTTAGCAATTACATCTTTTAATGTTTTAATAGAAGTTTTCCAAATCTCATCTGGATCATGTTCTACCCAACCGCTTTTAGGAAAATATTGAGTAAATTCTTTTTGTACTGAGTAAACAGGTTTTCCTCTTAGGTCGAATAAAATCGATCTATTTGATGTAGTACCTGCATCAATCGAAATTATAAATTTTTTCATATTATTTATTCAAAATTTTTTTTTTTTCTTTTTCATATTCATATCCACTCAATACACCAGACTTATAAAGATCCTGTAAAATTTTGAGTTGATCAGAAATATTAGTAGTAGCTTTTAAATCTTGGTTATCATTAGCCAATAATTTTGAATGAATAAATAATATAAAAAATATTATCAAAAATTTTTTCATGAAATTCTACCTTCAATATATTTTAATATTTCAGTATTATAATATTGAAAACATAAACCTTGGTTCATTTCGTGGCCTGGATTTTTTCTAGCTGAAATATTTTCTTGCCAATTATCTCCTTTTACGACACAAGACTTTCCATTAATTTTATAATCTTCAGAAATGACAATTCTTTTTACTCCTGGCACTTCTTCCAACCAATCAGACAACAATCCTTCCCACTTATCTTTAGGATGTGTGAAAGCTAAAACGGGAACATTATTTGATTTTTTAATTTTATTAATTTGTCTTTCTCTTAGTTCAGCAGGACCTGGGTTTTTCTTGGCAAATTTAGCTAAAGCTGCTTCAGGACCAACTTTTTTTACTTTGTATTTAGAAGAAAGTTTTCCAAAACATGCTTGCATGTATGATATACCTCCACCTACTTTATTAGGGTGAGCAGATAGTAACATTAAGGTTAATAGTCCTCCACAAGAATGACCTGAAATAATGATTTGTTTTCTTGGTACGCCCATAGTTACAAATTTTTCAACTAATTCTAAATTTTTTTCAACTCGTTTATCTAATTTATGTTTGCCTACATAAGGAGTTTTTGATTTCCACCAACTTTTTTTCAGCGACATGTCTCCAGCAAAATCATTTGAACAAAAATTATAAACCATAATTTTTTTACCATTTATTTCCTCATCTACTAATGAGGCTTGATTATTTATTTGATTAACCCATATACATTCATTCTTTTTAGCTCTATCGTTGGTATTTTGTCCATGATTATAAATAATTATAATTTTATTTTTAGGATCGATTATCTCAATACCACTTTTTACTTGTGATTGCTTATTAATAAACCCACTGATAAGTATTTTACCATTAGCATACGAAAAATTAGATATTAGAATATTTAATATTAAAATTGTAATAATCTTTTTCATCTGAATAGCTCCCAATTAAGTTCGAGTTCTTTATCTTCAATAATTGCATTAATCATAGCAAGCATCAAAGGTAATTTTTTATTATCAAAATCTTGATTTACTTTTTTTCCTATTTCCATTGCCAAATCTGCTCCTTCTATAGTTGTTTTTTCCATTTTGTTTTTTTTAGCCTCAGAAAATGTTAAACCTTGTCCTATATAAGAGCCCATTTTAGCATTTCTTCCTCCTCCCGAGCTTACATATAAATCACCTAGGCCGGCCAATCCCTTTACAGTTTCTTTTTTGCCTTTTAGATGTTCTACAAATACTTCCATTTCATATATTGACTGTTTTATTAGAGCAGATGATGTATTTAAATAATTTTTTTCACGAATTTCCTCTGATGCATTTTTACTACATAACCCTTTAGCTGCTCCAACAGCCATAGAGAAAATGTTTTTAATTGCCGCAGAAACCTCTACACCGTTTAAATCCTCAGAATAAGAAGGATGGTAATAATTAGTATTTAACATATTGGAAATTTCTTTAGCAGTTTGAATATTATTGTTAGCTATCACTACGCTACTATGGATTCTATTAGCTAAACCGGCAGCTAAACATGGTCCACCTACTGCAGAAATATTTATTTTAGATAGTCCTTCTTTTGATAGTAATCTTTTTATTTTATCAACTAAAAGTTCATATTCATTTTTATATATACTTAAGCCTTTGGTTAACAATAAAATTTTTGGCACTTCTTTGTTTTTAAAAATTCGAACAAGTTGTTCAGCTGCCCATTCTATTCCTTTTGAACTTATCCCAAGTACAATTAAATCAGTTTTTGATTGAAAAAGTTTATCGAAGGTTTCAAACTTAAAAATTTTAATTCCAGTAGGAAGTTGAGTATTAATTCCTTGATGAAAATTATTATTATCTTTTATTTTATTAATAAAATCATTTTCAAGATGCGTGCCAACTATATTTGTATCATGATTATTGTCTACACAAGGAAATGAAAAAGCAGATCCCATAGCACCAGCGCCTATAATTATTATTTTTGACATGTTAATCTTTTAAAAAAAATTTTTTTACCAAAAGAAAAGCTGATATTAGCTCAATTTTACCAATAATCATAAACATAATAAGACTTAATTTAGAAGATATTTGTAAATTTTCAAAATTCATTTGTTCTATTGCAAACATTCCTGATGTTGTTGTGTTGGTAATAGTTAATATAGAAAGTTTAAAAGATTTTTCAAATCCAATATTATCAACTATTAGAATACTTGAAAGTATAAATAAACTTACAAAAAAAGAAATAAAAACTAAAAATGATATCTTAATATTTTCATCTGTGATTTTCTTTTCTGAGGAGAATATATTTTTATTGATAACACTATTTGGGCTAATTAACTTATTTATTTCAGATGACGCTGTTTTTAAAAGAATATATATCCTTGTAAATTTTATTCCTGATGTATTAGATATTAAAGATCCGCCAATTATTGTTATCAATATGAAATATAAACTTAAATTATTATCAACGTTAATCAATGCTAATCCAGAGTTGCTTAAACTACTAAGAACACTAATAATGATTTCCAAACCATCAAAATTATTGAAAGATACTAGAAGAATTAATACTATTGATAATACAATTAAATAGAAATCTTCTTTATGTTCTCGAATAATTATTTTTTTTTGGAAAATGTTAAAGATAAGAAAAAAATTTAACATAGAAATAAGCAAAGAAATAATTAAAACTAGTTTTTGTAAGTTTGAACGAATAATTGTATTTAAGGAATCTGTTGGTAAAAATCCTCCAGTTGATACTAAACTCATACTAAGATTTAAAGAATTGTACATTCTAATTCCTGAAATATTTAATAGAATAAATATTAAGAAACTTAATATTATGTACAAAATAAATATTCTAAATAATAGATTTCTAATATTATTTTCTGAATTAATGCCGCCATCGCCTGAATAAGTCAGTTCATTCATTTTAAAACTAAATTGCTTATTTGAAAAAATAATAATCAAAAAAAATAAAAAATATAAGCCGCCTATCCACTGTGAAGATGATCTCCAAAGTATCAAAGTTGGATCAAGATACTTTATATTGCCAAATATAGAAAATCCTGTGCTAGTCAATCCTGAAATAGCTTCAAAGAAAGAATTTGTAAAAGTAACCTGATAATTGCTAAGATAGAAAGGTAAAGATATTAAGAAACCTACCAATAAATAAACTAAAAGTATTAAAAATATTTGCTCTAAAAAATTAATCCTTCTTAAAGATTTTTTTCCGAAAAAAAAAAGAATGAAACCTATTGTAGATGAAATTATAAGAGTCGTAATATAAGAATTTATGCTTAAAAAATAATCAAAGTACGATGAATAAAGTATATTTATAAAAGATAAAATACTAATAGGAAAACAAAATAAACCTAAGTAATAACTTATACTTTTCAAATTCATTATTATATAGAGCTTACACTAAATATACTTTCGACTTCTTTCATCAGTTCTCTTTTTGCTAAAAATACTACAAGATCATCTTTCTCGAAAATAAAATTTGATCGTGGAATGATAACTTTATCTTTTCTTAAAATTGCACCTATTCTTATATCCTCTGGTAAGTTTGAGTCTCTTATAGTTTTGTTCAATAGCTCTGATTTTTCTAATATTTTCGCTTCAATAAATTCGTATTCCCCGTCAAGTAAAGAATATACCGTTCCAATAGTCCCTCTGTGTACATGTTCCATTATTCTTGAAACTGTTGTCATTCTTGGATCAACTAAATCATCAATATTAAGTGAGTCTTGCAGCAAATTATAATTAGTTTTATTTACAATTGCTATTGTTCTTTTTTTTTGTCCAGTTTTTTCGGCCAAAACACATGCCATCATATTATTTTCATCATCGTTGGTTAGGGCTAATACTGTTTCAGAGTCTTCAAGATTTGCCTCTTTTAGGATATCTTCATCTAATGCATCTCCTTTTATTACTATGGATGATGACAATTCACCAGCTATCAATTCTGCTCTTTCTTTATCTTTTTCGATAATTTTTACTCTTACATCTTCGAAATTTGTTTCTAACATTTTAGCTAAATTTAATCCTATATTTCCTCCACCTATAATTAAAATATTCTTTGCTATTTTTTCTTCATGTCCAAAAGCTTTAAGTATTGCATTTAACTGTTCGCTACTAACTACTACGTAAACGTTATCACCATCTAAAATTTTGTCATTTTTTTTTAAATAAATAAATTTTTCTTTTCTAACCGCTCCAAGTATATTTGCTTTAAAATCTGGAAATTTTTTTGTTAAATCTTTTAAAGGAAGGTTTTTGATAGGACAATTTTTTTCAATTGAAATTTCTAACATTTTTAATTTATCTTTTGCAAAGGGAACATTGTCTAATGCTCCAGGCGCTTCTAATCTCCTGTATAATGATTTAGCTACTTCAAGTTCAGGGGAAATAATTACATCTATAGGTATGTTAGATTTATTATAGAGCTTACCCCATTTACCCTCTAAAAAATCTTGAGTTCTAATTCTCGCAATTTTTTTTGAAACATTAAATAATGAACTAGCTAATTGGCAAACTATCATATTTGTTTCATCATTACGGGTAACTGCTATAACCATGTCTGCATTTTCTGCCCCAGCGTTTTCTAAAACAGTTGGTAGAGTTGCTCGTCCTACAACTCCTTTAACATCCTGAGTATCGTTAATTTTTTTTATATCTTCAGATGATTGATCAATTACTGTTACAGAATGACCTTGAGCAGATAATTGTTTACTTATTGAAAAGCCAACTTTGCCGGCTCCACATATAATTACGTTCATTTTAATTTATACCTTTAATTCCTAACGATTTAAGTTTTCTGTGAAGAGCTGATCTCTCCATACCTATGAAATCAGCTGTTTTTGAGATATTGCCATGGTTTTTTTTTAATTGTTTCATTAAATACTCTTTTTCAAAACTTTCTCTAGCCTCTTTTAATGGAGATGTGAATGATTTTTCTAGCATAGACTGGTGGGACTCAGTTGATGAGGATGTTAATACATCGTCCATTAATTTATCAATGTTCTTTTTACTTTCATTAGCCGACAAAATGGTGACCCTTTCAACTAAATTTCTTAGTTCTCTCACATTACCAGGCCACCCATATGTATATAAATTGTCGTTTTTTATATCAATCTTCGGTTGTTGAACACCATTAATTTCAGAAAGCCTGTCTTTAAAGTATTCTATTAGCAGAGGGATATCTTCAGTCCTTGAATTAAGAGGACTAAGTTCAATTGGCACTACATTTAAACGATGAAATAGGTCTTCTCTAAATTTACCTGCTTCTATAAGTTCTTTTAAATTTTTAGAAGTAGAGGAAATTAATCTTATATTTACATTAATGTATTTTGAACTATTAAGACGTTTAAATTTCTGATCAATAAGAACTCTAAGTACATTAGCTTGAGTTTCTATTGGTATCTCAGAGACTTCGTCAATTAATAAAGTTCCTTTATTAGCTCTTTCTAATGCTCCAAGTGAAACATTCCCATCTTCAAAATCTTGACCAAATAATTCTTTTTCGTAAGTTTGCTCTTTAAGTAAAGCAGCATTTATAATTATAAAAGGTTCTTTAGATCTTGAGGAATTTTTATGAATTTTTCTTGCCACTAGTTCTTTACCTGATCCTGTTGGTCCAGAAATCAAAACTCTACTTTCAGAGGCAGATAATTTTTCAATAGTCTTCTTAATCTTTACTATTGAGGGACTTTTTCCGATAAGATCAAAGGAATGAAATAATTTATTCTCTATGATATCTTTTTCTTGTTTAAGAGATGCATTTTCTAAAGCTCTTTTTACATAGTTTAAAATTTTTTCTGTTGAGAATGGCTTCTCAATAAATTCGTATGCTCCTAATCTTATAGCCTCTACGGCTATTTGAACCGTTGCATGTCCAGAAATCATAATTACAGGAATAAGTTTATTTTTACTAATTATTAATTTTAACAGATCGATACCATCTTTGTCTGCTTTATCTAATTTAATGTCTACAACAGCTAAATCAGGTAGTTTTTTGTCAATTTCAATTACCGCTTGGTCGTAATTTGCAGCTGAACGAACATTAAAATTTTGTTCTTTTAAAATATTGCAAATTAAAAACCGAATATCTGGATTATCATCTATAACTAGTATGTCTTTATGCATTTATTTTTGGAAAAGAAATTTCAATTTTGACTCCATCCTCTTTTTTTTTATTTTCTATTAAGAAATCTCCTGAATGTTCATTAATTATTTTACTAACGATTGGTAATCCTAATCCAGTGCCTTTAATCTTGGTTGTAAAATAAGGCGTCATTACTTTTTTTGTATCTGAAATACCCGTGCCATTATCTGTTATTCTAACCACTATATAGTCATTATCATTAATAATTGCTATATCAATTTTACCTTTAAAATTGGTGTTTTTTTTAATTATTTCAAGAAAAGCTTCTTCTGAGTTTTTAATTAAATTGATAAAAACTCTATTTAGTTGTTCAGTATCTCCATTTATTATCAATTTTTTATTATCTGCATTAATTTTTATCTCATTGTTAGATGACATCCTGATAAAATCTACTGACCTTTTTATTATATCAAAAATATTAATTTTTTTGAATATTGGTCGTGGCATTCTTGCAAAATTTGAAAATTCGTTAACTAGACCTTCAATATCTTTGATTTGTCTATTAATGGTCTCTAGGTAATTTTCAAAATCTTTACTTTCACCTGAAATTTTATTTGAATATTTTTCTCTTAAACGATCAATTGATAATTGAATTGGCGTCAAAGGATTTTTAATTTCATGAGCTAATTTTCTCGCAACAGTTTCCCAAGCCTCATATCTTTCGGTTACAAGTAATTTATCTTGTTGCTTTTTAAGTCTATCTATCATTGAATTAAAATTTGCATTTAATTGTTTAAATTCATCATCAGACTCAATGTTTGGAACTTTAACATCTAGTGCGCCTTTACTAATTGATTTTGACGCACTTATTAAATTTATTATGGGTTTAGTTAATCTTGAGGCGAATGTTATAGCAATAGACGTTGAAAGAAATAATAATAAAGTAACCACAATAATGTAAATTATTGCAAAGGTTACTTTAATGCCGGTTTGACTATTTTCTACTGAATAATAAAAACTTACAGCTTCTTCGGTCTCATTTAAATATCTTAAAATTTCAGGGTCTATATTTCTTGAAATATATAAATAAGTATCTACTAAAGAAGAAAGCTTAATCATTACGGTAGTTTTATTTTCAAGATTATTAGTTATGAAAACTTGTTTGCCTTCTAATGCTTGGTCATAATCCGCTTCTGAAGGAATTACAAATTCCTCAGTTATATCTCTCACGTTTGACATTAATATATTTCCTAGACTATCAATTAAATAAACATCATCGATTCTTCTTAAAAGTTTTTCTGAATTCATGATAGACATAAACCTATTTGGATTTGAATAATATAAATTGGAAGCCCTGTTCAAACCAACACTCATTAATATTACATCGGCCTGAACATTTTTTTTACTTTCGTCTAAATAATTTTTAGCTACATCATAAGAATTATTTACAGCACTAGTAATTTGTTTATCAAAATAGTTTTGTACCCCAAAATTAAAAATAAATAACGAAAAAATAGCTACTACTAAAGAGGGTATTACAGTGAAAACAGAAAAGATAGAAATATATTTTAAGTTTGTTTGAGAACCAGTTTTATTCCTCTTACCTGCATAATAAAATCTATAAAAATTTTTGAAAATTAAACTAAAAAAAACGAGTAATAAAATAATATCAACAATTAATAGAATTTGTAAATTTTTATCTGTTAGGGGAACAAATCCTTCATTTATGAAGGTTAAAAATGTTACAATCCCCATAAAAATACACAAAAATGAAGATAAAATAATCCAATTAAAATTTTTTATAATTTTAAACATTTTAAATAAGCGTTAATTATTCATATAAATATAATATAAGTTTATACAATGAGTTTTTGTTTTATCATTCTTGCAGGGGGAAATAGCCATAGATTTAAATCTAATATAGGCAAACCATATCAAAAAATAGCTGGTAAATCATTAGTGGAAATTAATATCGATAAAGCTCGTAAATTTAAACAAATAAAAAAGATAATTCTTGTATATAATAAAAAAGACTCAAAAAGGGTAAAATCTCTTAAATTAAAAAATATAAAATTAGTCATTGGGGGAAAAAGTAGACAGCAATCTACTTTCAACGCTTTGAAATATTTAAACAATTCTCAACAAACCTCAAAAGTTTTAATACATGATGTAGCAAGGCCAAATTTTTCATTAAAACTAATTAAGCTTATCTTAAAAAACATGAAGAAAGCTAGAGCTGTAGTTCCAAAAATAGATATTCACGATGCAGTTAAACAAAAAATAGAATCAAGTTTAAATGAGTATATTCTGGGTAAAAATAGAGATAATTTATTTCTTACACAAACTCCTCAAGCTTTTAATTTTAAAGAAATTTATTCTTTGCATAAAACTAACGCGAGTAAATATAAAGATGATGATATCTCGCTTTATATGGATTTGAACAAGATTAAATTTATACAAGGTGAGAAAAATAATTTTAAGATTACTGATCTAGCAGACTTTCAAAATTTAAAAAATATCTATAAATCAAATCAAAGTGTAGGAATAGGCTTTGATGTTCATAGACTTGTTCCAAATAGAAAACTTTATTTAGCAGGATTAAAAATTAAATCATCCTTGGGAACATTAGGTCACTCAGACGGAGATCCAGTTTTACATTCAATCACAGATGCAATTCTTGGTGCTTGCAAAATGGGAGATATAGGTCAGATGTTTTCTGATAAAAGCAAGAAATTCAAAAATATAAGATCGACAATTTTGCTTCAAAAAGTAATGAAAAAAATAAAAGCCGAAGGTTATATTATAAATAATATAGATATTAACATTATTACCCAAACTCCCAAAATTAAGAATTATAAAAATCAAATGATCTATAATATCTCTAAACTTTGTGAAATTTCAAAAAATAAAATTAATATAAAAGGCAAAACAACAGAAAAATTAGGTGTTATAGGAAAAGAAAAAGCTATAGCTTGTGAAGTAATAGCTTCAGTGATCAAGTATGATTAAAAATATAAATTTTTTATTTGTTACTTTTTTTGGGATTGGAACTATTAGATATGCTCCTGGTACAATTGCTTCATTAATTACTACTGTTTTTTTATTTAGTACATTCCATATTTTAAACTTACCTAATACTATCATCTTGATAATTCTTCTTATAATTTTTTTTTCTTCCTTTTACGCTGTTTCAAATTATATAAATGATCTTTCCGATAAAGATCCAAAAGAAGTAGTAATAGACGAGGTTATTGGTCAATCGTTACCTATTTATCTATACGAGGTAGCACACGGAACAACTAAAGAATTTGGAGAATCTATTTTATTTTATATATATATTTTTATTTTATTTAGATTTTTTGATATTAAAAAACCTTTTCCAATTAATTACTTTGATAAAAAATTTAAAAATAGTTTTGGAGTTATCTTTGATGATATAGTTGCTGGTTTATATGTTGTACTAACACTAATAATATTTATGATCTTTAAAACAAATTTTTTTACATGAGTTTAAATAAAAAAATCGTATCAATATTAAAAAAGAAAAAATTAAAGATAGCTGTTGCTGAGTCTTGTACTGGTGGAATGCTCTCAAGCATTATTGTTTCTGTCAGTGGAGCCTCTCAAGTATTTTCAATGGGTTTAGTCACCTACTCAAATCAGGCTAAAATGAGTATTTTAAAAGTTCCTAAAAAAATTATACATAAATATGGTGCTGTAAGTACTCAGTGTTGTCTATCTATGGTTAATGGTCTTAGAGAAATTAGTAAGAGCAATGTATGTGTTTCTATAACTGGAATAGCTGGACCTAAAGGAGGCTCTAAACTGAAGCCTGTTGGACTTGTTTATATTGGTGTTAAAAATGGAAAGAAAATTGTAGTTAGTAAAAACCAATTTAAAAATAAAGGAAGATCTGCAATTCAAAAAGCCACTGTCAAAAAAGCGCTCAATTTAATCTCAAAACACCTATAATATTTAAACCGGGTAGCTAAATTTTTTAAACTCTACAATAACATCTAACAAATGAGCTAGAAAACTATTAAAAGTTAAGAAAATTAAAAACACACTTATGTAAAGAGCAAAAATTAGAGCGTTTCTTTTTCTTTTTCTTTTAATCAAAGAAATATCTTCTGGAATCCACTCTTTTCTATTTTTTGGTTTAAAGTCGTAAGAAAACATCCAGTATGTAATATTACTTTCGTTTGGATCACCAGTTCTAATTTTTTTGATGTATTGTGCCAAGAATCTGCAAAGAACTATTAAAATTAATAAAATAAGAGTTACAGTTATCATTATTTATATAAATTTATTGCCCTTAGTTCAAAAGCTTTTGCAATTTTATTAAGACCCAATTCAAAAGATTTTTTCATAATTGAGTTAAGTATAGGATTTTTTAATTCAAAATCTATAAAAAATTCTAATTGTGTGGCATTATTTACTTCTTTGAAATTCCATTCATTCTTTAAATGTTTTAAAGGTCCTTCCAAATTAGTCACAATAATTTTGTCTTTTTCCTTATGATACGTAACATGACTAGAAAAAGTTTCATTTAAAAAACTCTTGCCTACTTTTAAATCTCCATTGAAAGTTATCAAATCTTTACCCTCATTTTTATCAATTACTTTGCCTTCAATGCACCATGGAACAAATTCGGGATATTTTTCAATATCTAAAACCATTTCAATAAGTTGTTTTTTTTTACAGGGAATTATTTTTTTTATAGACGCTGATGACATTCAAATTGCTTGTTTCTTACGTCTTGTAACTTTTTGAAATCTTCATCTGCGTGGTAGGACGATCTTGTAAGCGGTGATGAAGAAACTAACAAAAATCCTTTTGTTTTAGCTATACTTTCAAGTTCTTTAAATTCATCTGGATGATAATATCTGTTAAGAGGATGGTGTTTCTCAGTTGGTTGTAAATATTGACCAATTGTAATGAAATCTACTTGGGCTGATCTTAAATCATCCATTACCTGGATGATTTCCTCTTTGTTTTCCCCTAAACCAACCATTATCCCTGATTTAGTGAAAACTTTTTTGTTTAAACTCTTAGCATTTTTTAAGAGTTCTAATGATGCAAAATATCTAGCTCCTGGTCTTACAACTGTGTAAAGTCTTGGCACTGTTTCTATATTATGGTTAAATACATCAGGGTTCGCCTCAAGGACCTTTTTATAAGCATCTCCTTTTCTTAAAAAATCTGGCGTCAAAACCTCGATTGAAGTTTTTGGGTTGTTTTTTCTAGTCTCTTCAATAACGTTAAAAAAATGATTAGCTCCTCCATCTTTAAGATCGTCTCTATCTACTGAAGTTATAACCACGTGTTTTAGTTTTAATTTGTTAACTGCTTTAGAAATTTTAATAGGTTCGAAAATATCTAAGCTATCTGGCTTTCCTGTTTTTACATCACAAAACGAACAGGCTCTTGTACAAGTATCTCCCATGATCATAAATGTTGCGTGTTTTTTACTCCAACATTCTGTAATATTTGGACAGTTCGCTTCTTGGCATACAGTTACAAGGTTATTTTGATTTACCACCTGTTTAGTCTTAAAAAAAATCTTAGAGTCAACAATTTTAGATCTAATCCAATGAGGTTTTTTTTTAATTGGATTGACTGGTTTATTTACTTTCTCAGGATGTCTAATTTTACTTTTCATTTTAGTTTAATAACAATCTCATCACTCGTTCCATATTTTAACTTCTCTCTGTATAACATGTCTAAATAATCAAAATCATTTTTATTTATCAAATTTATTTTACTTTCCAAACTCAAAAGTTGAGTCTCAATAGTCTCTTTTTTGTCAACCAATTCTTGATAAACATTTTTTTTATCAAAGTAAGAAAATAATCCTCTTTCTCCTCCAACTAGATTGATCAAAATATATAGAGTCAAGAATGTATTAAATAATATAAATTTTCTTTTTTTAAAACTTTCAATTAGCCGCATTAATTAGATTCTAGCCATTTTAGCTTGATTGCCAAGTTCTTCTTCGATACGTAATAATCTATTATATTTGGCTACTCTTTCTGATCTAGCTAACGATCCAGTTTTAATTTGAGAAGACATTGTAGCCACTGCCAAATCAGCAATAAAAGTGTCCTCTGAATCTCCCGATCTGTGTGAAATAATAATATTAAAATTTGCTTTTTTTGCCATACCAACAACATCTAAGGTTTCAGTTAATGTTCCTATCTGATTAGGTTTAATTAAAATACTATTAGCTGATTTTTCTTTAGTGCCCTTATTTAATCTTTTACTATTAGTGACAAATAAATCATCTCCTACTATTTGAATATTTTTTCCTAATTCCCCAGTAATTTTTTTCCAAGAGTCCCAGTCTTCTTCTGCGAAAGGATCTTCTATAGATTTAATTGGATAATTCGAGACTAGTTTTTTATAATAATTTATAACATCTAATGATGGTACAAAATTCTTTGATTGAATAGAGTAATATCCTTTTCCATTTTTTAATTCATTGGCTGCAACATCTAAACAAATCACAACATCTCTTCCAGGTGTTAATTTTGACATTTCTATAGCATTTACAATTAATTCTAAAGCTTCCTCATTAGTATTTATTGATGGTGCAAATCCACCTTCATCACCTACATTTGTTAACATTTTTTTAGATATCAATAAATTTTTTAGATTTTGAATTACTAAATAACACTTTTCTATCGCATCCATAAAATCTCTAGCAGAGTCAGGTCTAATCATAAATTCTTGAATGTTTAGATCATTGTCAGCATGAACGCCTCCATTAATGATATTCATCAACGGAATTGGTAAAGAAAAACTATTTCCTAAATTCTTAAAAAGAGATTTATTATTTGATAAAGCTGAACATTTAGAATTTGCTAGTGATACTGCGAGAGTTGCATTAGCACCAAGATTTTTTTTATTCTCACTTCCATCTGCATCTAATAAAACTTTATCAATATTTTTTTGATCATCAGCATTTAAGCCTTCAAGTCTGTTAGAAATCTTATTGTTAATATTTTTAATTGCATTAAATACACTTTTTCCTAGGAATTGGTTTTTATCTTGGTCTCTTAGTTCATATGCCTCAAATGCTCCAGTAGATGCGCCCGATGGAGAAATTGCTGTCGCAGAAATCCCGTTTTCTAAAAAAACTTCTGCTTCCACCGTTGGGTTTCCTCTGCTGTCAAAGACTTGTCTGCCTTTTACACTTTTAATTTTTGCCATTTCTATTTTATTAATTTATCGATCTCAGTTAATTTTTTTAATAAACTCTTTACTTCCTTTAATGGGACCATGTTTGGTCCATCAGATGGTGCATTATCTGGGTCCTCATGTGTTTCCATAAAAATTGCTCCAACACCAACTGCGATTGCAGCACGAGCTAGATAGGAAACAAATTCTCTTTGGCCTCCACTTTTCTCTCCCATTCCACCAGGTTGTTGAACTGAGTGAGTTGCATCGAAAACAATTGGAAAACCGAACTTAGACATAATCGGTAAAGCCCTCATATCAGAGACAAGGGTATTGTAACCGAAACTCGCTCCTCGCTCAGTAATTAAAATATTTTTATTTCCTGATTCCTCTATTTTTTTTATTACGTTTTTCATATCCCATGGAGCTAAAAATTGACCTTTCTTAACATTAATTATTTTTCCTGTTTTAGCTGCTGCAATTAATAGATCTGTTTGTCTACAAAGAAATGCTGGGATTTGCAAAACATCAACATGACTTGAAACAATTGAGCACTGTTCTGCAGTATGAACATCTGTTAAAACTGGAACTCCGATATCATTTCTAATCTTATCAAAAATGGGGAGAGATTTGTCTAAGCCTAAACCTCTCTTCCCTTTAAGGCTTGTTCTATTGGCCTTATCAAAGGATGTTTTATAAATTAAATTTATTCCCAGTTCACTTGTAATTTTCTTTAGCTCAGTAGAAATCTTAATTGCATGCCCTTCATTTTCAAGCTGACATGGCCCAGCTATCAAAGTAAATGGTTTATCATTAGCTATCTCAAAATTAGAACATTTTACCTTATGATTAGTCATTTTTTTTTTTTATCTTTGCAGCCTTAATAAATGAAGAGAATAAAGGATGCGGTGATAAAGGTCTAGATTTAAATTCAGGATGAAATTGAACTCCTATAAACCAAGGATGGTCTTTTAATTCTATAATTTCTGGCAATTTATTATCTGGGGACACTCCTGAAAAAATCATACCTCTATTTTCAAATTTGTTTTTATAATTAATATTAACTTCATATCTGTGACGATGCCTTTCGTGTATTCTTGACGAATTATAAATCTTGCTTATTTTTGTGTCTTTTTTAAGTCTAGCCTCATAACTTCCTAAACGCATAGTTCCACCAAGATCTTTATCTGTTCCTTTTATTAGTTTTCCATCCTTTGACCATTCACTCATTAACCCAACAACTGAAGCTTTAGATGAGCCAAACTCACTTGATGTTGCTTTCTTTATGTTTAATTTATTTCTTGCGAACTCTATAATTGCCATTTGCATACCGAAACAAATACCTAAAAATGGGATTTTATTTTTTCTAGCAAAGTTTATGGCTGCTATTTTTCCTTCAGTGCCCCTTTTACCAAAACCTCCTGGTATAAGTATACCAGAAACATTAGTCAATTTTTTTTTAATTAATTTTGGCTTCAAATAATCCGACTCAATTCTAACAAGATTTACTTTTAAATTATTTGCTATGCCCCCATGTGTTAAAGCTTCATCTAAAGATTTATAAGCATCTTTTAGCTCAACATATTTTCCAATAATAGCTATATTTACTTTTTTTTTTGAATTCAAAATTAATTTTGTAATTTTTTTCCATGGTTTTAAATTAGCTTTCTTTTTAGACTTTATTTTAAAGAAATTTAATACTCTTTTGTCTAATTTCTCTTTATTGAAACTTATAGGGGCCTCATAAATAGTTTTTACATCTACTGTTTCAATTACATCTTTAATATCAACATTACAAAATAACGATATTTTTTTTCTTTGATCTAAAGGAATCGTTCTTTCGGATCTACAAATAATGATATCTGGTTGAATACCAATGCTTCTAAGCTCTTTGACAGAATGCTGAGTTGGCTTTGTTTTTATTTCATCAGATGCCCTCATGTACGGAACTAAAGTCAAATGAATGAACAATGTATTTCTTCTGCCTATCTCATTTGAAAATTGTCTTATAGCTTCTAAAAAAGGAAGACTCTCTATGTCTCCAACAGTCCCGCCTATCTCACAAATAACAAAATCCTCTTTAGTGACATCATTTTTGATAAATTCTTTTATTCTATTTGTAATATGTGGAATTACTTGAACAGTTTTTCCTAAATATTTTCCCTGACGCTCTCTTTTGATAACATCATTATAAATTTTTCCTGTTGTAATATTGTCGGTTTTCTTCGAAGAAATTCCTGAAAATCTTTCATAATGTCCTAAGTCTAAATCGGTTTCTGCTCCATCATCTGTTACAAATACTTCACCATGCTGAAATGGGCTCATTGTTCCAGGATCAACGTTTAAATAAGGATCAAGTTTTCTAATTCTAACTTTATAACCTCTGGATTGTAATAAGTATGCTAGTGAAGCAGATGATAATCCTTTGCCCAAAGATGAAACCACGCCGCCAGTAACGAAAATATATCGCGCCATGGAAGTATGTTATACTTCATAAAGAGATAATTACAAAGTCTTAATTACTTAGATTGAGGGATTTGTGGAAGACTAGAATTTTCTTCTTCCTCTTTTTCTAAAACTGATTGTGTTTCACGGAATTCATCTCTAGAAATTGAAACTATAGCAATACTACATATAATAAATAAAGCGGCAATAATGGAAGTAAATTTTGTTAAAAAGTTTCCTACTGATCTTGCTGATGTGAAATTATCTTGTGAAACACCTAAGCCTAAAGCACCACCTTCAGATTTTTGTAATAGGACTGAAATTACTAAAATTATTGCTAGAATAATGTTGATTGTAATTAAAAGACTTTCCATGATGTTTATCTATAGTAATTTTTTATTATATCAATAAATTTTTTTGACGATTTTGAAGCTCCTCCTATTAAAAAACCATCTATTTCATTAATTTCTTTAAATATTTTTATACTCTTTTCATCTACCGAGCCTCCATAAAGCACAGCGGGACTTTTTCGTTTAAAAATATTTTTTAGTATCTTTTTAATTTGTATTGCAGTCTTTTTTAATTCGAGTGAAGTTGGTAGTTTTCCTGTTCCAATTGACCATATTGGTTCATAAGCAATAATTATATCCTTTTTATTAAATTTTTTTTCTAAAACATTTTGCAATTGTTTCTTTAAGACAACTATGGTTTTTTTATTCTTTTTCTCAACTTTATTTTCACCAATGCAAAATATGACCTTTAATTTATTTTTTAAAGCAAATTGAACTTTACTCTTTAGTAAGTGATCATTATCACCTTCGTTTCTATTATCTGAATGACCTATTAATGTATATTTGGCCCCAACACTTTTAATCATGTAAGGACTTACAGCAGATGTATTAGAAGAAAATGGGTCCTTGTGATAACAATTTTGAGAGCCTATAGAAATTTTTTTATCCTTAAAAATTTTTGCAAATTTCTCAATCAAAGTAAATGGAGGGGTAATGATTACTCTATATTTTTTTCTATTTTTATCTTTAGAGCAAAAAGTATTAATTTTTTTGAGTATATAAATAGAGTTTGGAACACCAAACATTTTCCAATTTCCAATAAAATACTTCATCATTTGCCTTAATTATAAATTTGATTTATAGGTGTATAATTTTAAACACTTATTAAATTAATAAAATGGCAACTTCAATAGGAAAATTATCTAAATCATTTTTTGTAAAATTACTTGTAGGAATTATAATTCTACCTTTTGTTTTCTGGGGTATGGGTGATGTGTTTAGAGGTGGAAATCAAAATATAATTGCCACAATTGGTTCTAAAAAAATAAACACTCAAGAATTTTTAAACTATTTTAATAGACTTGATCTCAATCAAAATGATTTAAAAAATATAAAAAAATCAGATTTATTTGAACAAGTTTTGTCAGAATACATTGGAAAACAAGTCATGGCTTTAGAGATAGAAAAATCTGGTATTGTGATTTCCGACAATTCTTTAAGAGACATAATAAAAAATGAAAAAATATTTTTTAAAAATGATAAGTTTTCAAGAACAGAATATGAAAAATTTCTTTTGAAAAGTGGAGTTACAGCTCCTACTTTTGAGAAAAATATTATTGAGCAAGAATCAAAAAGACAATATTTGGACTCTTTAGCAGGCGGAATAACAATTTCTAAAATTTTAGTTGAAAAAGAATTTAAAAAAGAAAACCAGATCAAAAAAATTGAATATATTGATTTAAATAAATACTATTTAAATCAAAAACCTTCAAAAGAACAAATTAAAGAAATTTATGAAAAGAATAAAAAGTTATTCATCAAAGAATATAAATCAATACAATACGCAGAGATAACACCAAAATTGATCGTAAATATAAACGAATATAATGAACTTTTTTTTAAACAATTAGATGCAATAGAAAATAATGTTTTAGACGGTCAACCATTTGAAGAAACTGCAAGAGAAAATAATTTAAAAGTAATAACAGTTGAAAAAATTGATGCAAATAAAAAAGATGTAAACGACAATAAGAATTCTACGGTACCGGATAAACTTTTTAGAAAAATTTTTTTAATTAAAGAAGAAAAAATACCAGAAGTAGTAAAGGTAAATAATAAATATTATCTTGTAGAGGTTAAATCTATAACAAAAAAAAATCTTTCGATAAATAATCCAGATGTTTTAAAGATAGTAAATAATCAAATAGATATACAAAATAAGATAAAAAATAACACCTCTATTGCTAAAGATATAGGAATGGGTGCTTTTGATAAGACAAAAATGGAAAAATTTGCCTCAGATAATAATTTAGAAATTAAAAAATATGAAATATTAAATTTAAAACAAAATGAAATATTTTCAGAGGGAATAATTAAAAATATTTTTTTAATCAGTGACGGTGAAATTACGTTAATTACAGATAGTAATTTAAGTAAAAATTTTTTAATTCAAGTTATAAATACTAAATATAAAAAATTGGAAAATAATTCTAATGAATTTGAAAAATATGAAGCAAAGGCTAGGTTAAATCTAGTTAATAAAATTTACAAAACTTTTGATGAAAATATTAATAAAAAATATAAAGTAGAATTAAATAAAAAAACTATTGAGCGTGTCAAAAATTCATTTTAATGAAAAATAATTTAAGCTTTAAAGACTACAAAAATAATCATTTAAGAAAAAAGCACCAAATCATTTTTAGATCAAAAAATTGTAGAAATTATAGTAAAGTTGAAAACTTATTTAAGTTCCTTTTAGCTGAAAAAAATAGTTTTATTTTTGAATCTGTGGAAAAAGGAACCACTAGAGGTCGTTACACTATTATAGGTCTTAATCCCGATAAAATTTGGGATATTAATAAAGATATGGTTGTTTTAAATCACTTAGGGAAAAAAACTAAAATTAAAACTAATCCATTAAAATTTATTAACAAATTAATTAAAGATTTTAGGATAAAAATACCTAATTCTTTACCGTCAATGTCTTCAATGTTAGTGGGGTATTTTTCTTACGATATAATTCGTTATATAGAAAAAATTCCAAATAATTGTAAAGACGATTTAAATATTCCAGACGTAAGACTTTCAAGACCTAGAAATTTAGTAATTTACGATAATATAAAAAAGAGGATACATTATATCGAAAATATTTATGCCGATACGAAAATTAACAATTATTTTGAATTATACCAAGATATAAGAAATAAATTTGATTTATATGAAAATTTAGAAAAAATCAGAATACCTGACCAGGTAACATTTGAAAATAACAAGAACTTAGTTAAATCAAATATAAATAAAATTAAATTTAAATCTTTGGTTAAACAAGCAAAAAAATACATTAGAAAAGGAGATATTTTCCAAGTAGTCTTAAGTCAAAGATTTGAAAGAAAAATAAATAAAAGGCCAATTGAAATCTATAATTATTTAAGAAAATCAAATCCTTCTCCATTTATGTTTTATTTTAATTACGATGATTTCAATATTCTAGGAAGCAGTCCAGAAATACTTGTCAGACTTAGAAAAGGTCAGGTTACAATTAGACCTATAGCTGGTACGAGACCAAGAGGAAAAAATAATAAGCAAGATAAAAAATATGAGTTTGAACTTCTAAAAGATAAAAAAGAAATAGCTGAACATTTAATGTTATTAGATCTAGGTAGAAATGATGTTGGAAAAGTTTCGAAAGTTAATACAGTAAAGGTTACAGAAAAGTTTAGAGTAGAAAAATATTCACATGTTATGCATATTGTATCAAATGTAATTGGTAAATTTAACAAAAAATTTTCAACATTTGAAACACTCTTGTCTGGTTTCCCTGCAGGGACGGTTAGCGGTGCACCAAAAATAAGAGCGATGGAAATTATTGATGAACTTGAAAAAAATAAAAGAAAATTATATGCAGGTGGTATTGGCTATTTCACCCCTAACAATGAATTTGATACTTGTATAGCTTTAAGAACTGCACTCATTAAAAATAAAAAATTTTACGTACAAGCTGGTGCAGGTATAGTTGCTGATAGTAAACCTGAAAAGGAATATATTGAAACAATAAATAAGGCAAAAGCTTTAATGAAAGCGGTAGATTAGATGAAAATACTATTAATAGATAACTATGATAGTTTCACTTATAATTTATTTCATTATATTTCAAAATTTAAAAAAGATGTTGACGTAGTTAGAAACGACAAAATAGATGGAAAAAAAATTTTAAAAAAGAAATACGACAAAATCGTTATTTCTCCAGGGCCAGGAAATCCAGATCAAGCAGGGAATTGTCTTAAAATTGTAAAAACTGTTCACAAAAAAATTCCTATACTCGGTGTTTGTTTAGGTCATCAAATTATTGGTCAAGTGTTCGGAGGAAAAATTATTAGTGCAAAAAATTTAATGCATGGGAAAACAAGTAAAATAATTCATTATAAGAAAGGCTTATTTAAAAATATTCAAAATAATTTCGAAGCAACAAGATACCATAGTTTGGTAGTAGATCGTAAAAAATTACCGAAAAATCTTGTCATTACCGCTGAAACAAAAAATAATACAATTATGGGATTAATGCACAAAGTTTACAATATTCATGGATTTCAATTTCATCCTGAGAGTATTAGTACTAAGGTAGGTATAAAATTAATTAAAAATTTTATAAATAATTAACATGTCAAATATCGTAGAAAAATTAAAAAAAGGCGAAAACCTTTCTTTTGAACAAAGTAAATTTCTTTTTACAGAACTAATGGAGGGTAAGTATGATGAAAACTCTATAATTGAAATATTAGAAGCTCTATTAAATAAAGGCGAAACTAAAGACGAATTAGCTGGAGGTATTTTTGTTTTAAGAAATAAAGCTAGTAAAGTAAATATAGACCAAGAGACTATAGATACTTGTGGAACTGGTGGAGACGGTCAAAACTCTCTAAATATTTCAACAGCTGCAGCTATTGTTTTAGCTAGTATGGGAGTAAAAGTAGCTAAGCATGGAAATAAAGCTGTTTCATCTAACTGTGGATCGGCTGATGTACTAGAAGCTTTAAAAATAAATATTAATTTAAATCCTAAAGAAGTGGAAGAAAGTATCAAAAATTTTAACTTTGCTTTTATGTTTGCTCCAAATTATCACTCAGCAATGAAACATGTCGGTCCAGCTAGAAAAAAAATGGGGAAAAAAACAATTTTTAATTTGATAGGACCTTTGAGTAGCCCAGCACAAGTAAAAAGGCAAGTAGTAGGAGTGTATGATAAAAAATGGATGATACCCTTTGCTGAAGCACTAAAAGAAAATAACGTTGTTCACGCATACATTGTTCATAGTGAAGACGGGATGGATGAAATATCACCCTTTGCAAATACAAACATAGTAGAGCTTAAAAATGGAAGTATTAATGAATTTGCTATTAATCCAAATAGTCTTGGTATTAATCTTACAAATAAAAAAAATTTAGAAGGGAAAAATGCTGCATTTAATTCTGAGAAAATTATTGAGATTTATAAAGGAAATACAAATGAGTTTTCTCAATCAGTAGCATTAAATGCTGCTGCAGGATTAATAGTTTCTGGAAAGGAAAGAAATTTTAAAGAAGCTTTCGAGAAAGCTTTAAATCATTTAAGTTCTGGAAATGTCTATAAACATTTAAATAAAATTCAATCAGCTCAATGACTAACATTTTAGAAAAAATTATAAATGATAAAAAAGAAACTTTGAGTCTTATTAAAAAAGAAAAATCAATTGATTTTTTAGAAAAAAACATAAAAGAATCAAATCATTTAAATTTTAAAAAAATGATCGAAAAAAACAAAGGGATTTCTTTAATATCAGAAATAAAAAAAGCTAGTCCGTCCGCAGGTATATTGATTAAAGATTTTAATCATTTAAATATTGCGAAAACTTATATAGATAACGGAGCAACTTGTCTCTCGGTACTCACTGAAGAAAAACACTTTTTGGGTAAATTAGATTATATTCAAGATATTAAAAATGAATTTAAGATACCTATATTGGCAAAAGATTTTTTTATTGATCCTTATCAAGTTGCTTTATCGAAAAGTTATGGGTGTGATTGTATATTGATTATTATTGCTGCGCTTAATGGGGGTCAAGCTGATGAAATATACTCTGAAGCCCTTAAACATAATTTGTCTGTAATAGTCGAAGTTCATGATAAAAAAGAAGCTGAAAAAGCATTAAAATATGAACAAGCTATAATTGGAATTAATAATAGAAACTTAAAAACGCTAGAGGTATCTCTTGATAATACGATTTCAATTTTCGAAACTATCAAAAAACACAAAGGCCCTCTTATCTCTGAAAGCGGCATTAAAAATGTAATTGATGCGAAATATATCTTTGATAAAACTGGAATTAAAAATTTCTTGGTTGGAGAATCACTTCTGAAATCTGACAAACCACAAGAGTTAATGAAAGAGTTATTTCAAATAATTCAATAAAATAGCCATTAATTTAAAGTTGTAATTTAAAAAGAACTTTTATAGAACATTAATGTACGAGGTTTGTTCTATGCTTACAAAAAAACAAAAAAATTTATTAATATTCATTAATAAAAAAATAAGGTCGAGCGGAGTATCTCCGTCATATGAAGAGATGAAAAATTCTCTCAACTTGAAGTCGAAATCTGGGATCCACAGACTTATATCAGCCCTAGAAGAAAGAGGGTTTGTCAAAAGACTTGCTCACAAGGCAAGAGCATTAGAGGTAATTAAGTTACCAGAAAATGCTAGCGCCAATGATATTTTCAACACTTTTACACCTAGTGTAATTAAAGGTGGTCTAGAAAAAAATAACAATAAATCTACGGACGTTTCAGTTTTAGGAAGCATAGCTGCAGGCACTCCAATAGAAGCTATTCAACAAGAAGTTGATAGAGTTGCTCTGCCTGAAGATTTGCAAAATAATGGTGAACATTACGGATTAAAAGTAAAAGGAGACTCAATGGTTGAAGCAGGAATTGCAGATGGCGATACTGTTATTGTTAAAAAAACATCGAATGTAGATAGTGGTCAAATTGCAGTTGTGTTAATAGATGACCAGGAGGCAACATTAAAAAGAGTGAGAAAAAAAGGAAATACCATTGCTCTTGAAGCAGCAAATCGTAATTATGGAACTAAAATTTACGCTGCAAATAGAATTAAGATTCAAGGTAAACTTGTTTCTTTATATAGAAACTTTCACTAAAATAGTCTAATTAATATAAATGTCATTTAATTGTAGGTTTGCGCCCTCTCCTACTGGGCCTCTTCATATCGGCGGTGTAAGAACAGCTTTATTTAATTGGCTGCTAGCAAAAAAAAATAAAGGTAAATATTTTTTACGAATAGAGGATACTGATCAAGAAAGATCTAAAGAAGAATTCAAAAATCAAATTATCTCTTCACTTTCTTGGCTAGGTATTGAACATGACGGTAAGGAATATATTCAATCAAAAAATATCTCTAAGCATGTTGCCGTAGTAGAAGAGCTTCTAAAAAAAGGATTTGCATATAAATGTTATTGCTCAGAAGAAGAAATCCAAGAACAAAAGGAACAATGTAAAAAACAAGGTATACCGTATGTTTATAATAGAAAGTGGAGAGACGTAAAAGACCTTAAAATTCCAGAAGGTGTAAAACCAGTAATAAGATTTAAAAGTAAAATTTCAGGAAATACAATTATAAAAGATCTGGTTCAAGGGGAGAGAAATATTTCAAATTCTACAATTGAAGATTTTGTAATATTGAGAAAAGATAAATCACCAACATATCAATTATCAGCAACAGCAGATGATCACGAGATGAAAATTACTCATGTGATTAGAGGTGATGATCATATGATTAATTCTTTTAAACAAAAGCAGATCTATGATGCAATGGGTTGGGAAGTTCCAAACTTTGCTCATATTCCATTAATTCATAGTGAGCAAGGAAAAAAATTATCTAAAAGAGATAACGCATCCACCCTTGAAGATTATGTTAAAATTGGAATTATTTCAGACGCTTTAAGAAATTATTTATTAAGATTAGGATGGTCCTATAAAGATAAAGAGATTTTTACTAAACAAGAAAGCATTGATTTATTTGATTTAAGCGGTGTTGGTAAATCGCCCTCAAAATTAGATATGAATAGGATTTATTCAATTAATGAAACGTATATAAAAAAAATGGATGAAAAAGATCTATTTAATTTCTTTAAAGAATACGTTTCGAAATACAAAAAACCTATAGATCAAGCAAAAGAAAATGTTCTTCTAAAATCAATGAGTTTCTTGAAGAATAAAGCAAAAACTTTAGAAGATATTTGGAACAATTCTCAATACATTTTTAATAATAAAATTGAGATTAGCTCAGATGATAAAAAACTAATTGATGATTTATCTAAGATAGTAATTAAAGACTTTATAAATGAATATGAAAAACTATCCTCTTTGTCTAGAGAAACATTAGAGCCTATAATTAAATCTCTCATTGATAAACATAAGACTAATTTTAAAGGTGTGGGACAACCTTTAAGAATAGCGTTAGTAGGTTCAAGATTTGGGCCAGGTTTATATGATTTGATCTTATCTTTAGACAAGGCAGAGGTAATAAAAAGATTAAGTAAAATTTAATGAAAGATGCATCATCTTTTAGAAAAAGAAAAAGTTCTTTTTATGATAAAAAGTCTAATTCACCTTTTAAGATAAGTAGATCTAAATTTTTTAATTTCCTAAGTTGTAAACGATGTTTCTACTTAGATCGTGTCAAGGGTTTAAAAGAACCATCAATGCCAGGATGGGCTCTTAATATTGCAGTAGATGAATTACTTAAAAAGGAATTTGATCAATATCGAAAAATACAAAAACCTCATCCAATAATGGTTAAGCATAATTTGAATTTCGTTCCTTATATGCACAAAGATTTAGATGTTTGGAGAAATTCATTAAAAGGTGGAATTTCATATCTTGATGAAAAAACAAATTTAATTATTTATGGTGGAATTGATGATGTTTGGTTTGATTTAAAAGAAAAAAAATTAGTTGTAGTTGATTATAAAGCTCAATCATCAAATTACCCTATTACTATTTCGTCATACTTAGATGCAGAATGGCATTTGAGTTATAAACTTCAAATGGATATATATGTACATATCTTAAGAAAAATGAATTTTAAAGTTTCCAATTTATCATACTTTTATGTTTGTAATGGACTCAAAACAAATGATAAATTCAATAATAAAATAGAATTTTCAACAACATTAATACCTTATCGTGTTGATACTTCATGGATTGAAAATAAATTATCTGAAATGAAAGATGTTTTGAATTCCGAAAAAGTTCCAGATACAGAAAAAAACTGCGAAAAATGTGCGTACCTAAAAGGTGGAAAAGATTTTTTTTGAAATTATCTATCTATTATTATTCTCATTATCATCTTTAGATGATTGATCGGAATTCTCTGATTGATTTTCTTCTTGTTGCTCTGGTTCCGGTGTTGGCTCTGGTTCCGGTGTTGGCTCTGGTTCCGGTGTTGGCTCTGGTTCAGGTGTTGGCTCTGGTTCCGGTTGTTGATTTGACTCCTCTCGTCCAATGTCTGCCGCTGTCTTAGGTTCAGGCTCTCTTCTCATAAAGAAATAAATTCCTGCTGCGATAACAGCTATTGCTCCTAAGATATAAAGAACTAAGTTTAACCAACCGGCTTCTTCTTCTTCTGCCTCTTGAGTTGGTGTAAGTTCAGGTTCTTCAGGCTTAGCTTCTTGTTCCTGAGATTGTTCTTGATTTACCTCTTCTTCATTAGGTTCTGTTTCTTTAGCTGGTTCTGGCTCTGGTTCAGGCGTTGGCTCGGGCTCAGGCTCGGGCTGAGGCTCAGGCTCGGGCTCGGGCTCAGGCTCAGGCTCAGGCTCGGGCTCAGGCTCGGGCTCAGGCTTTATTTCTGGAGGAGAAGTAATAACTTCTTCAGTTTTAACAACTTCCGCTTCAGCTACTTCATCATCTTTAGGCTTTGGTGAGATAACACCCGTGGCTACTAAAATCGCACCTATACCAATTACGATAATAAAGTCCATGGAATCACTATATTTTATTAAGTATTAATTTCTATTATATTTTACGATCTGTATGTACGATTTGGGGTGTTGTGGATATTTAATTATTTAATGCTAATAAATGCTGCTTAATACTTTCTGATAGAGCTAACAAATCATAACCACCCTCCAAAAATGAAATTATTCTACCCTCAGAATGTATATTTCCTAGATCAACAATTTTTTTTGTTATTTTGTAAAAATCTTCTGATTCTAAATTAATATTTGCTAGAGGGTCTCTAACATGGGCATCAAATCCAGCAGAGATTAAAATTATCTCTGGTTTGAATTTATCTATTGGTCTCAGTATTTTTTGATCAAATATTTTTAAAAATTCTTTACCTTTCATCCCATTTTTCAATGGTGCGTTAAAAATATTGCCTACGCCTGTTTCTTGTTCAGAACCTGTACCTGGAAATAATGGAAATTCATGGGACGAGGCATATAATATAGTTTCATCATTATAAAAAATCTCTTGTGTTCCATTACCATGATGTACGTCGAAATCTATTATAGCTATTTTGTTAACTTTGTACTTATTCTGCAAATATTTAGCCGTAACCGCAATATTATTTACAAAACAAAAACCCATAGCTTTTGTTGCCTCGGCATGATGCCCTGGGGGTCTAATAGCACAAAATACTCTTTCATTTTTTTTCATTAAATCATCAGCTGCAGCGATTCCAGCTCCACAGGATCTTAAAATAGCTTTTTTACTATTAGGACAAAGCATAGTGTCTGCATAAGGTTCTTTTTCTACACCTATCAATCCTGATTTAGGTATATTAGAAAATATTTTTTCAATATGATTTTTGGGATGAACTAAAGAAATTGTTTCAATATCAGCAAGAGGAGCATCCTTAAAATTAATTTCAAAATCTTTTATTTGTTTAATAGATTCTAAGATACTATCTATTCTTTCTTTTCTTTCGGGATGATTAAATCCATTATCTTTGAGCAAACAATCGCTGTGTTTATAAACTAACATTACAAAAATTTATTTAATGATAAACTTGCTAATTCTGAAGAAGATCCATTAATTTTAAGTTTATCCAAGATACTTTGAACTCTATTAACTTGTTCTTTAATTTTATTTGGATCTTCTAAAAAATTACTTACATGTTTGAAAATATTCTTAGAATTACAATTAGATTGAAGAAGTTCAGGTATAATTTCTTCATTAGCTGCAAAGTTTATAATATTTGCATATTTTGTTTTAACTAGGCTTTTAACTATCATAAAATTTATAAAACCCATCTTATAAAGAATAATTGAAGGTATTTTTGCATTTGAGATTTCTAAAGAAACTGTTCCCGATTTTGCAACAGCAAACACAGATTTTTGTAAAATATGAGATTTAATTTTGTCGTCACTTACTATTTCACAATTTTTTAGACTGCTTTCATTGATGAAGGATTTGATGAGATTTGAATATTCTCTTGTAGAATGAAACACATAGGTCATATCTGTATACTTTTTATTCATCAATTTTATAAAATCCAATAAAATTGGCATTAAGACAATAATCTCTGACTTACGACTTCCGGCAAACACTGAGATTAAGGCTTTATTTTTTCCTATGATTTGATTGATATCAATTTTACTTCTTTCCTTATTTTGTAATAATGGATGGCCAACAAATTCACAGCTTACATTTTCTTTTTCAAAATATTTTTTTTCAAAATTAAATAATAATAAAATATGATCTATAAAATTTTTAATCTTTTTAACTCTTCCTTCTCTCCACACCCAAACTTGTGGGGCTACATAGTGAACAGTTTTAATTTTAACATTTATCTTTTTTACTTTTTCAGCAACCCTAAGAGTAAAATCAGGACTATCAACTGTAAACAGTACATCTGGATTATAATCTACAATTGATTTTACAGTTTCGTTAATTTTTCTATTTATCCTAAATATGTTTAAAATTACATTAGTAAAACCTAAATAGGTAATCTCTTTTAAGTCATAAATAGATTTTATACCCAAAGATTGAAGGTGTTCTCCTCCAACAGATAAAAATTCTATATTTTGATTTATTTTTTTTAAATCACTAATTACTTTTGAAGCTAATTTGTCTCCTGATGACTCGCCTGTAAGAATAAATAACTTTTTCATTTATACATTCTCCAAAGTTCTCCATTATCTGATAACATATAAAGGTCTCCGGTTTCTTTATGTATTTTTATATCTCTTATTCTACCTATATTACCTTTAAAAATAATTTCCTCATTTAAAAATATATTGTTTTTAAATTTAATTTTTCTCAAAGATTGATCTTTTAATGAAGCAATTAAAGCGTCTCCATTCCATTCTTTAAATGTGGTTCCATTATAAATTGTCATTGCACTGACTGCTATTGAAGGAACCCAATATTTAATTGCTTTTGTAAAACCAGGTTTCCACTTTGGTCCTATTTTGGTTCCAGAATAATTGGTTCCACCCCAACCTAATATTTTCCATCCATAATTTTCTCCAAAATTTGCTGTACCAAACCAATCCCCACCTTTAGCTCCGTGATTAGTCATATATATTTTATCGTCAAACGGAGAAAGAGCTAATCCCTGTGGGTTTCTAACTCCAATTTGAAAAATTTCAGGCAACCAATCTTTTTTGCTTTTAAATTTTGGATTATCTTTAGGGATGGAACCGTCTAAATTAATTCTAATAACACTTCCAGGATGTTTACTGGCATCTTGAGCTATCATTCCTTGTCCACGTTCGCCTGCAGTTATATATAAGTGATCATCCTTAATAGCCAATCTTGAACCAAAATGATAACCTGAGTTTATTGGAGGCTCTGCTCTAAAAATATTTATAAACTCAATATTTTTGCTATTAAATTTTCCTTTTGCTACGGAAGTGCTTGTCTTCCAATTACCTCTATTTTCAGAATATGAGATATAAACATGCTCTTTATCATATAAAACGTCAAGTAATCCGCCTTGCCCATCTTCTAAAACTGAAAGATTATGTTTAATTTCTGAAATTTTTTTATCTATTAAATTTAAAGTAAATAATTTTCCTGACTTTTCCGTAATCAAAACGTTTTCTTGATCGATAAAAGAAAGACTCCATGGTTTTTTTAAACTATCAACAATTTTTTCTAACTTGATTTCAGAAGCGTGTAAATTAGACAAACTAAAAAAAAATAAGATGATAATTAATTTTTTCATTTTACAGAGATAAACATTCTATTTTTATTAGCAAAATTAATACATTTTTTTCTTTCCAAAAAAATGTTTTGTCTGCTTTTTAGAACAATTCCTTTAAGTCCTGCTAACTTACACTGTTTAAAAGTTTGTAACCCGACAGCAGGTAAATCAATCCTAAGGTCCTGTTTTTTTTTTGGCAATTTAACTAAAACACCTTTATTTCTAAATTTTTTACTTTTACAATTTTTAAGCATTTTTTGAGTTCCGCTTTTGCCTTCTATAGCTATCACTTTTTTATTTCTAACAACCGCTGCCTGACTAAAAGTATATTTACCTAAACGATTTAAAGTTTTTATAGCTTTATTAATATCAAGCTTATCAACCCTGTTAGGTTTTATTGTTGTATAATTTCCTTTTTTTAAAGTTAATTCAGGATTAAACGCTAAAGAGCTAATCGTTTTAATCTTTTCTTTTTTCAAAATATAAATTATTTCTTTTAAAATAGCTGCATCGCCTAGTTTAGAACTTTTTATTATTCTAGGCATATAATAAACTGCTTTTAAATCCAGACGCAGTTTAGATAATTTTGGCTTTTTTACTTTTCCAGCAAATAATACTTTTTTACAATTATTTTCTTTAAAAATTTTTATGATCTTTCCAAATTGACCCAAAGATACTGAATGCGAAAATTTATCTTTTTTAAAAATTTTTTTTTTCGATAGATCAATGATTAGATATCTTTTTTTATTCTTAATTTTTTTTAAGATTTGTTTTGGAAAATCAGTTTCCCCAAATATTAGACCGATCATAATTATCTTAACTCAATGGTGAACAAATAGGTCTTTTTTTATCTTTTTCTATGAAAGTTATTACTTCGTTTACCAATTCGTTACCTTTGTGTTCGCCATTAATTTTACTTAAATTTTCATGAAAATTTTTTGATGCAAAAATTTCTTTATAAGCTTTACTTAAACCCATTATTTTTTGATTATCATATTTCTTTCTTCTTAATCCTATTAAATTCAATCCTTGTAGGTGGTTTCTATTTCCTACAGATAAACCAAAGGGAATAACATCCTTTAATACTCCTGTCATTCCTCCTATCATTGCCAATCTACCAATTCTTGTAAATTGTTGAACCGCTGAGTTACCTCCAATAACAACCGAGTCCTCAATTGTTACATGGCCTCCTAAAGGAACATTATTAGCAATTATTACGTTATTACCAATCTTACAATCGTGAGCTATATGAGAAGAAATCATAAATAAACAGTTATTACCAATTTTTGTTTTCAAACCTCCACCTTCTGTGCCTGGATTTATTGTTACATACTCACGAATTAGATTGTTCTCACCGATATCTAAACTATTTTTTTCACCTTTAAATTTTAAGTCTTGGGGTTGAGTTCCAATACTGGCAAATGGAAAAATTCTAGTTCCTTTTCCTATAGCTGTATTGCCTTCAACATGCACATTAGAGACTAGCTCTACATTTTCATTGAGAATAACATTTGGACCAACATAACAGAATGGACCAATTTTAACATTAGTTGAGACTCTTGCTTTAGGGTCTATTATACTCGATTTATGAATCATTTTTTCTGTCAACTATAGTTGCTGACCATTCAGCATCAGCCATTTTCTTTCCATCAACTTTTGCTAAACCTTTATATTTCCAAACTCTCCCATGCGATCTGACCGCTTCTATTTCTAGATGAAGCTCACAATCAGGAATAATTGGACTTCTAAATCTAGCTTTGTCCACACTCATTAAATAAACTAATTTGTTTGCATATTCTTTTGGATCAATGCCATGAGCAGTCAAAGCTGCAGCGGCCTGCCCGAAAGCTTCTACGATTAGAACTCCTGGCATTACTGGTTGACCCGGAAAATGGCCTTGAACATAAAAACCGTTTTTTTTTACATACATTATTGCTGTAGCAGATTTTAAAGGAACTATTTTAATAAGCTTATCAATTAATAGCATTGGTTCTCTATGAGGTAATAAACTCTCAATTTTTTTTTTATCAATTTCAGTTTCGTTCATTTTTTTTCCAATTTTTTATAAAATTTTTAAAAGGTACGGCTGGATATCCCATTACTACTTGATTGTCTTCAATATCTTTTACAACTCCACTTCCTCCACCAATTTTGACATTATTTCCAACGGTCAAATGTCCTGAAATACCAGCTTGTCCACCGATTGAAACATTGTTTCCTATAGTTGAACTTCCTGCAAAACCAACCTGTCCAGCTATCATGCAATTTGAACCAATTTTTACATTGTGTGCTAAGTGAACCTGATTATCTAAAAAAGTATTTTTTCCAATTTCTGTATCGTCAACTGAACCACGATCAATAGTGCAACCAGATGCAATTTCAACGTTGTCATCAATTAAAACACGGCCAATATGAGGAAATTTTAAATTTTTATCTTTTAATGGTATAAAACCAAATCCCTTCAATCCAATTTTACAACCATCTTGTATCACAACATTATCACCCAGTATTGTATTTTTTAAAACAACTTGTGAACCAATCGTGCAATTATTGCCAATAACAACATCGTGTTCTATGATAGTATTAGTTCCAATAATGCTATTCTTACCAATTCTAGCATTTTTACCAATTAAAACATTATTACCAAATTTTACACTTTTATAATTATATTTACTTGAAGATTTCAATGTTAAATCTGGATAATCCACATCAGCGTTGGGATAAAGTTTCTTCAGAACTTTTGCAAGTTCAAATAGAACATTTTTTACCACTATCTTTTTTACTGTTTGAGGTAAAAACTTTTCTAATTTATAATTTGTAATACAATACGAAGCCTTAGTATTATTAGCGAATGATTTATATTTTATAGAGTCAAAAAAAGTCAGATCATATTTTTTTGATTTATTAAGAGGTCTTATTTCATTAATTTTTAATTTTTTTTTTAAATTTAAATTAGGAAAAAAATCGCTTATAAAATAATTTTTATTTTTTTTGAAAAATGTAAGATCTTTCATTAAACTACTAGTTTAATTTAATTGATTTAAGTTTTTTATTTAAAATATCTATTATATCTTTCGTGATATTTAGACTTTCGTCAGCCAATAATAAGCTTTTTTTATCTATAACCATTCTAATTTTTTTTTCTTGCATATATTCTTTTATAATTGGATTTAAATGTTTGAGAAGTTCAGATTTAGCCTTTGTTCTCTGTTTAGCTACACTTTCAAGAAGGTTATTTCTTTCTTTTTGTAGAGAAGCTACTTTATTTCTTAAAGTTGTAACTTTTTTTTTATATTCTTCTGCTGTAATAATTTTTTTTTGCTTTATAATTTCTTTTTCCTCTTCCTGAAGTTTTTTCTCAGTTTCTTTTAGTTTCGTAATACCTTTGTCTAATTTATTTTTTAAAAAATTTTGAGCTCCCTTTCCAGCTTTACTTTCGTTTAAAATATATCTAAAATCTAAATAATGAGCGTTATCAGCGCTTAAATTGTTTTGGAAAATAAAAACTATTGTAAAAATGTAAAAAATTTTTTTAAATAGTTGCATTTTAGAAAGTTGTTCCTAGATTAAAATTGAAACTTTCTGTTTCATCTGATGATGCTTTGCTTATATTTGTTGATAATATAAATGTCATCGGTCCTAATGGTGAATTCCAACTCGCTGCTACTCCAGTCGATGATCTAATTTTATTACTTTCATCAATTGTACTATCATAATCAACCCCCCAAACATTTCCAAAATCTAAAAATAATCCTATATCCGTTCTTGAGTCTTCTGGTAAAAAATTGGGTAAGTTAGCTTCGAAATTTAAAGCTGCCGCATAATTTCCTCCAACGTGATCTGTGCCATCAACTGGTCCCACTTTCCCTCTCTCAAATCCTCTAAGTTTATTTCGGTTTAATCCAATTCTTTTACTTAATCTCACATCATCATCTAATCCCGTAATTGTTTTTATATGAAATTTGGTAGCTCCTATAATGTTTTCAGAAATAGTTCTGTATAAACTACTAGAAAAAGTATTTCCTAGAGCAGCTCTATCAGAGTATAAAGGTAATTCTTGGCTAAAAGAAGTTATAAAACCATCTGTTGGCATAAATGATCTGTTTCTTTTGTCATAAGTAAAACCGTAAAGACCTGATAAATCAGTAAACGTACCACTATGTTTTTTTAAAGAGGCAGATGCACTATCATCTGTTTGTAAATCATCATAGTTTAAAGATAAACCTAAATTTGCATAAAGATCTTTAAACTGTTCAAATCTAGTATTAATCCCTGCGCCAACCAAAGTATTTTCGTACCCTTGGTTTGGTTTATCGTTATTATTGCTGTAAACAGAGTAGTTAATAGAATTTCCTAAATAGTCATAGTTTGGATTTGTATAATTAAGTTTTCCTTTTAACGATTCATCACTTAATTCTATTTCAAAACCTACTTTTTTACCTTCCCCTAACCAGTTATTTTCTTGAACATTAAATGCTATACTTCCTCCACTAGTACCAATCCCAGCACCTGCACTTATCTCCCCAGTTGCTTTCTCTTCAACGCTTATATCTATTACCTTTAAATTTGATGAACTGCCTTCAGATGTTTTAGAAGTAACTTCACCAAAAATATTCCTAGCTTTAATTTTTGATATTGATTTATCCAGACTTAAATTTGTAAATGGATCTCCTTCATCCAGTAAAAGTTCACCTCTAATAACTGACTCATTAGTAACATTATTTCCTAAAATATTAATTCTCTCAACCAATATTTTTTTTCCTTCAAATATATTAAATTGTATAATGATTGAAGAGCCATCTAAAATTTCTTCAACATTATGTTCTACGAATTGTAAATTTTTTTGTTCGACTAAATTATCAATATCTTCTAATAATCTCTTTATTTTAAAAGGAGAGTAATAATCACCTATAATTTTTTGATAATTTTTTTTTAAAGACGCAAATAATTCTTTATCAAAAACTGGATCGACATTAGTTGTTATCTTTTTTATTATATACCTTGTACCAGCATCTATAGAGTAAATTAATTCAACATTACCACTTTTTTTTAATTCTGCAGAGTTTGAAGTAATTTTTACGTCATAATAACCTAAAGATTTATAATAATTTGTAAGTAAACGAAGATCTAAGTTTACAAGATTTTGACTAAACCTTGTATTTCTTGAAATAAATTTCCAAAATTTATCCTCTTCACTAGCAACAATATCTCTTAATCTTTTTTCTCTAACCTTTTTATCCCCTAAAAAAGAAATTTTAGATATTTTTGTTATTTCACCTCTATTTATTTCAAAAATTAAATCAATTTTATCTTTATTATCTGACTCTCTAATTTTAGTGTCAACTGTAGCAAAATTATAGCCAACTGAAGAATAAAGTTTTTTTATTAATTCAACATCTCTACTGATGTTGTTTTTTATAAAAGAATCTTTTTCTTTAGATAGTATAATCTTTTTTATTTCTTCTTTATATTTATTACTCTTTTCTCCTAATAGGATTAGAGTATTAATTACTGGATATTCAATTAAATTTACTTTTAAATTTCCATTAGTCAATTCTACTCTTACATCTCTAAAAAAATTGGTTGAATATAAATCATTCAAAACTTTATCGAGATCTTGCTCACTGTAATTTTTGCCAATTTTTATATTTCCGTAAATTTTTATAGTTTCTTCACTAACACGTTTATTACCTGAAATAGTAACTTGTTTAATTATCTCTGCTTTTACAAATGATGTAAGCAAAAATGATATAAATGTTATAAAAAATATTTTTCGCATTTTTAATTTCTAATCTTTTTATAAACAGTATTCCTTGACCATTCATCAATTGCAAATACTTGATTTATATTTTTAGGTACTTTTATAGCATATTTTTTATAATTTCTATCATTCAGTACTCTTAAAATGTAACTGTAAAAAGAGTTAAATGGTATTTTTTTCTTCAAAAATTGATCAACTAATATTTCATTAACTGCATTAATAATTATCGGAGTGGAATAATATTCATTTATACGAGATTTGAGATTTATTATTGGATATCTCTTTTTATTTACTTGTTGAAAATTCAAATTTTCAAAAAAGATTTTTTTATTGTTCAATTCGGGTTTTAAAAAATCATTAATGAATACGTCATTTTCAAAAATAGCATTAGCTAATGGTATACTCATTGTGGTTTTATGATAAATAAATTTATATAAACCATTTTTAAATTCAACAATAGCATGTATCAATGATTGAGGATGTATTACTATATCAATTTTTTCCGCACTAATTGAAAAAATTTTTTGTGCTTCAATAAGTTCAAGTAATTTGTTCATTAATGTGGCTGAGTCTACTGATATTTTTTTTCCCATTTTCCATTTAGGATGTCTAATTGCCTGATATGGTTTAATACTTTTAAATTTTGAAAGTTTGTATCTTAGAAAAGGACCGCCAGAAGCTGTAAGGAAAATTTTTCTTACTTCTGTCATTTTATGACTTTCTATCAATCTCATTATAGAAAAATGTTCAGAATCAATTGGGATAATTTTAGTTTTATTTTTTAAAGCTGCTTTTTTTATAAGATCCCAACCACATATTACTGACTCCTTGTTTGCAATAAGAATTTTTTTACTTTTTTTTGTAAGTGTAATTGTGGGTTCAAGACCAGCTATACCTGGTATTGCTGCAATCGTAATATCAGATTTTCTAAGCAATTTTTTTTGATAATTAAAAGTATTAAAAATTTGAACTTTATTGTTTTTAAACTTCTTTTTAACTTTTTCGAAAACTTTATTATTATTAATTATAAAAATTTGTGGTTTAAATTCTTTAATTTGTTTGCATATTAATTGATAATTTTTATCAGCGGCTAAAACATAAAATTTAAAAAATTTTTTTTTACTATTGAAAATTTTAAGTGAGTGAACGCCTATAGAACCTGTTGATCCTAAAATTGATATAATTTTTTTCATTTTAATAAAGTATTAATAAAGTAAAAAAACCTACCGGTACACCTATAAGAATTCCATCAATTCTATCTAGAACACCTCCATGTCCAGGAAGAAAATTACCTGTGTCCTTTAATTTTGATTTTCTTTTAAGATATGAAAATGATAAATCTCCAATTTGACAGCTGATAGAGGTAATAAAACCTATAAGTATAATATTAAAATCTAAATTTTTTGTTAAATAGTAAACTATAGAAAATATTGTCACTGATGATAATATTAACGATCCTAAAGCACCTGAAACTGTTTTGTTTGGACTAATTTTTGCTAATTTTGGTCCTTGAAAAAATTTTCCAAACACAAAACCTCCAATGTCTGAAGCTATGCACGTTAATAAAAGTATAAAGATCAATAGTTTAAAATACGTGAAGTTTGAAAGAACTATTAAAGCAGAACAAAAAACAAAAATGTAAGTGATAAAGATACAATTTATCAAAAAAGCTTTTATATTTTCGTTATTAAAAATTTTTAGGATCATTCGAAAAAACTCTAATATAGAAATAACTCCTATTACTATTAAAAAATACGCTAAAATATAATTATCAATTAACATTAAAAATAAAATTAAGAATAAGATTATAGATGTATAAATTCTTTTTTTAGTATTATTTGTCATTTAAATAGCTCCAAAATTTCTTTTAATCTTTTTATAATTATTGATTATTTTTATAAAATCTTTTGATTTAAAATCTGGCCACAATTTATCTAAAAAATACAGCTCTGCATAAGCTAATTGCCACAACATAAAATTACTCAGTCGTTTGTGGCCACCGGTCCTTATTAAAATATCTGGATTAGGTAAATTGCTAGTATATAAATTTTTTTCAACATTTTTAATTGTGATATTTTTTTTACTTTTTTTTAATGCTCTTATAATTTCATCTTTTGATCCATAATTTAGAGCTAAATTTACTATTATTCTTTTATTTTTTTTTGTTAAAATAACAGCTTGTTTTAAAACAGACTTTATTTGTTTGGGAAGAACTTCAATTTTACCTAAAATATTTATTTTGACGCCGTTAGATATTACGCTATTTAATTCATTTTTGAAATATATTGTAATTAACTTAAATAAAAAGCTAATTTCTGATCTTGGTCTTTTCCAGTTTTCTGTAGAAAAGACATAAAATGTTAAAATTGGAATTTTTAATTTTACCGCACTCTCAACTGTTTTTTTTACTGCTTTAACGCCATTGACATGTCCGAAATTTCTATCCTTTCTTTTCTTTTGGCCCCACCTACCATTACCATCCATTATAAAGGCAACGTGGTTGAGTTTATTCATATCTGCAGTATCTCTTTTTCTTTTCCCGATAAAATTTTATCTATATTTTGAATATTTATATCAGTTAGTTTTTGAACATTTTTTTCGAAGTTTTTATTTTCATCCTCTGTAATATTTTTATCTTTTAATTTTTTTTTTAATTCCTCATTCGCTTCTCTTCTTATATTTCTTATGGATATTTTTCCTTTTTCTCCCATATTTTTCAAAATTTTAATTAAATCTTTTCGTCTTTCTTCAGTTAAATCAGGAATCCTTAATCTAATTATTTGTCCGTCAACTTGAGGATTTATACCTAATTCTGATTTTTGTATTGCAGAATCTATTAACGCTATATTTCCTTTATCCCAAACCTGTATTGAAATTAATCTAGCTTCAGGTACGCTTACTGTTGCAAGCTGTTCAATTGGCATTAGCTGTCCATAAACATCAATTTTAATAGTGTCTAGCATATTTGCATTTGCTCTTCCTGTTCTTAAAGTAGATATATCCTTTTTAAAAGATTGAATGCTCTTATCCATCTTTAAAGAATAATTTTTTTCATTAAACTCTGAACTCATTATTAAACTCCTTCACCAACTTTATATCTTATAAAATCAATTACTTTTAGCTCTTTGTCTACCTTATTTTCTTTAAGTACATCTAATACCTTTTTTTTTGGGTCCATTATCCAGATCTGATTTAAAAGAGTATTATCGTTTACAAATTTTGAAATTTTACCTTGAGAGATTTTTTCTGCCATTTCCTTAGGCTTACCAGAATTTAAGATTTCTGCTTTTATAATTTCTAATTCTTTGTCTACAACATCTTTCTTAATACCTGATGAGTCAATTGCTAAAGGATTTGAGGCAGCTATATGCATCGAAATTTTACTTCCAATATCATCATTTTTTCCTTTAATTATCCCATCAATTTGTACAATTGAAATAATTTTTCCTATGTTTTTTTCAAGGGCCGAATGCACATAATAGAAATTTGAGCCTCGACTATTATCAAAGTAATTTGCTCTTCTAATAGTTATTTTTTCACCAATTTTAGCAATTAGATTTACCAAGGCCTCTTTAACTAAAGTTCCATTTTTCATTTTAGTGTTATTAAGTTCTTCTAAATTTCCTTTAACCCGAAAATTTAAATCAGACAATTCTTTACAAAAGGAAATGAAATCTTTATTTTTTGCCACAAAATCTGTTTCGCTATTTATTTCTATTATTGATACTTCGCCTTTTTCTTGTTTCACTAAAACAAGCCCCTCAGAGGCTATACGACTCATTTTTTTTGATGCTTTAGCTATTCCTTTTTTTCTTAAAAACTCAATTGATTTTTCTAAATCTCCATTAGTTTCGTCTAAAGCTAACTTGCAGTCTTTAAAACCAACGCCAGTTAACTCCCTTAACTTCTTTATGTTATCTAGTAAATCTTTATTTGACATTTAATTAATAGATAAAACTAATCTTTTTTTTTATCAATTTTTTTTTCTGATTTTTTTTCTGACTTCTTGTCCAACTTTTTTTCTTCCTCTAGTTTAGTATCTTTTATAAATTTTTCAGCATCCTTAATAGTTTCTTTAATTAATTCGCAATATAAGTTTATTGATCTTCGCGCATCATCATTACCAGGTATTGGAAAGTCAATATCTGTTGGGTCAGAATTAGTATCTAAAACAGCAATAATTGGTATTTTAAGTTTTTTCGCTTCTGCTACAGCTAGGGACTCAATGTTTGTATCAATTATAAAAATAAGATCCGGAGTTTTTTTCATATCAGATATACCTCCTAAAGATCTTTGAAGTTTTTCTTTCTCCTTTCCAAATTTTAAAATTTCTTTCTTAGTAAATCCAATATTTTCTTTTGACAATTGTTCATTTAATTTCTTTAACCTTTTAATTGAATTTTGAATTGTGTTCCAATTTGTAAGCATCCCACCCAGCCATCTATAGTTTACAAAAAATTGTCCCGTTTCTTGAGCTAAGTCACTGACTTGCTCTGATGCCTGTTTTTTTGTTGAAACAATAAGCATCTTACCCCCACTGGATATAGTTTTATGAACTTGAACTAAAGCATTTTTAAGGAATTCTACAGTTTGAGTTAAATCAATTATATGAATAGAATTTTTTTCACCAAAAATATATTGCTTCATTTTTGGGTTCCATCTTAATGTTTTGTGTCCTAGATGAACTCCTGCTTCGAGTAATTGTTTTATATCAACTTTTGGTACGTTCATGTTTTTTTCCGGTTAATCCACCACAGTTACTCCAATTTAATGGACCGGGAGGGCTTTGCCCTAAATACTGTGTGCGAAATTAGTTACTGATATATAGAAACAATTCAAAAAATCAACTACCTAAACTGTTATTTTTTTTACATATTCCTTATTTTTGATCATTTTCAATAGATTGAAATCGAATTTTCTAGGTTTTTGAAGATTGTAATGAATTTTTTTATTTTGTTCGTATATAATCAAACTTACTTCCGTTTGGCCCTCGTTTCGCAGTATATTTTTCAACTCGGCTAAATTATAATTTTTATTTAACTCTATTGTAATTTTTGAATAAGGCTTATTAATTAAATCATTCAAGCTTAATATCTTTTTAATATTTATTCTTCTTTGAGACATATCATTTCTTAGCTTATCTTTATGTAAAGTGAGAACAAAAGACTCAGACTCTCTAATCTTGTCTCTATTATCTACTAATATTTCTGCAAAAAGAAATAATTCAAATTCACCAGTATTATCGCTAAATTTAATTATAGCAAATGGAGTGCCTTTAGAACTTTTTTTCTCTTGTATAGACATTATAGTTCCAGCAACTACAGCCTCGCTATCACTATTCTTTAAAAAATCATTATAAGAAATTATTTTAAGTTGATTAAATATTTCATTATATTCATTAAGAGGATGATCAGATATATAAAAACCTAGGGATTTGAATTCTTCAAAAAGAAACTCCTTTTTTGTCCATTTTTTTGATTTAACGTAATCAAAATCATCAGAGCTACTTAGATTTTCACCAAATAAATTTGTCTGATTATTTAATTTATCATCGTTAATATTTTTAACTTGTTGAATTATTTTTGGTATTGAGTTTAAAATTTTGTTTCTGTCAACATCAAACTCATCAAATGCTCCGGACTTTACTAAACCTTCTAATTGTAATTTGTTTATATCTTTAGAATCAACTCGATTAATAAAATCTTTAATAGATTTAAATTTACCGTTTTTTTCTCTTTCATTAATTATGTTTGATACCGCCTCATACCCTACATTTTTAATAGCGCCTAAACCATAATAAATTTTGCCCTTTTCAGCCTTGAAATCTGCAAAACATTTATTAATGGATGGTCTTATAATTTGAATTTTTAATCTTTTAAGTTCTTCAACAAATTCTCTGAGTTTTGAGGTATTGGTTAATTCAGTCGACATTGTAGAAGCAATGAAATCTTCTTTATAATATGTTTTTAAGAATGCTGTTTGATAAGCAATCAACGCGTATGCTGCAGCATGACTTTTATTAAACCCATATTGTGCAAAGGGTTCTATTTTAGTAAAAACATAGCTTGCTACGTCTCTATTGATTCCGTTTTTAATTGCTCCATTAATAAATCTTTCTTTTTGTTTATCTAACTCAGCTTTCTTTTTCTTTCCCATAGCTCTTCTTAAAATATCTGCTTCTCCAGCAGTAAAACCGCCTAAAATTTGCGCAATCTGCATAACTTGCTCTTGGTATATTATAATTCCATAAGTAGGTTTTAATATTTTTTCTAAAGTTGGATGGATATAGTCAGGTTTTTTACCTCCATTTTTACAATCATTATAAATAGGTATGTTACTCATCGGTCCTGGTCTATAAAGAGCTACTAATGCTATAATGTCATCAAACTTATTAGGTTTCATTTGTTTAATAGCTTCTCTCATACCAGTGCTTTCTAATTGAAACAAACCAGTAGTTTCACCAGTTGACAAAAGATTATATACTTTTTCATCTCCGAGATTAATCTTAGTTATATCTAAATTAATCTTTTTAAGATTTAATCTCTTTAACGTTTTGTTTATTACTGTTAAAGTTTTTAGACCTAATAGATCAAATTTTACTAACCCAGCATTTTCTGAGGAGTACATGTCGTATTGTGTTGAAGGTAAAATAAGATTTGAACTTTGATCTATATAAAGAGGAAATTGTTCTGCTAACTTATTGCCAGCTATCACAACTCCAGCCGCGTGGGTTGCCATGTTACGGTTTAATCCCTCTAATTTAAGAGAGAGATCAATTAGCTTTTTAACTTTAATATTATTTTTTATTTCTTCCTTGAATCTTGGTTCTCTATCTATTGATTCTTGTAAAGTGAGAGGCCTTGAAGGATCAAATGGTATCATTTTACATATTCTATCGACATGCCCATAAGACAGTCCAAGAACTCTTCCAACATCTCTTAATGCCATTCTGGCTTTTAATTTTCCAAAAGTAATTATATGTGCTACACCGTCTTTATATTTAGATTTTAGATATTCAAAAACTTTGTCTCTTTGTTCCTCACAAAAATCTATATCAAAATCTGGCATTGAAATTCTATCTGGGTTTAAAAATCTCTCAAAAATTAAATCAAATTCAATAGGATCAAGATCTGTAATATCTAAACAATATGCCACCAATGATCCAGCACCAGATCCTCGTCCAGGTCCAACAGGTATAGAATTATTCTTTGCCCATTTAATGTAATCAGACACTATCAAAAAGTAGCTTGAATAATTCATTGAACTTATAATATCTATTTCATGTAATAACCTATCCTCATAAATTTTCTTAATTTCATCTTTCGATTTGTTGATATTTTTTTTAAAAATAAAATCTTTTAATCTTATGTTTAAGCCTATTTTAGCTTGATCGGTTAGTACGTCTTCAGCTGATACTTTCTTGTTACTAGAAATAGATGGTAATATTGGCTTTGATTTCTTTGGTTTAAAACTAAACCTCAAAGGAAAATTATAATTATTTTCTAGAGCTTCAGGTATATCTTTAAATATTTTTTCGATTTCTTCAGTTTTTTTTAAATAATGTTCCCTATTATATCGTAATCTATTTTTATTTTCTAAAAAATCTTTTTCTCTAATACAAATAAGAGCATCATGTGCCTCGGCCATTTCTGGATTTATATAAAAAACTTCTTGTCCTGCAATTAATGGTAAATCGTGCTTATTTGAAATCTCTAATAAATAATTTTCATAATTACTTTCATGAGGCTCGGAATGTCTTTGTATTTCTATATAAAAACGATTTTTGAAACAAGATTTAAGTTTTAATACCGTTTTTTCAAAAAACTTCAATTTATTTGCAAAAAACAACTTTCCAAAAAAATCATTATAGTTTCCAGAAAGTATTATTATATCTTGGTTATTATTGATTAAATCTTCTAACTCACAATATGGATCATCAGATTTTTTATTTTTCAAATAACTTAAAGAGGAAAGTTTTGTTAAGTTTTTATATCCTGTTTCAGAAGTAGCATATAATGTAATTTTACCTAATAAATTATCGTTCAACAAATTTATTTGGGTTCCAATTATAGGTTGCGTACCAACTTTACTTATTTTTTCAGCAAATTCTAAAGCACCGCAGAGATTAAAGCTATCTGCTAGTCCTACAGCTTTAATTTTGTTTTTTTTACAATAATCAGCTAATTCATCAATTTTTACAGCACCTTCACAAATTGAATACTGAGTATGTATTTTAATATTATTAAATTGTTTATTCTGAGCGAGCATTAGCCCGTTTTATATTACCCTTTAAAATACTCAACTTATAATCTGCCTTGTTAGCAAGTTCTCTATTGTGAGTTGCAAAAATAACTGTTTTATTTAACTTTTTTAATTTCAAAAAATATGAAAATATTTCTAAAGAAGTTTTATAATCTAAATTTCCTGTTGGTTCATCTGCTAAGATTAAATCTGTTTCAGATATTAATGCTCTAGCGATCGCCACTCTTTGTTGTTCGCCTCCCGACAATTCATTTGGAAAGTGATTAATTCTGTTTGAAATTTTCACGTACTCTAATAATTTTTTTGCTTTTTCTTTTGAAACTTTAGGTTTTTCTCCTTTTATAATTAAAGGCATTGCCACATTTTCAATTGCAGTAAAATCTGACAGCAAATTATTATCCTGAAATATCATTGAAATATTTTTTTGTCTAATTAGATCTTTTTGTTCTTCAGGTAAATCTTTTGAATCTTTATTTTTAAATAGAATATTTCCTTTTGTAGGATGATCTAAAAACGCTAATAAATGCAAAAATGATGACTTGCCTGAACCAGAGGGTCCTACGAGAGCAATCAAATCTCCACGTTTAATCTTTATATTAACATTGTTAAATAAGTTGATATTACCATTTCTATGAGCAAATGTTTTTTTTAAATTTTTTGTTTCTAATAAGTTTTTAGTCATATTTTAAAGCTTTTAATGTATCCATTTTTGAAATCTTCATTGCAGGTAGATAAGAGGCTAAGGCCGATATTGTTAGTGAAAATAAAAATATTATTAATGTTGAATATAAGTTTATTTCACTAGGTAATTGTTCTAAAAAATAAACATCAGATGGAAAAATTTCAAAGTTGAAAATATCAGATAATAAAGATCGAATTTTCTCAATATTTAAAGAAAATATTATACCTAAAAAAATTCCTGAAATTGAAGCTACAAATCCTATGGTAAACCCCGTTAAAAAAAATGATTTTTTTATCGATTTATTGCTTAATCCTAAGGTCTTTAAAATAGCTATTTCTTTAGTTTTATTCTTAATCAAAATAGTAAGTCCAGAGATGATATTAAATGCTGCAACTATTAGAATTAAAGTTAGTATAATAAACATAACATTTCGCTCAACTTTTAAAGCACTAAAAAAAGATTTATTCAAATCTGACCAAGAATATACGAAATATTTTTCATCCAATTTTTGTATTTGGCTTTTTATAATATCTGCCTTCATAGGTTCTTTAAGATATATTTCAACATTTTGATCATTGTTTTCTTTACCAAATATAGATAAAGCATCATTAATATTTAAAAAAACAAAGTTTTGATCAAATTCATAAAACCCAGTATTAAAAATCCCTGCTACAAGCAATGTTTCTTGTTTAGGCATTTCTCCAAATGGAGAAGATATAAATGAAGAAGACATTAAATTAATTTTATCGCCAACTTTTAAATTAAGATTATAAGATAATTCAACACCAATTAAGGCTGTGTTTTTTTTAAAATTTTCAAGTTCTCCGCTAGAAATTTTATTTTTAAAAAAATTTAAATCCTTTTGAAAATTAGGATTGATACCTTTTATAATTATTCCTTTGGCACTTCCTTTATTGATTATTATGCCTTCTCCTGAAAATGTTTTAGTAATTTGAATATTTACAATGCTTTTTTTTAATCTTTTTATAAATTCGTCCTCTATCTTAAATCCATTAGAATCTATAATAATATGAGGGTTCAAACCTAATATCTTTTTTGTTAAATCAGTTTTAAAACCGTTCATAACTGACATAACAATAATCAATATCGCTACTCCAAGCATAATTCCTAAAAAAGAAAAAACAGAAATGACTTTAAGAAAACCCTCTTTTTTCTTAGGACGTAAATTTCTTGTTGAAATTAATCTTTCAGCTGTGCTAAACAATTTATTTATTTTTAAGTTTTGATTTAATATCTTCCAAACTTAACAATTCACTTTTATAATTAAGTTCTTTAAATTCAATTTTGTCATTAACTGATTTTGAACCTAATATTATCTGGTAAGGAATACCGATTAAATCATGTTTTTTAAATTTATTTGACATATTTTCATCTACATCGTCTAACAATGCGTCAATATTTTGTTTTTTTAGATCTTTGTATATTTTCTCAGCTTTTTGGATGTTTTCGTTATTATTTTTACTTATACTTGGGATAATTACTACGTCGAATGGTGAGATAGATTTAGGCCATTTCATTACATTATTATTAAAGTTTGCTTCTATCGTAGCTCCAACCAACCTTGATACACCTATTCCATAAGAACCCATTTTAACTGCAACTTTTTTTCCATCTTGTGTGTCGATTAATCCATTTAATGGTTTTGAGTATTTATCACCAAAATAAAAAATATGTCCTACTTCGATACCTTTTGTTTTAATTTGATTTTCTTTTTTTACTTTTTTTTCAAATTCATTGGAATTAAACTTTTCATCAGTTGCTGCGTACATCAGAGAAAAATCATTTCTCATTTTTTTCAGTGAATTATCTGAATAATCATAATTATCTAAATTAATTTCAAATATTCTTTTATCTGCATAAATTTGACTTTCACCAGTATCTGCTAAAATTATAAATTCATGAGATAAATCTCCTCCTATAGGCCCAGTTTCAGCTGCCATAGGAATTGCTTTTAATCCAAGGCGATTGAAAGTCCTTATGTAAGAATAAAACATTTTGTTGTAAGATTTTTTTGCCTCATCGTCATTTAAATCAAAAGAGTATGCGTCTTTCATATAAAATTCTCTACATCTCATTACACCGAATCTCGGTCTTATTTCATCTCTAAATTTCCATTGTATATGATATAAAATTTGAGGAAGGGACTTGTAAGACTTTATGCTAGATCTAAATATATCGGTTACAAGCTCCTCATTAGTAGGCCCATAAAGCATTTCTCTTCCTTGTCTATCTTTTATTCTTAGCATCTCTTCTCCATAATCTTCATATCTTCCACTTTCTTTCCATATTTCTGAAGATTGAATAGTTGGCATTAACATTTCTTGAGCACCGACTAAATTTTGTTCTTCTCTAACAATTTGTTCAATTTTTTTCATAATTTTAAAGCCCATAGGCAGCCAAGAGTAAATTCCAGCTGAAGATTGCTTTATCATACCAGTTCTAAGCATTAACTGATGAGACTTTATTTTTGCCTCAGCAGGTACATCTTTAGTAGTTGGTATAAAAAGTTTAGACAAATACATTACTGTAAAAAGTTCCTTAAATTTAAGACCCCAATATTTACTAAATAATATATCATAATAAATAATATTGAAGTAATTATAGTAGTTATTAAAAATTTTTTAGCGATTTTTGGGTTTTTTGGAGCTCCAGGATCTGATCCTTCGAGTGTTTCTTTAAATGTTTTGTTATTAGATTTAATACCTACTGGTAAAATAGAAAAAAAAACGACCCACCAAATCATTACATAAATAATTATTGATCCAGTTGCACCCATTAAATCCTTGCAATATTTATATTTGTAAAAGGTTTTTTTCCTATTTTATCTTTTACAATTTTTCTACAATTTTGTTTTATAGTCTCAATTAAATTTTTTTCTTGACTCTTACTTTCTAAAGAAAAAGTTCTACAAATATTTAAAATTTCATCCTCTATATCGAAAATAAAATTCTCACTTTCGTCATTTTCGGGTAGTCCTTTAAATGAAATAACAGGTTTTTTTACTTTTCCATTGTTAGCAATAATAATTGTAATTTCTAAATAACCATTAACAGAGAGATTTTTTCTATCTTTAATTGATTGAGAGTCACCATCCACGCCTAAATTACCATCTAAGTATAGTCTTCCAGATGGAGCTTTATCTATTATTTTAGGTTCATTGCCAGGGAGAAGCCTAATTATATCTCCATTTTCTATTAAAAGTGTTTTTGGAATTTGCATCTCTTTTGCGAATGCCACATGTTCTTTCATGTGTCTGTGCTCTCCATGTACAGGTATAATACATCTTGGTTTTACCCACTTATACATATCTTTAAGATCATCTCTGTTTGGGTGTCCGGAAACATGCACAAATGCATTTTCTTCAGTAATTATTTCTATATCATTTTTGACAATTTGATTTTGTAGTTGGTATAACTTTTTTTCATTACCAGGGATGATTTTCGAAGAAAAAATAACACAATCACCGGACTCTAAAAAAACTTCTTGATGAGTGTTATTTATAATTCTATTCATGGCACCCATAACTTCTCCCTGACTCCCAGTAGCTAAATATAAAATCTTATTTTTTGGGATATTTCTTGCATGTTTCGGCTCAATCGGTTCTAGTAAATTTTCCAAATAACCACACTTCCTCGCAGCCTTGTAAATTCTTTGCATTGACCTTCCAACTAAACATATAGATCTCCCAATATTCTTTGCACAATAAAAAATTGACTCCATTCTTGCTACATTAGAAGCAAAAGATGTTACCAATATTCTATTAGATTTGGTTTCCATAATTTTTAGTAGACTGTCTCTTACATCGGCCTCTGAACCAGCTCGTCCGGGATTAAAAATATTTGTAGAGTCACATATCATAGTTATATTTCCTTTATCTCCAATTTCTTTTAATTTTTTTTCATCAATATTTCCTCCTATAAGAGGATTAGGATCTATTTTCCAATCTCCAGTGTGTAAAATTGTACCTAGAGGAGTTTTTATACTTAGTCCATTAGGTTCTAAAATCGAGTGAGTAAGTGTTACAAAGTCAATTTCAAAAGCGCCTAATTTTACATTTCCATTCAGTGGAACAATGTTCAAATATTTTGAAATATCAATTTTTTTCTCTTTGAATTTTTCTTGAATCAATACAGCAGTAAATGGAGTGGCAAATATTTTACATTTTAGATTAGGCCAAATATGAGCTATTGCTCCAATATGATCCTCGTGAGCATGAGTCAATACAATCCCCAATAAATCATCTTTTTTGTCTAAAATAAATCCTGGGTCTGGAAAAATTAAATCTATACCTGGAATAGAGTCATCAGCAAACGTTACTCCAATATCAACAATAATCCATTTTTGATTTTCTTGAGTGCCATAAGCAAATAAGTTCATATTCATTCCTATTTCACCTGAACCACCCAATGGACAAAAAATCAATTCCTCTTTACTCATATCAGTTCTTTAAAAATTTTTGCTAGCCCTTTAATTGTTATATTTTGATCAATAATATTCTTTTTGTTAATATACTTGCTAAATATTTTAGCATATCCACCAGTTAAAATAATTTTGTAATTTACTTTAGTCTTAAAAATAATTTTCTTAATAATGTTATTTATTAGACCCTCGTAACCCCATAGAAATCCAGCGTTTAGAGCTTCGGCTGTATTTTTTCCAAAACTTTTTTGTTTTTTTTTTAGATTAATTAAAGGCAGTAGAGCTGTTGATTTATTTAAATTTGAAATAGATAATTTTATACCTGGAGAAATTACTCCACCGACATATACACAATTTTTTAAAATGTCGAATGTTGTAGCAGTTCCAAAATCGATTATTAAACAATTTTTATATTTAAGAGATCCTACAGCGTTTGCAATTCTATCAGAACCCAATTGATTATAATTTCTCACCTTTATAGATAATAGTTTTTTAACATGTAAATCTTTAATTTCAAAAACTTTGAATTTTTTTTGTGAAAAATATCTTTTAAGAATATTAAAAGCTTTAGGTACTACACTTGAAAAAACGACATTGTTATTTAAATCTTTATTTAAAAATTTTTTTAGAAAAAATCTTTTGATTTTATCATTAACTATTTTTTTTGTTTCGATAGTATATGAATTTTTTATTTTATAATTGTTATCTAAAACAGAAAATTTAATTAATGTATTGCCTATATCGCCTACTAAGTAGTTCATTTTAATTATTCTTATAAGTTTTTAATAAATATGATAATTGTTGTTTTTTTGTTTCATCTATAAATTTTTCATAGTTTTTTTTAATATCCTTTAAAATCTTATTATTATCTAAATTTTTTTTTGAGTGATCATTTAAACAAGAAGTTTTGCAACCAGAGATATAAGGTGAAAAGTAAGAGTTTATCCCGACACCAACTATTAAAAAATTTTTTTTTTTAAAACTTATAACTTCTTGTAAAATACCGCAAATTTTTTTTTTTTCAATTAGCAAATCGTTTGGCCATTTAATTTTTATCTTTTTATTTATGTATTTTGATATAATCTTTTTAACCAAAAATGCGTTTAAAGTTGCATAATGTTTAAAATTGATTTTTTTTGGATTAATCTCAAAAAAGATTGAAAAGAAAATATTCCCTTTTTTTGATATCCATTTTTTTCCCATGGTTCCTCTTCCTTTGGTTTGAATTTTTGATGTGACCATAGTTGGTTTATATAGGTTTTTTTTTATTAGTTGGTGTGCTGTATCATTTGTACTTTTTAAAATATTAAATTTTCTTAATTTTAATCTCATTAATTTATAAATAAAGTATTAACAATATTATTCAAAAATGATGGGTATAGAAAAAAAGTAAGTAATACTGTGCAACTTATCAAAATCGTGACTTTAGCTGTCTTATCTTTCATATCGTCGAAAGTAATTCCACTCTCCTCAAAGTAAATTGTTTTTATAATCTTTAGATAATAAAAAGCAGATATAACCGTTGTTAAAAGACCTATAACTGCCAAAGCGTACATTTTTTGTTCAACAACAGAAGCAAAAATATAAAATTTAGCAAAAAAACCAGCTAGCGGAGGTATACCTGCTAAAGAAAATAAAATAATTAATAAAGATATAGCTAAAATTGGATGCTTTTTTGAAATACCCGAAAGATCTGAAATATTTTCTTTATACATTCCATCTTTTCTCATTAAATACAAACATGAGAAAGCTCCAACATTCATTACTACATAAATAGATATATATACGACGGAACTCTCGTATCCAGAGGTGGATGCAGTTGCAACTCCAGCAAGAGCATATCCAATATGTCCAATAGAACTATATGCTAATAGTCTTTTTATATTTTTTTGCACAATAGCTGCAACAGCTCCCAGGATCATTGATGCAACTGAAATAAAAATAATTATCGTTTGCCATTCAAAAATTATATTTGAGAAAGGTACAAACATAAACTTAATTAAAAGTGCTAAACCTGTTGCTTTAGGTACAACAGCAAAAAAACTAGTTATAGAGGTAGGTGCTCCTTCATATACATCTGGTGTCCACATATGAAAAGGTACTGCAGAAACTTTAAATGCTAAACCCACTAATATAAATACCATCGCAAATATTGCCCCAGTATTTTCTTTATTGAGTTGCTCAGCAATTAATTCAAAATTAGTAGACCCAGTATAACCATACAATAACGAACAACCATACAACAAAAGTCCAGAAGATAGTGCGCTTAAAACAAAATATTTAATTCCAGACTCAGAAGATCTAGAATTATCTCGATCAATCGATGCTAAAATATAGAGAGCTAAAGATTGAAGCTCAAGACCTAAATAAAATAAAATCAAGTCATTGGAGCTTAACATAAAAAACATCCCTAAAATTGAAATTAAAATAATAATAGGGTATTCAAACTTATCAATTTTATTTTCAATAATAAATTTTTTTGAAGAATTTAAAACAAATAAACTAGAAATAAGAATTAAAATTTTAAAAAAATTAGAAAACGAATCTTTTACAAAACTATTTAAAAAGATTTTTTCTACATCATTTGAAGAGTTTAATATTAAAGCAATTGCGATTAATAAAATTAAAGAAGATGAATTAAAAATCAAATTAAAACTTTTTTTTGTAAAAACTCCAACCATTAAAATAGAAAATATTGATAAAGTTAAAAAAATTTCAGGTAAAAGAATATTTAAGTTGTTAATCATTTTTCGCCAAATTAAAATAGTTTAAGTCTTGATTATAATTAGTAATAAGATTGTCGACAGAAATGTTAATTGTTTCCATCAAAGGAGCTGGGTAAAATCCAAAAAAAATAATAAAAAAAGCTAAAGATGACAACATCATTATCTCTAGATTATTTGTATCTTTCAAAGTTTTGATATCTTCATTTGTTGTTTTACCAAATAGAACCCTTTTAGTTAACCACAACATATAAGCTGCTCCTAGCACTACTCCAAAAGTTGCTAACATAGCTACTATATAGTTTTTTTGAAAACTTCCTGTTAAAACTAAGAACTCTCCAAGAAATCCAGTTGTACCAGGTAAACCTAAGGCTGCTAAAGCAAAAACTAAAAATAAAAAAGAATATTTTGGTATAAAATTAACTAGTCCACCGTAAGAGCTAATAAGTCTTGAATGCAATCTATCATAAATTACACCAACACATAAAAATAAAGCTGCTGAAATCAAACCGTGACTAATCATTTGAAATATACTTCCTTCAACACCTTGTTTTGTAAATGTAAAAATACCTAATGTGACATAACCCATGTGTGCTACTGATGAGTAAGCAATCAATTTTTTCATATCATCCTGCATTAATGCTACCAACGATGTATAAATTATTGCAATAATGCTTAATGAATAAACTAGAGGGGTAAAATATTCTGATGCTACCGGAAACATTGGTATTGAAAACCTTAAAAACCCATAACCAGCCATTTTTAAAAGTATTGCAGCTAATATTACAGAGCCAGCTGTAGGTGCCTCAACATGAGCATCCGGAAGCCAAGTATGAACTGGCCACATAGGAGTTTTTACAGCGAAAGAACTAAAAAAGGCTAGCCACAATAAATTTTGATGTTCGATAGGTATTTTAATTTTATATATTTCTGTAATGTCAGTAGTGCCAGTTATCCAGTATATTGCAATTATAGCTACCAACATTAATACTGATCCCAATAATGTAAAAAGAAAAAATTTAAAAGCTGAATAGACACGTTTTGGTCCTCCCCAGACACCAATTATTATAAACATTGGAATTAGCCCCGCTTCGAAAAATAGATAAAAAATTACTAAATCCAATGAGCAAAAAACACCAATCATTAAAGTTTCTAAAACTAGAATAGCTATCAAGAATTCTTTAATTCTTTCTTTAACACTATTAATGCATGATATAATGCATATAGGAGTAATAAACGCAGTTAATACTATAAATAAAATTGATATACCATCGACTCCCAATTTAAATTTAATAAAGTCATTAATCCAAGATTTGTCTTCTACAAATTGGAAGTCAGGTGAATTATAATCTAATGAGTACCATAAAAATAAAGATAACATTAAAGTGGCTAAACTACTAAATAACGAAATATAAATTGCTCCATTATTATTTTTTTGCTCTTTAGATATAAAAATAAAAAAAGAGCTAATTAAAGGTAAAAAGATTAAAGTTGAGAGTATTGGGAAGTTCATTCTAAATTAAAATTAAATATGTTAATAATATTGACAAACCAATTAGCATTACAAACGCATAATCGTATATAAAACCTGTTTGAAAACGACCTGCTTTATTTGATATCAGCTTAATTAATTTAGATATACCATCTGGTCCAAATCTATCTATTGTGCCTATATCACCTTGTTTCCAAAAAAAGGAACCAATTTTCTTAGCAGTTTTTACAAATATAATTTCATAAAGTTCATCTATGTACCATTTATTTTGTAAAAAATTATACAATGGTGCATTTGTTTTTTTAAAATCTTCTATTATTGAGGTATTTGCAACAAAATAATAATAAGAGATGGGAATTAAAACAACAACTAAAGTCGGAGTTAAAAGTAAAAACCAAAGAGGAATTTTATCATGTTTAATTTCTTCAAGAAAAAAAACGGACGATTGCCAAAAATCATTGTTATGATGCCCGATAAATATCTCTTTAAAAAAGACTCCAGCTAATATTGCGCCAATACTTAAAAATAATAAAGGGATCAGCATAATCAACGGTGACTCATGCGTTTTCTCAATTGGAAGTTTGCTATTATTGTAAGAGCCGTGAAAAGTTTTAAAAAATAGTCTCCAAGAATAAATTGAAGTTAAAAATGCTGTAAAAACACCTATAAAAACAACATAATTTCCTAATTGAGATTTGGTCAAATACGCAAATTCTATAATAGCGTCTTTAGAGTAAAAACCTGAGAGAAAAGGAAATCCTGTAAGTGCTAAGGTGCCTATCAACATAAACACATATGTATAAGGAAGTTTTTTCATTATACCTCCCATTTTTCTAATATCTTGCTCTTCATGAAATGCATGAATCACTGAACCTGAACCTAAAAATAATAATGCTTTAAAAAATGCGTGAGTAAATAAATGAAACATTGCAACGTGATAGGCTCCAATTCCCGCAGCAAAAAACATATAACCTAATTGACTGCAAGTCGAATAAGCAACAATTTTTTTTATATCATTTTGAACTAGTGCTACAGAAGCTGCAAAAATTGCGGTTATCATTCCAATAATTGCTACTAAATTCAAAGCTGTGTCTGAATATTCAAAAATCGGAGAGCATTTCACGACTAAAAATACACCAGCTGTAACCATGGTCGCGGCATGAATTAACGCCGAAACTGGAGTAGGTCCCTCCATTGCATCGGGTAACCAAGTATGTAATAAAAATTGAGCAGATTTTCCCATTGCTCCTATAAATAAGAATATACAAATTAATGTAATTAAATTTAATTCAATTCCAAAAAATACGAATTTTTTTTGTGTAAATTGCGGTACTTGTTGAAAGACTTCGTCAAAATTTATAGTCCCAAAATAAAAGAAGATTAAAAATATTCCAATTGCTAATCCAAAATCACCTATTCTATTTACAATGAAGGCTTTAATTGCAGCGTTATTGGCAGATTCTTTTTTATACCAAAAACCAATTAATAAGTAAGAACATAATCCAACACCCTCCCATCCAAAAAATAATTGTAAAAAATTATCTGACACTACAAGTGTCAGCATCGAAAAAGTGAAAAGAGACAAATAAGACATAAATCTAGGCTTGTGCGGGTCATGAGACATATAGCCAATAGAATAAATGTGTACTAGCGCTGAAATTAAAGTTACAACAACAAGCATTACAGAGCTTAAAGGATCTATATTAATAGACCAGTTTGCCTCAAAATTTCCTGAACTTATCCATTCTAAAACTTTATAGTTATCGTAATTTTTGTTTTTTAATCCATCGAAAAAAATAAAAAGTGATAATAATGCTGAGAGACTTACAAAAATACATGTAGTAATTTCTGAAAACTTCTTTGACAATGATTTTCCTAAATAACCAAGTATTGATCCTATTAATGGTAGAAAAATTACTGCGTATGACATTTAACCTTTCATTTCATGTATGTCTTCAACTCTGATCGAACCCTTGTTCCTGTAGTAAATTACAATTATTGCTAAACCTATAGCTGCCTCAGCTGCCGCAACAGTCAAGGTAAGCATGGTAAATACTTGACCTACAATATCTCCTGAAAAAATTGAAAATGAAATTAAATTTATATTTACTGCTAATAGGATTAATTCAATAGACATCAATATAACTATTACATTTTTCCTATTTAAAAAGATTCCCATTACACCCAAGAAAAAAATTATTGCTCCAAGAGAAAGATAGTGACCTAAACCTATTTCAATCATCTATCTTGACTCCAGATTTAGATTTAACTTCTTTGAGCTCAATAGAAGTTGTAGGACTTCTTGATATTTGTTTTAAATAACTTTGTTTTTTTACGCCTGATCTCTCTCGAAAAGTTAGTAATATAGCGCCTATCATAGATAATAAAAGAATTATACCTGCTAACTGAAAATACAAAATATAGTCAGTATACATTACAAGACCAAGTTGATGTGTATTTGAAATATCTGATAAAACAAGTGTGCTACTAGACATTAAATCATCTTTGTATTTCCAGCCTCCGACTACGACTAAAAGTTCTAAAAAAATTAAAACACTTACTATTAACCCAGTAGGTATGTGCGTTGATTTTCTTCCAATAAACCAGGATTGTTTTTGTTCTGCCACATTTAACATCATTACTACAAACAGAAAAAGAACAGCAACTGCGCCCACATAAACTATTAGGATTATCATTCCTAAAAATTCTGCACCAACCATAATGAATAAACATCCAACAGATATAAAATCAAGAATTAAAAAAAAAACTGAATTGATAGTATTCCTAGAAGTTATAACCATCAAAGATGAAAATATTGCAATTATAGAAAAGAAATAAAAAAAAATAGAATGTATTAACATTTATCTATAAGGTTTATCCAATTTAATGTTTTTTGCTAAGACGGACTCCCATCTGTCTCCGTTGTCAAGCAACTTTTGTTTATTGTAGTAAAGTTCTTCTCTTGTTTCGGTTGCAAATTCAAAATTTGGTCCCTGTACTATCGCGTCTACGGGGCAGGACTCTTGACATAAACCGCAATATATACATTTCAACATATCGATATCATATCTAGTTGTTTTTCTACTACCGTCAGATCTTTCAGTGGACTCAATTGTTATAGCTTGAGCTGGACATACCGCTTCACAAAGTTTACAGGCTATACATCTTTCTTCTCCATTCGGATATCTTCTTAAAGCATGTTCCCCTCGCATACGAGGGCTGATTGAACCTTTTTCGAAAGGATAATTAATTGTTTTTGATTTTTTAAATATTTCTTTGATTGCTAAAAAAAGGCCTTGAATAAATTCAATCAAAAAAATAGTTTTAAAAAATCTTGAAAAGCTCATTAGAATGTTCCTTCAGGTAGCTTATCAAAGAAAAATAAAAAACTTGCCGTTAAAACTAGATAAATTAATGAAAAAGGTAAAAATATTTTCCAGCCCAATCTCATTAGCTGATCGTACCTATATCTAGGAACTATAGCTTTTATTAATGCAAATAATAAAAATAAAAATAGTATTTTTAAAATCATCCATATTGGAGCAGGTACTAAATTAATTGGGTAGATATCAAGTACAGGGAGCCAACCACCTAAAAATAAAATCGTTCCCATTGCACACATCAATAGGATATTAGCATATTCGCCTAACCAAAACATAGCATACATCATTCCTGAATATTCTGTTTGATATCCTGCTACTAATTCTGCCTCTGCTTCAGGTAAATCAAATGGAGGTCTGTTTGTTTCTGCCAAAGCTGAAATAAAAAATATTACAAACATTGGAAATAATGGAATTACATACCATAAATCTTTTTGAGCTAAGACAATATCTTTAAGGTTTAAAGATCCAACGCAAAGAAGAACATTTATTATAATAATTCCAATTGAGACTTCATAAGAAACCATTTGAGCCGCCGAACGAATAGCGCCTAAAAAAGGATATTTTGAATTAGATGCCCAGCCTCCCATAATTATTCCATAGACACCTAAAGATGAGACTGCAAATAAATATAAAATTCCTACATTTATATCAGCCAAAACAATCTCTTCACTCATAGGAATTACAGCCCAAGCTACTAGGGCTAAAGTCATTGTAACTATAGGAGCTAAAATAAATACAACTTTATTAGAACTAGCAGGTATAATTATTTCCTTAAAAATATATTTAAGGGCGTCAGCTAACGTCTGAAACAAACCAAAAGGACCGACAACATTTGGGCCTTTTCTTTTTTGTACTAGACCCCAAACTCTTCTATCTAACCAAACAATCATAGCTACAGATACTAAAATTGGAACTAATAAAAATAAAATTTTGTAAATTTCTTCGGCAAAAAATTGTAAATATTCAATCATCAATTAATAGTTCCAGTTTTTTTTTCTTTAAAACGTTCTTGACGACATTCGCTCATTGTTTTCGAAGCTCTTGCAATCGAATTCGAAAAATAATAATCCAAATTTTTTATTTTAATTTCTTCATTAAAAAATTCTGGATTAAGTTTACTATCATTACCAATCTTAAATTCTGGTAGTTCATTTATAGAAGAAAAATTTGGTATAGATTTAAAAATTTCATTTCTCAATAATTCAAATTTTAGAATATTTTCTTTAAGTCCTAATTTTTTAATTATCAAATTAAAAATTTTCCAATCTTCTTTAGCCTCTCCAATTGGGTATGCAGCTTTTTTACATTCTTGTACCCTACCTTCTAAATTTTCATATAAACCATTTTGCTCAGTATAAGCGGCGCTGGGTAAAATGACATCAGCTATTTCTGCTCCTCTATCACCATGGCTTCCTTGATAAACAATAAATTCTTTTTCTTTTTTAAATTCTAAATTATCTGATCCTAGTAAATATAAAAATTTAAATTTATTTTCTTTTAAATTTTTAAAGAAGTTGAAATCACTTTTTTGATTTGGAAAAATTTTAAGGTCTATTAACCCTACAGTTGACGCGTTTTGGACTAATACGTTTAAAGCATTCCATTCTTTTGAAATAAAGTTATTCTTTTTTAAAAAATTTTTTAAAGATTCAAATATATATTCACCACTTTTATTCTCTAAAGCTGACTCTCCTATTATTATTATAGGTTTTTTTGCAGATAAAAACTTTTTTGAGAATTCTGTCTCACCACTAACAATTTTTTTAATATCTTCAGTTTTATTTCCAATAATTTCATAATTATAGGTGAGATCTCCTGGATCTCCTATTGAATAAATAGGAATTCTTTTATTTGAGAAAACTTTTCTTATCCTAGCATTAATCATTGTGGCCTCATGTCTAGGATTAGTTCCTATTAAAAGAATTAAATCAGAATCTTCGACTCCTTTTATTGATGAGTTAAAAATGTAATTTATTTTCTCATTAGGGTTAATGTAAAATTTTTTTTCTCTAAATTCTAAATTTTCACTCTTCAAAACTTTGAATAATTTTTTAAAAGCAAGTGCGTTTTCTAAATTTACCATATCTCCAATATGTCCACCTATTTCATCAGAGTGCACTGATTTTATTTTCTCAAAAATTAAATTTATTGCCTCATCCCATGTAACTTTCTTAAATTTATTGTTAATCTTTATATATGGAACGTCTAATCTTTGTTTTAAAAGACCATCACAAGCATATCGTGTCTTATCAGATATCCACTCTTCATTAATGTTGTTGTTCAGCCTAGGCAAAATTCTTTTTACTTCCCAATTATAAGTATCTACTCTTATATTAGAGCCTACCGCATCCATAACATCTATGCTTTCTGTTTTTTTAAGTTCCCATGGTCTTGCCTCAAATGCGTAAGGTTTTGAAGTCAAAGCGCCCACTGGACAAAGATCTATTACATTCGCAGACAACTCTGACTCCATTGATTTTTCTAAATAAGTTGTGATTTCCATATTTTCTCCTCTTCCTACAGCTCCAATTTCTGGTACTCCTGCAACTTCGGTAGCAAATCTTACACATCTCGTACAATGTATGCATCTAGTCATTTGAGTTTTAATCAACGGTCCCATATATTTTTCTTTAACTTGTCTTTTATTTTCTACAAATCTAGATTTATCAACTCCATAATACAAAGACTGATCCTGCAGATCGCATTCACCGCCTTGATCACAAACTGGACAATCTAATGGATGATTGGCTAATAAAAATTCCATTACACCTTTTCTAGCTTTTTCTACAAATGGGGTATTTGTTTTTATGTTCATTCCTTCCGCCGCAGGCATTGCACAAGATGCAATAGGTTTAGGTGACTTTTCCATTTCTACTAAACACATTCTACAATTACCAGCTATTGATAATTTTTCGTGATAACAAAATCTTGGTATCTCTACGTCGGCTAGTTCACAAGCTTGAAGAACTGTCATTCCTTTTTCAAATTCAATTTCTTTTCCGTTAATTATAATTTTAGGCATTTTTATTTTCTAATAAATGTTGATCTACTAAATAAGGATTATTTGTTTTTTTCTTAACAACTGGTTCTTCCCAACATCTACTCTCTATTTCTTTTCTAAAATGTCTCAATAGACCTTGGACTGGCCAGGCAGATCCCTCACCAAATGCACAAATAGTATGTCCTTCTATTTGTTTTGTAACATCTGATAGTAAATCTACATCATTTAAAGTTGCTTTTCTTTTTACAACTCTATCTAAAATCCTCCACATCCATCCTGCACCTTCTCTGCAAGGAGTACACTGACCACAACTTTCGTGCTTATAAAATCTTGCTATTCTTGCCATGCAAGCAACTATATCTTGTTGCTTATTTATAACTATAATGCCTGCTGTTCCTAGTCCGCTTTTGTTTTCAATTAAAGAGTCAAAATCCATTGTTATTGTATCGCATATTTTTTTAGATAGTAATGGCATAGAAGATCCACCGGGAATAACCGCTTGTAGATTATCCCATCCACCTACCACTCCACCTGCGTGTTTTTCTATCAGTTCTTTTAATGGGATCCCCATTTCTTCCTCTACATTGCAAGGAGAATTTACATTTCCTGAAATACAAAAAATTTTGGTTCCCGTATTTTTTGGTTTACCAATGGATGCAAACCACTTTCCTCCTCTTCTAAGTATTGTAGGAACAACTGCAATTGTCTCTACATTATTAACAATTGTTGGGCATCCATATAAACCAACTAAAGCAGGAAACGGAGGTTTTAATCTTGGTTGACCTTTATTACCTTCAATGCTTTCTAATAAAGCAGTCTCTTCACCGCAAATATAAGCTCCAGCTCCATAATGAATTTTAATATCAAAATTCCAGCCTGATCCACATGCGTTTTTACCTAATAGTTTTTTTTCATATGCTTGGTCAATTGCTTCTTGTAATATTTTACCCTCATTTAAATATTCTCCTCTTATATAAATATAACAAACATGAGCATTTACCGCGTAGCCTGCAAGAAGGCAGCCTTCTATTAATTTTTGGGGTTCGAATCTTAGTATGTCTCTATCTTTACAAGTTCCCGGTTCAGACTCATCAGCGTTAATTACTAAATAGTGAGGTCTTGAGCCGACATTCTTAGGAGCAAATGACCATTTTAAACCTGTTGAAAAACCTGCTCCGCCTCTTCCTCTTAGTTCTGATAATTTAACTTCATTAATAATCCACTCTCTTCCTTTAGAAATAAATTCTTTTGTATTTTTCCAATCATCTCTTTTTAGAGCATTGTCTATTTCCCATCCAAATTCATTATAAAGGTTTTGGAATATTTTATTTTCTTTTTTAAGCATGTTTGCCTCTATCTACAAGTTGAAAATGCTCCGGAGAAGTGTTTTTACGACCTCTGTAGGATCCAGGTTTCAAGGGTTTGTCTTTTATTAATGAATCTAAAATTTCTTTTGTATTCTTTTCGTCTAAATCTTCGTAATACTGATCGTTAATTTGTATCATAGGAGCGCTTACACAGGCTCCTAAACATTCAACCTCCATCCAAGAACAGTTTCCTTTTTTCGAGATCTCATTTTCTTTTGGCGAAATTTTTTCTTTACATAGTTTAACAATTTTATCTGCTCCACGAATAAGACATGGTGTTGTTGTGCAGACTTGTATAAAATGCTTACCAACAGGTGCAAGGTTATACATTGTATAAAAAGTAGCTATTTCATAAACTGAGATGTATGGCATATTTAAAATTTTTGCTATGTACTTTATAGCAGCTAAAGGTATCCAATTTTCATTTTGTTTTTGCGCTAAATAAAGTAGTGGCATTACTGCGCTTTTTTTATTTTTTTTTGGATATCTGCTAAAAATTTCATCTACTTTTTGTAAATTATTTTTTGAAAAATAAAATTCTTTTGGTTGTTTATCATGTACTTTTTTTAAACTCATCGATCAACTTCTCCGAAAACTATATCTAGTGAACCTAATACTGCAGGAACATCAGCTAACATGTGTCCACGAATTAAATAATCCATTGCTTGTAAATGTGAAAATCCTGGGGCTCTTATTTTGCATCTATAGGGTTTGCTACTGCCATCTGAAATAAGATATACTCCAAATTCACCTTTTGGTGCTTCAACAGCTGAATAAACATCTCCTTCAGGAACTCTATAGCCCTCGGTAAATAATTTAAAATGGTGTATTAAAGCCTCCATTGACTGTTTCAAATTATCTTTGGTAGGAGGAGTTATCTTATTATCAATTGATTTTACTGGTCCTTTCGGAAGTTTTTCTATACATTGCAAAATAATTCTAACGCTTTCTCGCATTTCCTCAATTCTACATAAATAGCGATCATAACAATCTCCGTTTTTCCCAACTGGTATTTTAAAATCTAAATCTTCATAAATCTCGTAGGGCTGCGATCTTCTTAAATCCCAAGGTATCCCAGATCCTCTTAGCATTACTCCAGAAAAACTATGATCTAAAGCTTCCTGTTTTGATACAATGCCTATATCAACATTTCTCTGTTTAAATATTCGATTATCAGTGAGCAGTGACTCTAGATCGTCAATAATTTTTGGAAACGATTTACAAAATGTTTCTATATCTTGAACTAATTTTAAAGGGATATCCTGGTTTACTCCTCCAGTTCTAAAATAATTAGCATGAAGCCTAGACCCAGAGGCTCTTTCATAAAAAGTCATTAAAGTTTCTCTCTCCTCAAATCCCCAAAGTGAGGGTGTTAATGCTCCAACATCTAAAGCTTGAGTTGTTACGTTAAGTATATGGCTTAAGATCCTTCCTATCTCGCAGAAAATTACTCGAATGTATTTTGCTCTTATTGGAACTTCAATATTAAGTAATTTTTCTGCTGCAAGAGCAAAGGCATGCTCTTGGTTCATTGGAGCGACATAATCTAACCTGTCAAAATAAGGCAAGGCTTGTGTATATGTCTTTTGCTCAATGAGTTTTTCTGTACCTCTATGTAATAACCCTATGTGTGGATCAGCCTTTTCAACAATTTCACCATCTAGTTCTAAAATCAATCTTAGAACTCCGTGTGCAGCGGGATGTTGAGGACCAAAATTTAAACTCATAGATTTAGTTTTTTTTTTCATTTTCCCCCACTTTTTTTACGTCATTAACATATTTTGTTCCTTCCCAAGGACTTTCAAAATCAAAGTTTCTATAATTTTGCTCAAGTTTAACTGGCTCATAAATTACCTTTTTTTCTTTTTCGCTGTATCTTACTTCGTTAAAACCTGTGAGAGGAAAATCTTTTCTTAGAGGATG
>CACLBB010000009.1 GCA_902605035.1 uncultured Pelagibacteraceae bacterium
GTAAAAATTGCTTCAGAAATACTTGGAGGAAAAGGAGGAGGGGGAAGAAAAGATTTTGCTCAAGCTGGTGGAAACAATAAAAATAAAATAGATGATGCTTTTCAAGCAATAGTCGATAAAATTAGTTAAGTTTCTTTTTTAGATTAGAGTTTATTGCCTCTAAAAATTGATTAGTTGTTAAGAATTTTTGATCTTTACTTATTAATATTGCTAAATCTTTAGTCATTGAGCCACTTTCAACTGTTTCAATACAAACTTTTTCTAGAGTTTCTGCAAACTTTATAAGCTCTTGATTGCCATCAAGATTTCCTCTGTGGGATAAACCCCTTGTCCATGCAAAGATTGAAGCTATAGGGTTTGTAGATGTTTCTTTTCCTGCTTGGTGTTGTCTATAATGTCTAGTTACAGTTCCGTGAGCAGCTTCAGCTTCAGCTATTTTACCATCTGGAGTCCTAAGCACACTAGTCATTAATCCCAAAGAACCGTATCCTTGGGCAACTGTGTCTGATTGAACATCTCCATCGTAGTTTTTGCAGGCCCAAATATATTTTCCACTCCACTTCATTGCACAAGCAACCATATCATCAATTAATCTATGTTCATATGTTATTCCCAATTCCTTAAATTTATTTTTAAACTCTTTTTGAAAAACTTCTTCAAATATATCTTTGAATCTACCATCATATGCTTTTAAAATTGTATTTTTTGATGAAAAGTAAACAGGCCATTTTCTGACTAGACCATAGTTCATACACGCCCTAGCAAAATCTTTTATAGAATTATCTAAATTATACATAGAAAGAGCAATACCTGGCCCATCAAAATTAAATACTTCATGTTCAATTTTATTTTTTCCATCCTCGGACTCCCATTTAACTATCATTTTTCCTTTACCAGGAACTTTAAAATCAGTGGCTTTATACTGATCTCCGAAAGCATGTCTTCCCACTATTACGCTGTCCGCCCAGTGAGGAACCAGCCTAGGAACATTTTTGCAAATTATTGGTTCCCTAAATATTGTTCCACCAACAATATTTCTAATTGTACCGTTAGGTGATCTCCACATTTTTTTTAAATTAAACTCTTTTACACGACCTTCATCTGGGGTGATAGTTGCACATTTTACTCCTGCTCCATGCTTTTGAATAGCTTTGGCACAATCAATTGTAACTTGGTCATTAGTTTTGTCCCTACTCTCCATGCCTAAATCGTAATATTTTAGGTCTATGTCTAAATAGGGCTTAATAAGCTTTTCTTTTATAAATGACCAGATGATCCTAGTCATTTCGTCTCCGTCTAGCTCAACTACTGGGTTTTTGACTTTAATTTTTGCCATAAAATAAAAATAGATTGATTAAGTAGGATTTTTATACATATTAAGAAAAAATTAGCAAACTTAAAATTATGTTTAATACAATTTTTCCAAAAATTCATAAGGAAGGCTATAAATTTTTAGCAATTTCTATAATAGTAACATTTTTTGTATTACTTTTTTCAAAGTTTTTAGGGTTATTTTTTACTTTAATTACAATTTGGGTTTACTATTTTTTTAGGGACCCAGAAAGATACTCAATTAACAATGATGATTTTTTAGTTAGCCCTGCTGATGGATTGATTACTAAAATTACAGAGCAGAAAGGACCATTAGAACTTCAGTTAGAAAACACAACATTTACAAAGGTGAGCGTTTTTATGAATGTTTTTAATTGCCATGTAAATAGAACTCCTCTTACAGGTAAAATTGAAGAAATAAATTACAAACCAGGAAAATTCATCAACGCATCACTTGATAAAGCAAGTGAGGAAAACGAAAGAAACTATTATAAGATTAAATGTAAAACAACTGGAGAAGAAATTATTATAGTTCAAATTGCAGGTTTAATTGCAAGAAGAATAGTTTGTGATGTAGAGCAGGGACAAGAATTAAAACAAGGAGATAGAATAGGCATGATACGTTTTGGCAGCAGAGTAGATATTTTTTTTAAAAATAAAAAAGTATTAGCAAAAGTCGGCCAAAATGTTATAGCAGGAGAAAGTTTGATAGCTTCAAATAGATAATGGAAGAAAATAGAAAATTTAAATTGGTTTCATCAAAAAAAACTAGGTATTTATTACCGAATATTCTCACATTGGCTGGAGTATGTTTAGGAATAAGCTCAATTAAATTTTCGATAGATGGAAATTATAGTTTAGCGGTAATTTTTATCTTATTTGCCGCAATTCTTGATGCGCTTGATGGAAGAGTTGCCCGATTAATTAAAGGGACATCAGAGTTTGGTAAAGAACTAGATTCACTGACTGATTTCGTAAGTTTTGGGATAGCACCAGTTTTTGTTTTATATTTTTGGGAATTAGATAATTACGGTAAACTTGGTTGGGCAATAACACTAATATATTCAGTTTGTTGTGTTTTAAGATTAGCAAGATTTAATTTAACTAAAGTAAAAGATAGTGAGGCTTGGAAAAATAATTTTTTTGAGGGAATTCCCTCACCTGCAGGTGGCATATTAATCTTAATGCCTTTAATTTATGAGTTATCAAATTTAAATATAGATTTTAACTTTAAAAAATTTACTCCATATTTCACAGTGGTGATTGCTATTCTGTTAGTGAGTAAATTTCCAACGTTATCCTTAAAAAAAATTTCTATCTCTCCTAAAACAACTGCATTTATTTTGTTAGGTATAGGATTAGTTTTTATTTCTTTATTATTTTATACATTCGAAACGCTTTTATTCTTTGGAAGCATTTACTTAATTTCAATACCAATTAGTTTTTTTATGTATAAAAATCAAAACATAAAAGAAAATTTAGAAACATCTGAAGATGATCATGAAGATGTTTTGTAATGAAGAAATCAAAGCAAAGAAAAAAAAGCAACACTTGGAGAATTAAACAACATAGAGATCAATTCTTTAAAAAATCTAAAACATTAGGTTACCGTTCAAGAGCTGCTTTTAAACTAATTGAACTAAATGAAAAATTTAAATTTATTAGAAGCAACACAAATTTACTTGATATCGGTGCATTCCCAGGTGGATGGTCCCAAGTTGCTAGCAGAATCATTATTTCTGGAAAAATATTATCAGTAGACTTAGAAAAAATTCAAAAAATTGATAATGTCTCTTTTAAACAGTGTGATTTTCGAGAAGATATGGCTAAAGAGGAAATTACACGTTTTTTTCCTAACGGAATAGACGTTATAATTTCTGATATGGCAGCAAATACAACCGGGAATAAATCTCTTGATTGTATTCGAACAAATCAATTGTGTTCTGATGTTATTGAATTTTCAGTAAAATCTTTAAAACCTAATGGGGTTTTAATATCAAAATTATTTATGGGGGAAGATTTTATAGAAGTAAAAGATCTTGCAAAGTCGATGTTTAAAAAAGTGCATTTTTTTAAACCAGAGGCCAGCAGGAACGAATCAAAAGAAACTTATTTACATTGCGCGACATTAAAGACTTTATAATTTTGAAAAATTGTATATAAGTTTATATGGAAGCAATTAAAGAAGCGTTAACTTTTGATGATGTTCTTTTGCTGCCGCGATTTTCTAAAATTTTACCATCTGAAACCGATATATCAATTAATTTAGGTAGAAATATAAAGTTAAAAACACCTTTTTTGTCTTCAGCGATGGACACTGTAACCGAATCATCTATGGCATCAGCAATAGCTAAAGAAGGTGGAATCGGAATTATTCATAGAAATTTAGATATAAAAAAACAAAGCAAAGAGGTAGAAAAAGTTAAGAAAAATAATTTATTAGTTGGAGCAGCAATTGGGACAAGTATAAGTGACTTAGAGAGGGCTAAAAGACTTTTAGGTAGCGGCGTAGATTTAATTGTAATTGACACAGCTCACGGCCATAGCGAGAAAGTCGTAAAAATTTTATCAAAGCTGAAAAAATATAATTATAAGATACCAATTTGTGTTGGAAATATTGCGACAAGCGAAGCGGCAAAAAGACTTTATAACTCAGGTGCTGATATTATTAAAGTTGGTATTGGACCAGGATCAATTTGCACAACTAGAATGGTAGCTGGTATAGGTGTACCGCAAATTACTGCGATTATGCAGGTTTATAAGTTTTTAAGAAGTAAAAAAATTAAAATAATTTCAGATGGAGGAATCAAGTTTTCTGGAGATATTGCTAAAGCATTAGCTGCTGGCGCTGATGCAATTATGATGGGCTCTATATTTGCAGGGACAGATGAGAGTCCTGGAAAAAAATTTAAAATAAAAAACAGGTTTTATAAAAGATATAGAGGCATGGGATCTATTGGCGCCATGTCAGCTGGATCTTCAAATAGATATTTTCAAAAAAATTATAAGGATAAATCAAAATTTGTGCCAGAAGGTGTAGATGGACGAGTAGAGTATAAAGGCAATGTATCTAAAATAATATATCAATTACAGGGAGGATTAAGATCTTCTATGGGATATATTGGCGCTAAGACTATAAAGGATATAAAAAAAAACGCAAAATTTGTTAAAATTACCAAGGCTGGATTTTACGAAAGCATGGTGCATAGTGTAGAAATGATTGAGCCAACTCTAAATTATAAATTGTAATTGTGAAAATATTAAAAATAACTATTATATTAATGTTATCTTCAAATGTTTTATTGGCTAGCGCTGATTATTTCAATGAAGGTCTTATTTTATTTAAAAAAAATCAACTTGAAAAAGCAAAATTTAAATTTGAGCAGGACATAGTTTACAACCCCAAGAGTGAAAAATCTTATCTTTATCTGTCGAAGATCTTCAACAAACAAAATAAAAAAGATTTAGAAGAAAAAAATTTAAATACAGTAATTTTACTTAATCCTTTAAACGAGGAAGCAATTTACAATCTTGCAGAATTAAGATTAAACCAGTCTGATTTTGAGGGGAGCCGAAAATTGATAGATCAACTTATCAGTATTTGTCATAGTTATTGTTTAAAAAGCAAGGAGTTAAAAGTAGAAATAGAAAAATCTTTAAAAAAATAAATGCCCATCCGAAATCATATGGAAAAAATAATTATTATTGATTTTGGCTCTCAGGTTACAAAATTAATAGCTAGACGTGTTAGAGAACTTGGTGTTTTTTCTGAAATACTAACAATTAAAGATATTAAAAAGATTAAGGACTATAAGCAAATTAAAGGGATAATTTTGTCAGGAGGACCTTCTACTGTTACCAAGATAGAATATTCTAATATACCAAAAGATATCTACTTTAAAAAAATACCTATTCTAGGAATATGTTATGGGCTTCAATTAATAGCTAAAGAATTTCAGGGCTCTATCGGATCCTTTAAAAAAAAAAGGGAGTTCGGTAGAGCAAAGCTTTTTCAAAAAAAAAGATCTTTGTTAACAAAAGATCTTTTTAACAAAAAATATAAATCTGTTTGGATGAGTCACCAGGACGCTGTTACTAAATTACCTAAAGGATTTAAAATTGTTGCATCTACAAAAGAGTCAAAATTAACAATTATCGAGGATCAAGAACGTAAAATTTATGGTGTTCAATTTCACCCAGAAGTTACCCATACAGAAAACGGAAATATAATTTTTAAAAATTTTTTATTTTCTATTTGTAAGATAAAAAAAAAATGGAAAATAAATTCTGAAAAAAATAGATTAATAAATGATATAAAAAAAATTGTTAAAAATGATAAAGTTATTTGCGCACTATCAGGTGGGGTAGATAGTAGCGTTGTCGCTTTGTTGATTAACAAAGCTATAAAAAAGAATCTTATTTGTATTATGGTAGATACTGGCTTAATGAGAAAAAATGAATTTAAATCATCTTATAATATTTTTAAAAAGAAATATAAGCTAAACGTAAGGCTAATTAATGCGTCAAAATTATACTTTAATAAGCTAAGAAATATTCAGGATCCAGAAAAAAAAAGAAAAATTATCGGAAATTTATTTATTAAGATATTTGAAAAAGAAGCTTATAAATTTAAGAATATAAAATTCTTAGCACAAGGGACTTTATATCCAGATATAATTGAAAGTCGATCAGCGACTGGAAGCATAACTTCAAAAATTAAATCTCATCATAATGTAGGGGGGTTACCAAAAAAAATGAATTTAAAATTAATTGAACCTTTAAAAGAATTTTTTAAAGACGAGGTAAGAATTCTTGGTAAATCATTGGGTTTAGTTAATAGTATAAGAAATAAACACCCTTTTCCAGGACCAGGTTTGGCAATTAGAATAATTGGCAAAGTTACACCACAAAAAACTAAAATACTTCAAGATGCTGATCATATTTTTGTTAGTGAATTAGTTAAACATAATCTTTACAATAAAATCTGGCAAGCATATGCAGGATTGTTGCCCATGAAAACTGTCGGAGTAATGGGGGACTCCAGAACTTATGAATATACTTGTTTGTTAAGAGCAGTAATTTCTGAAGATGGCATGACTGCAGATTATTTTAATTTTCCAAAGGATTTTTTGGATGAAATTTCAAATAAAATTGTTAATGGCGTACCTGGAATAAATAGAGTAGTTTATGATATAACATCTAAGCCACCCAGTACAATTGAATTAGAATAATGTTGAAAAAAATTAAAAGGATAATGGTAAAAAAAAATAAAAAAAAAATTGTATGCTTAACGGCTTACTCTAAAAACATTGCTAAAATTTTGGATAAACATTGTGATATAATTCTTGTTGGTGACTCTTTAGCAAACGTTTTGTATGGTATGAAAAATACCCATAAGGTAAAATTGTCAACAATTATTCTTCATAGTATAAGCGTAAGAAAAGGAATTCAAAAATCTTTGATGGTGGTCGATATGCCCAAAGGAACATATAATAATCCATCTCAAGCAAAAAAAAATGCAAAACTAATTGTTAAAAAAACAAGATGTGATGCAGTCAAAATAGAGAGTAACAGTAAAAATTTTAAAATAATTAAGGAAATAACTAAAGCTAGAATACCTGTAATGGGACATATAGGTTATACACCTCAATTTAAAAAAAAATTTAAGGTTGAAGGGAAAAACGATAACGAGATTAAAAACTTAATTAAGCAAGCAACATCCATAGAAAAAGCTGGTGCTTTTTCTATTGTTTTAGAATGCATAACTCCAAATACAGCTAAAGCTATATCAAATTTATTGAACATACCGACCATAGGAATTGGTTCTTCATCATTTTGCGATGGACAAATACTCGTTACAGATGATCTTCTAGGATTAAGTGGCTTTTATCCAAAATTTGTCAAGAAATATGCTAATTTGAACACTTCAATTGAAAAAGCTGTAAAAAAATATAGTAAAGAAGTTAAAGCTAAAATATTTCCCAATAATAAAAATTTTTTATATGGAAAATGAAAATTTAAATAATTCAACTTTATTTGAAAAGATAACAATTATCGCCAAACATAATAAAAAAAAGATAATTATAATATTCTCATTTACACTAATTTTTATCTTTTGTTTTTTTGCTTATACTTATTATCAAAAAGAAAAAAATGAAGATATATCTCAAAAATATATTAAAGCAGGTATATATTTATCATCTAAAGATTTTGAAAGATCAAAAGCAGTTTACAAAGAAATTATATTGAGTAAAAATAAATTTTATTCTTCTCTAGCTTTAAATAATCTTATTGAAAATGATCTAGAGAGAAATAATGAGGAAATTCTTGAACTTTTTAAAGTTGTAGAAGATATAAAAATGGAAAAGGATTTAAAAGATCTAGTAAAATTGAGAAAAGCTTTATATTTGATAAAGATTACTAAATTAGATGAGGGAAAAAAATTACTTGAAGAAATTATTTCAAGCAAGTCTGTATGGAGTGGAATAGCTTCAGAAGCTATAAAGTAAGAAAATATTAAAATTATACTAATGCGAATATTTTTAATACTAACAATTTTTTTAGCAACTTATAGCTGCTCTTTTGATAACAAGACTGGTATATGGAAAAATTCTGATCAAATTGTAAAAAAAAAGAAAAATGAATTAGCAAATTTTAAAAAAATTAACACAGAAGAAAAACTCTTTAATAGGATTATTTTACCAGAAAATAATTTAGAAATTAATTTAGAACCAGTACAAAAAAATTTAAAATGGGAAGACGAGTTTTACCAAGGTTCTAATAACTTAGAAAATTTTAGTTATAGAGATTCGAATAACCTGATTTTTAAAAGCAAAAGGTTAAGCAAATATAAAATAAATAGTAAGATTTTATATGATGGAATAAATGTCCTTTTTACCGATGAAAAAGGAAATATCTATGTTTATTCGACTGAACTTCAAGATATTATTTTTAAATATAATTTTTATAAAAAAAAATTTAAAAAAATTAAAAAGAAACTAAGTATTAAGATAGAAAATAATATTGTCTATGTATCAGATAATCTGGGTTACTTTTATGCAATTAATTATAAAAATCGAAAACTTATCTGGGCAAAAAATTTTCAAATACCATTTAGATCAAATTTAAAAATTATTAAAAATAATCTTATATTAGCAGATTCTGATAATTCTATTTATTTAGTGAATAAACTAAATGGAGAAAAAATAAAAACTTTACCAACCGAAGATGCTTCTATGACTAATGAATTTATCAACTCATTTGCGTCGTATGGTGAAACATTTTTTTATTTAAATACTTTCGGCTCAATTTATTCAATCAATGGTAATAACGGTCGAATTAATTGGTTTTTTAATATCAATCCTTTTTCAGAGATAGATACTAATAATTTGTTTAATTCAAAACCTATAATATTAAATAACGAAAAACTTATTATTTCTACTGATAGAGAGCTTAATCTTTTCAATGCTGATGATGGATCTAGAATACTAAAATTTTCCATATCTTCATCTATTAAACCTTTAATACAGAATCAAATTTTATTTTTAATAACCAAAAATGATTTATTGGTAAGCATAGATATTAATACAGGAGACATAGTTTACTCAGTTGATATTAGTGAAGAAATTGCAAATTTTCTTAATTCAAAAAAAAAATTGATTTATGTAAAGTCTTTTGCAATTTTAAACAATAATTTATACATTTTTTTAGATAATTCTTTTTTTATTAAATTTAGTTCAGATGGAAAACTACAAAATGTGAGAAAATTACCAGCCAAAATGAATTCAGAACCAATATTTATTAATGGATCAATTATATTTTTTGACAAAAAAAATAAATTAATAATCTTAAACTAGTTGTTTGATTTACCGCTTAATAAAGATAACTGAGTTATCTTCATTTCACCTAAATTATCTTCTGGTTTAATAGGGTACTCGCCAGTAAAATAATGATCACTGAACTGAGGGTATATATTATTTCTTCTACCTTTTCCTAAAGCCTCATAAAGTCCATCTAAACTTAGAAACTTAAGAGATTTGGCTTGAATATATTTACATATTTCATCATTTGTTTTTTCATTCGCCAAAAGTTCTTTTTTTGTTGGCATATCTACTCCGTAAAAATCAGGAAACTTTATTTCTGGACATGCAATTCTAACATGCACTTCTTTAGCTCCCGTTTCGTATAGCATCTTTACTATTTTAAGACAAGTTGTGCCTCTAACTAAAGAGTCATCTATCAGCACAATTGATTTATTTTGAACTATACTTTTTGTAGAACTTAATTTTAATTTTACCCCTAAACTTCTAATATTTTGTGCTGGTTCAATGAACGTTCTTCCAACATAATGGTTTCTTATCAAACCTAGTTCAAATTTTATTTTAGAATATTGAGAAAACCCTAAGGCTGCAGGCACACCAGAGTCTGGAACTGGCACAACTATGTCTGCATTAATATTTGACTCTTTCGCAAGATGATATCCAAAATTTTTACGATACTCATAGGCACATTTACCATCAACTATACTATCTGGTCTTGCAAAATATATATATTCGAAAATACAAGGCCTAGCTTTTTGTTTTGGAAAAGGTTTGATGCTGTTAACTTTATCATTTTCTATTACTACAATTTCTCCATTTTCCACCTCTCTAATAAACTTAGCTCCTACAATGTCTAAAGCACAAGTCTCAGACGATAAAATGTATGATCCTTTCAACTTACCAATCACTAAAGGCCTTATGCCAAAAGGATCTCTAACACCTATTAGTTTTTTATTAGTCATAATTACTAAAGAATAACCACCTTTTATCTGAAAAAGTGCATCTATTAATTTGTCAATAGTTTTCTCTCTTTTTGATTTTGCAATTAATTGAACTATTGTTTCGGTGTCAGTTGTAGTTCTAAAAATCGCACCATCTTTTACCAATGAATCTCTTAATGCTAATGCATTTGTCAAATTGCCATTGTGGGCTATACTCAAACCACCCATATACAAATCGGCAAAAAAGGGTTGAATATTTCTTAAAGATGTTTCACCAGTAGTAGAATAACGGTTATGACCTATTGCAAAATTACCTGGTAGCTTCTTTATAACATCACCTTTGGTAAAATGATCACCAACTAATCCTTGCCTTTTTTCAGAATGAAAATTTTTTCCATCGTATGAAACTATTCCACATCCCTCTTGGCCTCGATGCTGTAGAGCATGAAGACCCAAAGCTACTAGTGCCGCTGAATCTTGATGGTTAGAAACACCAAATACTCCACATTCTTCTCTTGGTTTATCTGAATTAAATTTTCTCAATTTTATCTTTTGTATCAATGAAATCCTCGCTTGATGGAAATTCCTCCACTAGTATTTCACTGCCTTTTTTTACAATATTAAACGAAATAGCATCTTCAGCTGATATACCCCAATTCTGGTAAGGATAAAACCAATTAAATATCGAGAATAAGCATATTGAAATCACATAACCTTTAAAAAAACCAAATAAAAAGCCAAATGTTTTATCGATAGAGCCGACTCCAGTCCAAGTTACCGCTCTACTTAATGCTTTTCCTATTAATATAGTAAAGAACAAGGTGCAGATAAAAATTACAATACCAATTCCTATGTTATTTACAAACTCAGATTCTATGTATTCGCTCACCCATGGTTGCAACTTGGGAACGAATATTATTGTTATAACTGTTGCAAAGATCCATTTCATAAAAGATAAAAGACTAAGAGAAAAACCTTTTAAAAAACATTGAATTACACTGTAAATCATAATTATTAATACGACGATATCAAACCAATTGATTTTAGTTATAAATATTTTTAGGAAATCAAGCATTATTCTTTATTCTACTCTTGCCCAAACGGTCTAATTATTAATATAAGTTTAGGCAAAAGAGTTAATACTGAAATCATGGCCAACAACATAGCGATACCAGTAAAAACTCCAAAATATATTGTTGGGATAAAATTTGATAAAACTAATATTGAAAAACCAAAAATAATAGTTATGGAGGTATTAAGTATAGCTATTCCAACTGTATTATGACAGCGATCTAAAGTTAAATTATAATTTTTTATTTTTTTGAATTCTTCTCTAAAACGATAAATATAGTGAATACTATTATCTACTGCTATTCCAATCGTAATTGCTGCAATTGTAATTGTCATCATATCTAAGGGTATTTCCATTAAACCAATTATTCCAAGAATAAAAAATGCTGCGATAAAATTAGGAACGACTCCAATAAAAGCTAATGTAATATTTCTAAATAAGATAAAAAACATAGCTGAAATTCCTAACATAACTATTCCTAAAGTTAATATTTGGGATTTAAACAGACTTTGAAGCAAATTGTTAAATAAAATTAAAACTCCAGATAACTTATATTCATTTTTTTCAAAGCCTAGTTTTGTATTAAGGTCTTCGTTAATCTTTTTAATCAAATCATTTCTTCGTAAATCTTGAAGTGAATCTTTAATTCTAACACTCACTCTTGCCTCGTCATTCTCTACTGAAATATATGGAGATATTATTTCTTTCTTTATCTCATCAGGTATTTTGCTATATAAAACCGCTATTTCAAGACTCTGTAGCTCTTTTTTATTTAAATCCTCAGCTACCCTCAAAATAGATCCAAAAGAAAGAACTTTCCCAATTTCGGGTAGTGAGTCCAAGTAGTCATGTACTTTAATAATTTTATCCATTTTATCTCTTGTAAACCAATATTTGGCTTTATCCTCCTGACCTTCCTCCTCCTCTTCCCATTCTGAAAATTCATCATCTTCTGCTTTTTTTTCTTTTATGGGAAACTTAACAATAACGTTTAATGGAGTAGTACCCCCAAGATCATTATCTATCTTCTTCATACCTTTGTAAATTTCTGTTTCTTTATCGAAATAATTTATAAAACTATTTTCAACTTCCAATTTTGTTATTCCAATCACACTTAATATTAATATGATTAATGTTGGACCAAAAATTAATATATTACGCTTCTTTGCAAAATTTCCAAGAAAGGACGTAATTTTTGACTTATCTGTGTTTTTAAAATTAATATCTTCATCTGAAGAAAACAAATTTAGCAAAGAAGGTAAAAGCAAAAAAGTTACTAAAATTGAAACTGAAAGTCCCATTGTCATCATCCATCCAAAATCAATAATAGGTTTAATCCCACTAAATATTAAAGATAGAAAAGCACAAATCGTTGTAAGCACTGTATACAAAATAGGCATAATCATTTTTTTGCTTGTTTCTAATATTGCCTGATTTTTTGTTACTTCTTTATTTTCTTTTTTTAGTTGAAGAAATCTCACAGTAACATGAATGTTCATCGCCATGTTAAGTATGAGCATTAATGCAATAAAATTTGAAGATATAACAGTAACTTTCCAACCTATTAAGCCTAATAAACCAATCATAAATATTACCGAAGTTACGCATCCTAGCAAAGGTAGTATTACCCATTTAAGATTTCTAAAAACTACCCAAAGTGTCAAAATTATGAAAACAAATACACCTATGCCGAATACAATAATGTCACTTTTAATATAACCCATCATATCGTCTGCAATCATTGGTATTCCTCCCAAATGAATTTTTGCATTCTCTCCGTATTTACTAATTACATCTCGTATTTCTGAAATATTTTGGTGATTTCTTAAATTATATAGATTTTTATAATTTTCATATTCTTTGAGAAAATTCTTATAATTTAGCTTTTCAACTTTATTTAGACCACCCTCTAATAATTGATTATAAAATTTATCTTTTATTTTAATATATTCTGCTAATCTTTCATCTTTTTTTAAATAAACAACAATTCCAGATGTTTTACCATCTTTGCTAATTACATAATCTTGATAAATTGGACTATTAATTATTTCTTCAAATCCTCTTTTTCTATCAATTTCTGGATGTGCTAAAGTTTTATAATTTTTAAGTCTATCCATTAGGCTTTCATCAGTGCTTTTAAGCAAAGGGACATCTATTACAGTTATTACACTGTCTACCCAAGTCAATTTTTCAATTTTTGATTTAAGTAACTGTAAATTAAGGATTGTCTCTTTTTCCTCAAAACTTGATACGGGTGAATATGTAAGGACTAAAAAATCTTTTGCACCGTATCTCTCATTTACTTCTCTTAGATATTTAAGGTCTTTATCTCCTTCTAAAATAAGTGCATCACTAGACGCATCTAGATTAAAATTTTTAGCGTAGTATAGTGAAAAGGATATTAAGGCTAATATTAAAAAAAGAGTAATTTTTGGAAAATCAATAACAAACTTTTTATAAATTTCAGTAATCATAGAGATAATTCAGATATATCTTAAATTTATGATAACTAAAGATAAAATTAAAAGCTAATTTTTGCTTAAATCTTTAAATTTCGTATAAATTCCCTCGAATTCCACTTTAACTATGCCTGTGGGACCATGCCTTTGCTTGCCCAGTATAATATCAGCTAGACCAACAACATCATTCATCTTAGATTGCCATTCTGCATGTTCAATTGAACCAAGTTTTGGCTGTTTTCTCTCAAGATAGTATGCCTCTCTATAAACAAACATGACTACGTCCGCATCTTGCTCTATTGACCCTGACTCTCGTAAATCAGCTAATTGAGGTTGCTTATCATCTCTCTGCTCAACTGCTCTGGATAATTGAGATAAAGCCAATACTGGTACTCCCAGCTCTTTTGCTAAAGCTTTTAATCCTTGAGTAATTTCTGATATTTCTTGAACTCTTCCATCATTTCTATTTGATCCACCAGCTTTCATTAATTGAATATAATCAACCACTATTAAACTTAAGCCGAATAATCTTTTTATTCGTCTTGCTCTATTGCTAAGAGTGGCAATAGTTATTGCAGGAGTTTCATCAATAAATAACGGAAGATTATAAATGTTTCTTGAAGTTTCAATATATCTATTAATTTCTTCTTCAGTAACCTTTCCTTTTCTAATATCATCAGATTTTATTCTAGCTTGTTCAGATAGAATTCTCGTAGACAATTGTTCTGATGACATTTCTAAAGAAAAAAAAGCGACCGAGGATTTTTCTTGTCGACTCATAATTGTTTGTGCTGCATGATAGGCTATATTAGTAGCTAAAGCCGTTTTACCCATCGAGGGTCTTCCAGCTATTATAACTAAATCAGATTTATGCAATCCTCCTAATTTTGAGTCTAAATCAGTCAAACCAGTTGGAACACCTACAATACCTCTATCACTCTTCATAGCCATTGTTGCCATCTCAATTGTTTGATCTAACGCTTGATTAAATTTTAAAAAGGACTGAGAAAAACTACCTCTTTCAGCTAAGTCAAATAAAGATTTTTCAGTGCTTTCAATTATCCTTTCTGCACTTTGTTCTTTAGTGTTTAAGGTTTCAGAGGATAAATTATCTGATATTAAAACTAATTCTCTTCTTAAATACATTTCATGAATTACTTTAGCATAGTCAATTGCTTGTTTTGTAGAACTAGAAAATCTAGTTAATTTTACAAGATACTCAGTTCCACCAACTTCAGATAACATATTATCTTTTTCAAAAAAATTTTTAAGAGTTATAGGATTAGCGATCATACCTTTATTGTTTAAAGTTTCTATGACTTCATAAATTTTCGTATGTGCGGGATCATAAAAAGTTAAAGGATTTATTATATTAGCTATCTCATCAATAATATCGTTGTTTACTAAAATTGATCCTAGTAACGCTTGTTCAGCCTCAAGATTTGAGGGCTGTTTTTTGTCTAAATTGTTTTCGGGTAATTTAATTTTTTCCACAAACTTAACATAATTGAGAGTAATTTTAATTAAAGAAAAAGTTACACACTTTTTTTACAATCCTGTGGAGAAGTTATTTACTTTGAATTTTATCTATTTTAACTGAAATTTGAGCAGTTACTTCAGAATGAAAAATAATATCAATTTTATAATCACCAATTTTATTTAAATCTTCTTTTAACACGATTTGAGAGGGTTTTACTTCTACTTTAAATTTATCTAAAATAGCAGAAGATATTTCTTTTGGTTTTATAGATCCATATAGTTCACCATTTTCTTTGCTTTCTTTATTAAATGCTAGAGATTTTGTATTTACTGATTTTGCTATTTCTTTTAATTTCTTTTTCAACTCGACGTTTTTTTTATTTAATTCATCTTTTTTTTTCGAAACATATTCCAGATTTTCTTTGCTAAATCTTAAAGCTTTGCCAGTTTTTAAAAGATAATTTCTCCCGTATCCTGGTTTTACTTCTACTTTATCTCCTATATTTCCAAGTTTAACTATGTTTTCTAAAAGTATTACTTCCATTATATTAAACCTAATATTTTTGCTTTCTTAATTTCTTTTGTTAATTTCTTTTGTTTACCGCTAGACACTGATGTTATTTTTGAAGAGAGAATCTTATTATTTTCGGAAATATATTTTTTTAATAAGCTTATGTTTTTATAATCAATAATTGGTGCATTTTTAACTGAAAGAGGACATGATCTGTTAAACCTTCCTTCAGTTTTTTGGAAAAGACTAAGTTTGCTCAAAGAATTTGAGTTTTTTTTTTGAAACTTTTTGCCTTTTCTTTTCATTTTTTCTCCTTACTAAAATATTCGTTTTTAGTATCTAAATTTTTATATTTTACTATTAGATGTCTAACTATAGATCCATCAACTTTTATTTTTTTGTTAATTTCATTTAAAGTACTTTCATTGCCTTCAAATTTATAATGAATAAAAAATCCTTTATTATATTTTTTGATTTTTGTAGCTAAATTTAAAAGACCCCACTCTTCAATTTTAACAACTTTTCCAGAACTACTATTTATTATATCACTATATTTCTCTTTTATTTTTTCAAGTTCAGATTTAGGTAAATCTTGCCTAGTTATTAAAGTATTTTCATAAAATGACATAAAAATTTATTGTTAATTAGTTAGCATTAAAGTACATATTGTAAAAAAAGTTTTATACTATAATAGACATTTATATCAATACTAATTATCAGCAATTAAATGCTTAAAATATGAACGCTATACTCTTTCCAGGCCAAGGTTCACAGATTGTAGGGATGGGTTTAGAGTTTTACAATAATTTTGAAATAGTAAAAAAGATCTTTAAAGAGGCTGACGATAAGCTTAATTATAAAATTTCAAAAATTATTTTAGAAGGCCCAGAAGATCAACTCAAGTTAACTCAAAACACACAACCAGCAATACTTACAGTAAGTTACGCAATTTTTTCAGTTCTCAAAAAAGAATATAACTTTGATTTTAAATCTACGAAGTTTTTTGCAGGACACTCTTTAGGTGAATATAGCGCTTTGGTAAGTTCAGAATCCTTAAAATTTAATGATGCAATTTTTTTACTTTTTGAAAGAGGGAAGTCAATGCAGGAAGCGGTTCCTATAGGTAAAGGAAAAATGATAGCAGTATTAGGATCGGAAATAAAAGATATTAACAATTTAATTCAAAAATCTAAAATTGAAGGTATATGTGAAATCGCCAATGATAATGCAGAAGGTCAGACAATTATTAGTGGAGATACAGAAAGCATAAATTCATTACAAATTACTCTTAAAGAAAATAATAAAAAATTTATTCCTCTAAAAGTAAGCGCACCTTTTCATTGCTCACTTATGAGTTCAGCAGCAAAAAAAATGAGGGATAAAATTAATTCTACAAATTTTGCGAAGCCTATTTTTGACATTGTATGTAATGTGACGTCAACACCAGAAAATAATCCAGAGAATATAAAAAGATTATTAATAGATCAAATCTGCTCAACTGTTAGATGGAGAGAAAGCTTAATTAATATGCATAACGAAAATGTTACTAATTTTATTGAAATTGGTCCCGGAAAAGTTTTATCTGGAATGGTTAAAAGGACGTTAAAGAATATAAATTGCTTTAGTATAAATTCAATTGATGATATGAAAAAAACAATAAATGAACTTAAAAAATAAAAAAGTTATAATTACAGGCGCGACAGGGGGAATAGGTAACAGCCTTGTAAAGAAATTTTCAGACACTGAGTCAAAGATTTTAGCAACCGGCACAAATGAAGAAAAGTTGAATAAACTAAAAACTGATTTTAAGGATATTCAAATTGAAAAATTTAATTTAGCTGAGCATTCTAAAATTGAAACTTTTATAGATTCTGCAAACAATAAATTAGGTGGTTTAGATATTTTAATAAATAATGCTGGTATAAATTTAGATAGCTTAACAATTAGACTTACTGAAGAAAATTGGAAAAAAGTTTTAGATATAAACTTAACTTCAACTTTTTTGATGTGTAAATCTGCAATAAAAAAAATGATCAAAAATAAATCTGGTAAGATTATAAATATTACATCAATTGTTGGTCATACTGGAAACTTTGGGCAAACAAATTATTCAGCGTCAAAAGCAGGTATAGTAGCTTTTTCAAAAAGCTTAGCTCTTGAATATGCAAAAAAAAACATTAATATAAATTGCGTTTCTCCTGGTTTTATAAAAACCGAAATGACTGATAAAATTCCCGAAGAATACAAAACAAAGTTGATAAGCAGGATCCCTGCAGGTGACTTAGGAACAGGAGATGATGTTTCAAATTGTGTTGCGTTTTTAGCATCAGATTTAGCAAATTATATAAATGGTGAAACCATTCATGTGAATGGTGGAATGTATATGGCTTGACAATTCTTTTTAATAATTTATTAAGAAATTATCATAAATACAACAAAGGGAATTAATGGCAGACGAAGTAAAAGCAAAGATTAAAAAAATAGTTGCAGACCACTTAGGTATTGAGGAAGAAAAAGTTACAGAAGAAGCAAGCTTTATTGATGATTTAGGAGCTGACAGTTTAGATACTGTAGAGTTAGTAATGGCTTTTGAAGAGGAATTTGGATCTGAAATATCAGATAGTGAGGCTGAGAAAATACTTACAGTTGGAGATGCAATTAAATTTATCGAAGGTAAAACGAATCAGTAAATCAAATTTTTTTAATCGATGAGTGATGATGTAAAAAACATAATGGTAATTCTGTCATCACCATCTGGAGCCGGCAAAACAACTATTACAAAAAAAATTCAACAAAAATATCAATCTTTTAAAATTTCAGTTTCCCATACAACAAGAAAACCACGTCCAAATGAAATAGATGGAGTCGACTACAATTTTGTGTCAAAAGATGAATTTCAAAAACTTATTGATGAAAAAAAGTTTTATGAATATGCAAAGATTTTTGAAAATTATTACGGGACTCTTAAAAAAACTGTTGACGAATCTATAAAAAAAAATGACCTAATTTTTGATATTGACTGGCAAGGAACTAAACAATTATCAAAATTTAAAAATTTAAAATTAATAAAAATTTTTCTTTTACCACCTGATAAAAATGAATTAAAATCAAGATTAATTAAAAGAAATCAAGACTCTCCAGAAGAAGTTGAACGTAGGTTTAAAGCTTTTGATAACGATACGCTACATTGGCTTGATTACGACTATATAATAATCAACGAAAATTTAGAAAATTGTTATAAACAAATCGAAAACATAATTCTTAATTATAAAAATACTCAAAAACTTTCATATAATTCTGTAAGTTCATAATATACATTTGGACTAATGTCAGAAGGTCTTTTTTTTAAATCAAGATTTTTTATTTTTTTAAGTTTTTCTTTTCTTTTAAATATTTTTTTTATACTTTTATTTATCATCTTTCTTTTATTTGAAAATATTATATTTGTAATTTTTTCTAAATTTTCTATATTTTTAATCTTAATCATTTCGTTTTTTGGTTGAAGTTGTATTACAGTTGAATCCACTTTGGGTTTTGGTAAAAAACAGTTTGGTGACACATTAAATTTTTTTACCATATGTAATCTATAGTTACATAAAATTGACATTCTTCCATAATTATTTGAATTAAATTTACCAATTATTCTTTCAGCCATCTCTTTTTGAAACATTAAAACTAAATCAGAATATTTTGGAGGCCATTTATTAAATTTAATAAATTTTACAAGAATTTGCGAAGAAATATTATAGGGTAAATTGCCAAATATAATGGTATTTTTTTTAATATTTTTTTCAATATTAAATTTCAAAATATCACTGTTAAAAATTTTGATTAATTTATTTTTTTTGTATTTAGATATTAATCTATTAGCTAAAATATTATCTTTTTCAATTAAAGTTAGAGATTTTGGTTTTCTTTTTAGAATTTCATTTGTTAAAAAACCTTTTCCGGGGCCGATTTCTAGAACATTTTTGTTAAATAGTTTTGTAGTATTTATTATTTTTCTTTTAATATTATGATCAATTAAGAAGTTTTGTCCTAATGATTTTTTAGGATATTCCATTTACTTTTTGTTTATAAATTTTACACATTCTAAGAGACTTTTAAAATTGCCTTTATTTTTTCCTATCAAATTAATGGCTGGTCCATGGTCGGGTGAAACCCGAATATAAGGCAAACCTAAGGTTAGATTGATGGCATTATACTTAAACAGCGTTTTAAATGGAGTTAAAACTTGATCGTGATACATCCCAACTAATACATTAAATTTTTTGTAATTAGTAATAAAAGATGTATCAGAAACTAAAGGTCCTTGTATGTTAATACCTCTTTTTTTAAGATCAGAAATCGCAGGAATAATCTTTTTCACTTCTTCACTATTCTTTTTTAATTCCCCATTATGGGGATTTAACCCTAACATTCCTATCTTGGGCCTAATTTTAAAAATTTTTTTAAAGTTTTTGTCTAAGCTTAAAATTTTTCTGATTATAAATTTTTTAGTTATAACTTTTGACACATCTTTAACATTTATATGTGTTGTAATTGGCACAACCGAAAAAGATTTATTGTAAATCATCATTATCTCGGATTTATCTCGAATTTTACACATCGACGCAAAGTATTCCGTTACACCTATCTTATTAGTTTTTGTTAGTAACCTTTTGTCTATGGGGCAGTTAATTATTCCTTTTATATATTTTTCATTTGCTAGTTCATTTGCTAATTCCAAAGATTTCAATAAATATTTTGAAGACTCATACAACGGAACTTTGAAAGGATTTTTAAAATTTAATGGGACATCAAAAATCTTTAAGTGATTATAAGAACTTTGTTCGGTAAAACTTTTTAATTTTAAAAGTTTTAATTTAACTTTTAATTTTTCAAATTGTTTTCGCATCAATGAATAATTACCTATAAAAAAAATATTTTTTTTTTCACTTTTTTTTAATCTCTTCCAAGTTTTAAATATAATTTCTGAATTTATGCTATTTGGATCTGCAGTAATTATAATAATTTTATTTCTCATTTTACTTCTATAGACGCTTTGTTTCTAATTTTAGATAAATGACTTCTAGAAAATAAATCTAAAATTTCATTCTTTTTTTGATTAATTATTTTATTTTTTGTTTTTACTATGTCAATTTTATTGATATCGAGTTTTTTTATTTCATTTAATTTAATAAATAAAATTGTCTCGTTTTGAAATATAGGCTCAGACACCTCCTCTAGGTTTAAATTATTTACAATATTTAAAATATTATTAGATAAAGCTTCAGCGTTAATCCAGCCGAGGTTTCCGCCCTCCATTGCTGTTAAAGAGACACTATATTTTATTGCTGTGTTTTCAAAACCTTCATTATCAATTTGATTTTGTATTTCTTTCACAAGATCATTGGTATTTTTATTATCTGTAATTTGTATTTCTATTTCAGATAATCTGAATTCTATAAGATTTTTTTTATTATCTATTATTCTTTTAAGTTCTTCATCAACCTCATTTTCATCAACACTTACTTTTTTTCCATATATTCCTAGTATTAATTGTTGCCAGGCTAGCTCGACTTTGATTTCTTCCTCATATAAATCATAACTTAAATTATTTATTTTAAAGATATTTTTAAATTCTTTTAAATTATTAGCATAATTCTTAGAAATTCTTTTAATAAAATCACTAGTATCTAATTCATCATTTAAAAGATTAGCTTTTATTACTTCTCTCTTTTTTAGTTTATAATTGATCAAGCTTTTTAGAGAGGTGTTTTTAAGTTTATCTATATTTGCTTGTGTCATATTTTCATTATTAAGAATAAGATTTGTCCTTATCTTATTCTTTAATTCATAAGAAGTGACAATTTGATCATCTACATTAACTATTATCTTACTTTGGAATGCTGAATAGGAATGATTAATATTTATAAAAAAAGATAATATGATTAAATATAAATATTTTTTTTATTCTCATTTATTGACTAAAAGACGGAGAGTTAATATTTCCGAAGGGAACAAATGTGATTTTAAACATTAAAGAGTTTTCAGCTTCTAATTCAGAGTCTTCGTAGAATTCTCTTCGATAAACTATACCTGCTCTTAAACAGTCATTAAGATATTCATAACTTAGATTATAGTACTCCGCTGAATTAGTAACTAAATTTCTTTTAGTCTCTGCAGAAAAAAGACCATTAGAACTTTTTACTAGGTCAATTTTAGCCCTCATGTACTCTTGATCTCCTATGTGCTTTTTCTCTTGAAGATAGCCAAAGTTGAACTTTATTGTCTCTAAATCAATATCTGTAGATATTTCATTAAAATTTAAGTCATTATAATTTTGATCAATCGCAAAATTATAATTTAAACTAGTTTTTTCATTAAGCTGATAGCTCATATTACCGACCACATCAGAGAGTTTTTCATCTAGACTTGAAGAAGAAGGCATATTTTTGTTTTCTTTTTCGTTTACCACTTGCCCCATTTTAAGACCAAACTGTTTTTGATTGTTACTTCCTTGTAATTCATAATCAAATCCAATAGTGGCGCTTAATCCTCCCTCAAAGTTATTATTTGTGTTTAATCGATCCAAAGTAAATATATTTAAATGGTTTAATTTTGCTCCATTTGACTCTTTACGCATGTAATCTGGAGCATATCTCAAAAGAACTTTTGGAGTTAAAAGTTGAGTAAGTTTATTTTCAGTTTTTTTAAATAGATTTAATTCAGCTAAATACCCAAGGGCCCCAAAAACTTCACTTGTAGTATCCGTTTTAAACTCAGTATTTTTCGCTTCATAATTGACATTTTTTAATTTACCTAAAATTTTACCGTTTAATCCAGATTTTAATTTTAGATTTCTATATTTCCAATCAACATCATTTATTAGAAATTTCGTAAATTTATTAGTGTCGTAATTATGAACTTTTAAATTTGAGGTAAAATCTGCATTTCCATATTTATTACTAAATAAATTTCTATCCAAAATGATTTCGGGTAAAATATATTCGTATTTGTCATTATAGTTTTCTTTTAAAGTTTCATATATACTTGCGTTTAGTCCAAGAAAAATATTTTCATTTTGATGAGTGAAATTAAGCGAATTTTCTAATGTTTCAGTTTCATATGAAGCTAAGTTAGATTTAATTTTATATAATTTGAGATATTTATCATCCGAAACATTTTGGAGAGATAATTCAAAGGTGTTTTCTGAACCATTATTACTTCTAAAATTTTTGATATATTTAGCAAATAAATGTGATCTATCACCGACTTTTTTAGATTTTTCTGATTCTCTAAAACCTTCAGAGTAACCGAGATCGGCAATAATATTTGAGTTTTCAAAGGCCTGTCTATATTCTCCCAATAATAAAGGACGTTCAGAGTCGAACAGATTTCCAGTTAAAGTAAAATCTTTATCTTGATCCATAGCCCAGAAATATGGAATTTTAAAACCAGTTCCTAAGTTTTTTGAGCTAGTTAAAGTCGGAGGAAGGAATCCAGATCTTCTGTTTACTGATGGATCAGGGTGAGATAATTTTGGTAAATAAAAAATTGGTATATCATAAACTTTAATGACAGCATTGTCATAGTAAATAGTTTTATTGGTTTTATTGTGTTTCATTTTGCTGGCTTGAATAGACCAAGGGGGGCAAGCATCATTTTCTCTATAATCACATAAGGTAAAAATACTTTTTGTAAATTCATTTTTTTTTTCATCAAATTTTATTGTATTAGCAAAAACTCGAGGTTTATTTTCTTTGTTTAGTTTGAAGCTTTTCTGATTCAGGAAAGCTTTAATATCAGTTCCAACTATTTCCCTCTTCTTTTCATCGATATAAACTTGAGAAAAATTATAAGAATTATTTTTAACATCTATAACTTTAATATTGCCAACAGATTTAAAAAATTTTTTTTTTGTAAAATACTCAAAATTTTCTAGGAAGATATTATTTCCATCAAAATCTGTTATTACGGCTGGGTCTTTCGAGTTAATAATATTTTTTTGATTATCAAAAAATATATTAGCACCTTTCAATACATATCCCTCTGATGTTGTTAATGTTGTTTCACCTTTACTATTTAATTTTTTTGACGTTTTATCAAAAACTGCGTATTCAGTTTTAAAGATGTTATTTTGGTCATCTGTAGCTACAACTTTGTTCCTAAAAATTGTTAATTTTGTATCCTTATCAATTGAAATAGTTTCAGCTTGGATATTCAAATTTTCAGCCCTTACAGGACTTAAGATAAAAATTATGAATAGAAAAAAAATAAAGTTACTTTTCATTTATTTGCAAAACTCCTATCGACGTAAAAAGTCCAATTGTAACTATAGGTACCCAGGCAGCTAATGATAATGAAATTCTATTTGCTTGACCTAACGCTAAGGATAAGTCTTTAAAATAATATATTGCTACACAGGTAATTAGACCCACTATAACAAATGTTAAATTATTTGATTTTTTTAGAGCATTCATAGTCAATATAGAGGCTAAACCAGTCATTAAAAATAAAAAGAAGGGTAGTGATAACAAAGAATTTAAATTTTGATCTAAATAAGTTTTATTGTAACCTTTTTCTTGTAGATTTTTATAATTAAGCAGCAAATCCAAAAATGACATTGCATCGAAGTTTCTATAAAGACTAGTTATCTTTATATAATCATAGTTAGATTGTATAATAAGTTTTTCTTTAAAAATTTGTTTAGACAAACCATCTTTAAAAGAGCTAATTGTAACATTATTTAAGATCCACTCTTTATTTGAAATATCAGCAGTTTCAGAGTGAATTTTTTGAGTCAAATTATATTTCTCATCTAAATTAAAAATACTAATATTTTTAAGTATATTACTTTTAGTTTGATCAGCTGAAATTATTCTATTTGTCTTATTAATATTTTCTTTGATCCATAGTCCATTTTTATTTACTACAATTAAGTGATCTACATCACGAGAATATTTAGACTTTGTTTGTTCATAGTATTTAACCATTGAAGATGTTATCGGATTTATAGCGAATAAGATTATCCAACCAAAAACAAAAGAAGTAAAAGCTAAAATAAAAAATATTTTAAAATTCGAATATCCAAAAACTTTCAAAGTTAAAAGATCTTTACTATTTCTTAAATATAGCAAGAACCACATACTCGAGATAAATATTATAAATGGAAGTAATTTAATTAATAAATTTGGGATATATAGAGCTGTTAAGGTCAATGGTGTTAATATAGAAGTATTTAAATTCTTAAAAAACTCTATTTCCTCAAATAAGTTTAATATTATCCCAAAACTGTAAAATATTAAGATCACTTTGAAGATTGTTTTTAAAAAATTGAATAATAAATAATTAAATAAAATAGTATTCATTGCTATACAGTTTCTCTATTAAGTTTATAAATCAAATAAAAATAAATTATTGGAATAAGAATAAAAGGCGATATGACAAATAATGTTCCGATTAATTTTGAAATTCCAGTATAACGAATTATTAATTCTGAATAAAGCAGTATTAAAAAGCTATAAAAAAAAATACTGTACTTATTTACAAAAATATTTTTTTTTGATTGAGTTCTAATTAATAAAAAAGAACAAATCAGAGCAATTATTGGAATATAGAATGGAAGAAGAAACCTTCTGTTTAGAACAGTAATTATTTCATCTTTCGCATTTTCTTTACAATTAATTATTGTTTTAGAAAATTCAGTAATACATCTTATCAAATCACCTGACGATGTTTCCTGTAACTTTACTTGTTTTATAATTCCAGTTTTTAGATTTTTTAAATCTATATTTATTTGTTCGAATTTTACAATATTATTTTTTTTATTATCTTTACTTGTTGAAATTATATTCCCGTCAAATAGTATCATTTTTTTCTCTCCAACAACTCCTTCCTTAGCAATTATGGTTGTAGAACTTGTTTCAGTTTCATTTGAAGTTAAATTTTTAAGAGCATTAGATTTATCAAACATAAAAACATTTTTTATTTCACTTTGAAACTTTTCTTCTACAATAAATGTAAAGCCTTTAAACGAGTCACTGAACTGCTGAATTCTTATGGTAGGTAGAAAAGAATTAAAACCTTCTTTGTTAAGCAAACTTCTAGATTTATTTAGGGCCAATGGAGTTATTACAGTTGAAAATATTAAATAAAATATAAGTATAAAAATTGAAATTAAAAAGAAAAGATTTACTATTTTTAATTTCTTTACACCAGATGTCCATAATATTATCAATTCATTATCCTGGATTTGTTTCATTAGGAAAATCATAAGAGACAAGAGAAAAGACAAAGGGATTAACTTTGTCATAATTGCTGTAAGATTTAAAAAAGAGTACTGAAAATAAGTAGATATAGAATATCCGTTTTCTACTATTAAATCTAAAAAATTTACTGCTCTTACAGTCCAGGCGATTGCCGATAACCCAAATAATATTACAACAAATGTTTTTAGAATCTCTTTTATAAAATTTTGATAAATTTTGTTTTCTAGCATTGCAATTTAATGTATATAAGTAAAGCAACCTTAATTAAATTTCAATCTATGGTTTAAGTATGACCAATTTTCCATTGAAATCTGATATATTTGCACATATATACCACTCAATCCGGCTAAAAATTATATAAAAAAATATGTCTATAAAAATTACTTATCTTAACAAGTCAAGCAGTAAGCCATCAGCAAATGTAGTTTTATTCACTGACGAAAAATTTAAGATTAATAACCTAAAAAGATATCTCTCTAATTCCGAATTTTTATACATAAATGATTTGCTTAAAACTAGTGACCTTAAAAAGAATTTATTAGTCTTTGAACTTACTTCTAAAAAAAAGATAGTTTTAATATCAATTAAAAATAGCTTAAAGACTTCAGATATAGAAAATTTAGGAGCTGAGTTTTATGGACGTATAAACTATGGAAAGAATAGTGAGTATTTTATAATTTCAGACAGTGTAGACTCAAAAAATGAGAATTTTATAGGATATTTTCTTCATGGACTAAAATTAAAATCATATGAATTCAAAAAATATAAAACAAAAGAAGAGACAAGACTTATTTCTATTAACGTGCTGGGAAATAAAAACAAACCTTCGGCTCAAAATCAATTAAAGTTTAAGGCTTTGGAAGAAGGAACTTTTTATGCAAGAGACTTAGTTTCTGAGCCAGGCAATGTTCTTCATCCTGACGAATATGCTAAAAGGTTAAATGCTCTCAAGAAAGATGGTTTAAAAGTAAATATTTATGATGAAAAAAAATTAAAAAAACTTAGGATGAATGCTTTGCTTGGCGTAGGTATGGGAAGTGTTAGAGGATCATATCTTGTTACAATGAAATGGAATGGAGCAAAAAATAATTCTAAACCTTTAGCATTTGTAGGAAAAGGAGTTACTTTTGATACCGGTGGATATTCTTTAAAACCTGCAAGATTTATGGAGGACATGACTTATGATATGGCAGGTTCTGCAGCAGTAGTTGGTTTAATGAAAAGCTTAGCATTACGAAAAGCAAAAATTAATGCTGTGGGAGTTGTAGGTCTTGTGGAGAATATGGTCAGTGGAGTCGCTCAAAGACCTGGGGATATTGTCAAATCTTATAGTGGCAAAACTATAGAGGTATTAAATACAGATGCAGAAGGTCGATTAGTTTTAGCTGATGCAATAACTTTCACAGAAAAAAAATTTAAACCAAAATTTATGATTGACCTAGCAACTCTAACAGGTGCAATCATAGTCTCTTTAGGATCTGAATATGCTGGACTTTTTTCAAACGACGATAAGTTATCTAATCAAATCATAAATGCTGGAGAAAAAGTAGAAGAAAAACTATGGAGAATGCCTCTTCACAAAAATTACGATAAACTTATGAATTCAAAAAACGCAGATGTACAAAATATAAATTATGTTGGAGGTGCTGGATCTACAACCGCAGCGCAATTTTTACAAAGATTTATTTTAAATAAAACACCTTGGGCGCATTTAGATATTGCAGGTATGGCTTTTTCTAAATACGGAGGTGCTTTGAATTCTGGTGGAGCAACTGGATTTGGCGTAAGATTACTAAACCAGTTAGTTGAAGAATATTATGAATAAAATTGAGCAAACTCTCTCAATTATAAAACCAGATGCAGTTGAAAGAAATTTAATAGAAGATATTAAATCAATCTTCACACAAAATAATTTAAGCATAAAAGAAAATAAAAAAATCCACATTACAAAAGAGGAGGCTGCAGAATTTTATAAAGTTCACCAGCCAAAGCCTTTTTATGAGGATTTATGTGCTTATTTATCATCAGGGCCAATAGTTGTAATGATTTTAGAAGGTGATAACGCAGTTTCCAAAAATCGAAAATTGATGGGCGCTACAGATCCAAAGAATGCAGAAGAAAACACAATTAGAAAACTATACGGATTGTCAATAGATAAAAACTCTGTACATGGTTCAGATTCATTAGAAAATGCAAAAAAGGAAATAGATTTCTTTTTTAAAAATTAATCATATCTATAAATATTTATTATAGCTTCTGAAAAAGCTCTATGTTCTAATTTTTGAGTTTTGTATTTTAAAGTTTTTATATTATCACTCTTTTTAATAAAAAAACTCTTTTGTAAAATTGTTTTACCACCGTCTAATTTATCATTAACAAAATGTACAGTGCAACCAGTTTTTTTCTCATTATTATTTAAAACTCTTTTAAAAGTATCAAGACCTTTGAACTTTGGTAGCAATGACGGATGAATATTTATTATTTTTTTTCCAAAATTATTGATAAATTTTTTAGAAATTATTTTCATGTATCCTGCCAAACAAATTAAAGATATTTTATACTTTCTAATTTCACGTAAAATATCATTTTCAAAACTATTTTTTTTGGTATTAATTATTAAAATGGGTATTGAATTTTGTTTCGCAAAAATAATTCCCTTCGCATGTTTGTTATTAGTTATAACTAGTTTAATATTAATTGGGAAATTTTGATTTCTCGAATTTGATATTAATGATTTAAGGTTTGATCCATAACCAGATATAAAAACACAAGCGTTTTTCTTTACCATTTAATTTTATTATATAAATTTATTTTTTCTATATTGTCTGATATATATCCTATTTCGTAGGGCATATAATCTTTTGAAAAATACTTTTTAATTTTTTTTAAATTTTTTTTATCAATTATAACACAAAAACCTACTCCACAATTAAATGTTTTTAACATTTCAAGATCGGTTATGTTATTTGACTTTATCCAAGAAAATATTTTTTTAGTTTTAATTCTAGACAGATCTATATTGATTGATAAATTTTTTGGAATTGATCTAGATATATTTTCAACTAGACCGCCACCAGTAATATGAGCAGCAGCATTAATAAGTTTTTTATTTGTTAATTTTAAAACTTCATTTGTATAAATTTTCGTAGGTTTAAGTAATTCTTTTTTAATCTTTTTTGAGATCTTCTTTTTTTTTATTATTGATCGTACTAAAGAATATCCGTTTGAATGAACGCCACTTGAAGGAATAGCAAGAATTATATTACCCTTTTTTACTTTTTTTTTATTTAAAATCTTTTTCTTCGAAACTATACCAACACTGAAACCAGCTAAGTCAAATTTATCTCTGGAATAAACTCCGGGCATCTCAGCAGTTTCGCCACCTATTAATTTACAATCTGATATCTCACATCCTTTCAAAATACCTCTTAAAATACTTTTGGTTTTTCTTAAATCTAATTTACCTACAGCTATATAATCTAAAAAAAATAGTGGTTTAGCTCCCTGTACTATTAAGTCATTTACACACATTGCTACTAAATCAATCCCGATAGTGTCTAATTTTTTAAACTTTCTTGCTAAAACTATTTTAGTGCCAACACCATCAGTGCATGAAACAATAACTGGATCTTTAATATTCACCTTACTTAAATCGAAGGAGGACCCAAAAGCGCCTATATTATCTTGATTAAACGTTTTATCCGTTTTTTTGACATTTTTTTTAGATATTCTAGCTATGTGATCAACAAACTTATTAGCTTCAGAAATATTTACACCACTTTTTTTATAACTATTTTGTATTTTTTTCATTTATAAAAATGATAATTAGCTAAATATGAAAAATTTAATATTTATTTGTTCTATATTAATTATTTTACTAAAAACTGGAAATGTTTTATCAGCTAACTACATTTTTAATGTTAATAATATAGAGATTAAACACAATATAAAAAACAAAGAAATATCAATTAATGAAGCATTCAAAGAAGCTTTTGATAGACTAATTAAAAGACTTTTACTTGAAGAAGATTATAAAAAGGTTTCTAAAATAGAGTTGAGCAACATCAAGGAGCTGATTTCGTATTATCAAATAATAAATCAAAAAGACGAAGAAAAAGACGACAATCAAAATCAAAAAATAAATGTGTCTTTTGATAAAGACAGAATGCATAATTTTTTTTATAATAGAAATATTCTTTATTCTGACATAATAAATACTGAAGTTGTCATATTTCCTTTACTTAAAAAGGAAAATCAATATTTTATTTATACCAATAATTATTTTTACGATAATTGGAAAGAAGAAAAGTCAGAAAAATTAATTCAATATGTTCTACCTGCAGAAAATATTGAGAATATACAAAAAATAAATTCTAGCGAAAACAACATTTACAAAATTGAAATTTCTGATTTTTTTAAAGAATATGACACTGAAAATGTAGTTTTCGTTTACATTGAAATTGACAAACAAAGTGCGGAAATTTTTTTAAAAACAAGAATTGAACAAAAAATAATTAACAAAAATTTAGTAATAAAAAATGAAGAAAAAGTAAATGATATAGATTTTTATAAGAAAATAATTTTTTCAATAGATAACGAAATTAGAGATTTAATAAAGTCACAAAATCTTATAGATGTTAGAACTCCTTCCTTTTTAAATGTTAAAATTAAATTAAATAAAAAAGATAATTTGGTAGAGTTCAAAGAAAGATTAAAAAAAATTGATTTGATCGACAATTTTTATGTTCAAGAATTGAATAAAGACTATGTTTTGGTAAAAATCAAATATCTTGGTAAAATTAGTAAAATTATAAATAAATTAAAAAAAGAAGATATTAACTTAAAAATGATAGCTGGCCAATGGCAGCTAAATATAATTTAATGGATCAATTAACATTCAAATTTCCATTTAATGTAAAATATTATGAACAGGATTACTATGTTTCAAGTAACAACTTTTCTGCTTATAAATTAATTGAGTCATGGCCCAATTGGCCTGATAAATGGGTAAATATTCACGGTCCAAATGGTTGTGGAAAAACTCATTTATCAAATATCTTAAAGAAAAAGATAGATTCAGTTAAAATTGTAAATGCAAAAAATATAAACAATGAAAAAATACTAGAATTTAAAAAATTACGCTGTTTAATAATAGACAATTATAAAAAAGATATCGATGAAAAACTTTTTTATTCAATCTTAAATCAATCAAAACAGCAAGATAGCTTTGTTGTAATAAATTCAAATTTACCAATTAAAGATATTGATTTTAAATTAAATGACTTAAAATCAAGGGCTAATAGTTTTGTAAATTTAGGCATAGAGTTGCCCACAGATGATTTATTAAGAGTAATTATCTCTAAATCTTTTTCAGATAAACAAATTGAAATTACACCCAAAATATCTGAATATATAATTAAAAATATCGAACGTTCATATGAAAAAGTATTTAAATTTATAAAGGATATAGATGAATTGTCTTTATCTTCTGGAAAGTCAATAAATATTAATTTAATAAAAAAAGTATTAATAAATGAATAAATATAGATCTCATAATTGTTCAGAACTTACTGAAAAGGACTCTGGAAAAAAAGTTACTTTATCAGGCTGGTTACATAGAAAAAGAGATCATGGAAATTTATTATTTATAGATTTAAGAGACCATTTTGGTTTAACTCAATGTGTTATAGAAAATAAAAATAAATTTTTCTCTATTTTAGAAAAAGTGAGACCCGAGTCTGTTCTTAGTATTGTTGGGAAGGTAATTGAAAGATCAAAGGATACGCAAAACTTAGATCTTGCTACAGGAAAAATAGAAGTTGATATAGAAACGGTAAAGATTTTATCCGAGGCTAAAGATTTACCAATGCCAGTTTTTGGAGAACAAGATTATCCAGAAGATATAAGACTTAAATATAGATTTTTAGATTTAAGAAGAGAAGAAATGCATAATAATATTGTTCTAAGATCTAATATTATTTCATTTATTAGATCTGAGATGTTAAAGTTAGGTTTTCTTGAATATCAAACTCCAATACTAACTTCATCAAGTCCAGAGGGAGCAAGAGATTTTTTAGTTCCTAGCAGATTAAATCCTGGTAAGTTTTACGCTTTACCTCAAGCACCGCAACAATTTAAACAATTAATAATGGTTTCAGGTTTTGATAAGTATTTTCAAATATCGCCTTGTTTTAGAGATGAAGATGCTAGAGCTGATAGAAGTCCAGGTGAATTTTATCAACTTGATATAGAAATGTCATTTGTTGAACAAGAAGACGTTTTTAAGGTTGTAGAAAAACTGATGATTAATTTATTTAAAAAATTTTCAACTAAAAAGATTAATGAAAAATTTATTAGAATTCCTTTTCAAGAGTCGATGATGAAATATTGTACCGATAAACCTGATTTGAGAAATCCATTGATAATACATGACATAACAAAAATTTTTGAGAGAGACGATGTAAAATTTGATATTTTTAAAAAATTAGTGAAATCAGGAGCAAAAGCAAAATGTATTGTCACGAAAAATACTAAAGACAAACCGAGGAGTTTTTTTGATAATATAGACCAATGGGCTAAAGAACAGGGTGCTTCAGGTTTAGCTTATTTTACACTAGAGGAAAATAAAGAAGTTACCGGAAAAGGTCCAATAGGAAAGTTTTTTAGCCAAGAATCATTATTAGAAATAATGAAAACTTGTAACGCAAAAGTAGGAGATAGCTTATTTTTAGCTTGTGGAAAAATAAATGAAATAGAAAAAATTTTGTCAATTTCGAGAGATAAGATAGCAAAAGATTTAAATTTAATTGATGAAGACAAATTTGAATTTTGCTGGATAACTGATTATCCAATGTATGAATTAGATGATCAAACAAAAAAAATTAAATTTAGTCATAACCCTTTTTCAATGCCACAAGGTGATTTAAATAAATTAGATTTTAATAATCCATTAAAGATAAAAGCATACCAATATGATATTGTTTGTAATGGAGTAGAACTATCTTCAGGCGCAATAAGAAACCATTTACCGGATTTAATGTATAAGCTTTTTTCTATTGCTGGATACGATATAAAGCAAGTAGAGCAGAAATTTAGTGGAATGTTAAGTGCCTTAAGCTATGGTGCTCCTCCACATGGTGGTATAGCTCCTGGAGTTGATAGAATTGTAATGTTACTTGCGAACGAGAAAAATATTAGAGAAGTTACTTTATTCCCAATGAACCAAAATGCTCAAGATTTAATGATGAAGGCGCCCTCTGAAGTAGAAGAAAAACAATTAAAGGAACTTGGTATTAAGATAGATATTAAAAAAAATTAGTTTTTAGATTTTAAGTTTATTCTTACATCTGAAAGATCTACCAATTTTTCCTCATAATTGCTTCTCACAAAACCTTTGGATGTAATGTTTTTAACAATTTTTAAAAATTTATCATCAGGATTTTCTCCAGTTATGTCTTGGGTACTAGCAATCGAAGGTGTGTGTGCTAAGTCTTCTTTACCTAGATATGAAATAGCTAATTCTCTGAATACATAATCTAATATTGAAGAAGCACTTAAAATTCTGTCATTACCCAGTACATTACCAGAAGGCTCAAATTTCGTATCAATAAAAGCATCAACATATTCATCTAGTGGAACACCATATTGTAACCCTAGTGATATCGCGATTGCAAAATTATTCATCATAGCTTTAACTAATTCGCCTTCTTTGTTCGTATCAATAAAAATTTCTCCTATTTTACCATCATCATATTCCCCTGTGTGCAAATAAACTTTATGGTCACCTATCTGGGCTTTTTGAATATATCCTTTTCTACGATCAGGCATTTTAAACCTTGCATTATTTTTAACTTTAATTGAATTAATGTCACTTTTCTTATTTTTATCTTTGTTTGTAATTACTTTTTCAGCTATTGATGGAGTAAGCAAATTCTCTTTCTTTTTATTTTTTTCTGAAATAACTTTTTCATCTCCGATTTTTTTCGTCTTTCTATTATTTAATTTAACGTCTATTACTTCTACATCCCCATCATTTCTGCTATCAATTTTAGATAATTCGCTATCATTGAGATTATCTAGTTTATGAACTGTTTTAAATGTGCAAGTATAATATGTTTCAACTATAAATTTTTTCATTTTCTATAAAAGGAATCTATTATTATATGATATATAGCAAAAATACTTATCCTCTGATATAAATAAATATACAATTTAAGATTGTGTGGATTTAAAAAAAATAGAAATTATGAAAATATTTTTTACCTGGTGGAATAGACAAACGTTTGGAACTTTTTTAAAAACACTTTTTTTTCGGAAAATTTGTTGGTAAAGATGAATATGGAAATAAATATTATAAGAACAATAAAGATGAAAGATGGGTAATATATGCCAATAATATTGAAGCAACAAAAATTACTTCAGACTGGTTTTTATGGATACACCATACAATAGACAAGATTCCCAGTCACAATGATAAAAAATTCAAATGGCAAAAAAAACATTTAGAAAACAAAACAGGGTCTAAAGATAGTCATAAACCAATTAAAATTAAAAAAGATAGTTATGAAAAAAAATATCAAACTTGGAAATAATAATTTAGTAATATTTATTTTTTTGTTTTTAATTTTTAGCGCACCATCTTTTTCCGAAGATAAAATTCTAAGTTCTCCCTTAATTAATCTTGAGGAGTTAAAACCGAGCTTTGAAGATATTGAAGAGTCTTCAAATGAAATATTCAATAGTGAAGGAATTAAAAAAAAACAAAAAAATAAAACAGTAAATAATCTAGCTTATGCAAAATTTATTGGACTAGATAAAATTACTGCAAAGACCTCCGAAATCACAATAAATTTGGGTGAAACAAAGAAATTTGGCCCTTTAGAAATCAAAGTATTAAAATGTGGAAAAGTTAATTTTGAGAACCAAAAAGATAGTGTTGCATATCTTCAAGTAAAAGATCTTACAGAAAATCAAAATGAAAAGGTTTTTATTTTTAACGGGTGGACTTTCTCTTCAGATCCAACTATCGCTCCTTTTGATCATGCAATTTATGACTTACAACTTATAGATTGTAATAACGTCTAAAAGAATTTTTCTTTACTTAACCAATTAGTATCAAAATCAGAATTAACAAATTTTTTGTGTGATAAAATTTTCTTATGGAGATCTATAGTTGTAGTTATTCCTTCTAATACGAATTCATCAAGAGATCTTAAAGTTCTTTGAATAGCCTCAGATCTGTTTCTACCTTTACAGATTACTTTAGCTATTAAACTGTCGTAGAAAGGAGTAATTTTACACCCTTGAAAGATAGATCCATCTACTCGCGTCCTAAATCCTGATGGTTGATGGCAAACTGTTATAATACCGGGACTTGGTTGAAAATCTAAAGCTGGATTTTCTGCATTTATCCTGCATTCTATAGAGTGCCCTCTTGGTGATATATCACTTTGTTTAAGAGCTGTGTCTCCTGTAAAAGCTATCCATAATTGTTCTTTGACTATATCTATACCGGTTTGTACTTCAGTTACTGGATGCTCTACTTGAACTCTTGTATTCATTTCTAAAAAGTAAAATTTTCCATTTTCGTATATAAATTCCACTGTACCTGCACCTTCATAACCTATCTGCTCTACCATCCTAACAGTTTTTTCAAGTAAATCTTTCCTCTGTGAGTCTGTGAGAACTGGACTTGGAGTTTCTTCAATAAGTTTTTGATGCCTTCTTTGAACTGAGCAGTCTCTTTCACCTAAATGAACAGTTTTATTTTTTCCAGACATAATTTGAACTTCAATATGTCTTGGATTTTCAAAATATTTTTCAATATATAGTTCATCGTTTCCAAAATATTTTTTTGCTTCGGACTTAGCTAGTAAAAAAAGCTCCTCTAAATTTTTTTCCTCATTAACTACTTTCATACCTTTTCCGCCACCACCGCCTGCAGCTTTAATTAATACAGGATACCCAATTTCTTTGCATAAGGACTTAGCTTCAGAAAATGTTTTGACACCCCCTTTGGATCCTTCAATTATTGGTAATCCGTATTTTTTTGCTATTTTTTTTGCTTCTATCTTATCACCCATTTTTGAAATTAAATCTGAACTAGGTCCTACAAATTTAATACCATGTTTATTTACAACATCTGCGAATTTGGCATTTTCAGATAAAAAACCATATCCAGGATGAATAGCCTCAGCTCCTGTTAAATCTACAGCAGACATAATAGAGGAAATATTTAAGTAACTGTTTTGGGGTTGGTGGGAACCTATGCAAACACTTTCATCTGCTAATCTCACATGCATTGCATCGGAGTCAACGTCAGAATGTACTGCAACAGTTTCTATTCCCCATTCTTTACATGCTCTAATAATTCTGACAGCGATTTCACCTCTGTTGGCTATCAAAACTTTTTTGAACATTATTCTATTTGAGAACTATTAAAGGTTGACCAAATTCAACTGGTTGACCATCGTTAACAAGAATTTTTTTTACTTCTCCATTACTTGTTGAGGGAACATGATTCATTGTTTTCATTGCTTCAACTATCATTATTGTTTGACCTTTTTTAATTTTATCTCCAACTTCAACAAATTTTTTTGCACCAGGTTCAGGCGCAAGGTAGGCTGTGCCTATGATAGGAGATTTTACTCTAATTCCATCTGCATCTTCTTTTTCACTAAGAACTGCTTTATTTGGTGAAACAATAGAAGACGATTTAATTTGCTCTATCCCTTTTGAAGTTTTCGAAACTTTAATTTTTGTTTGTCCTTCTTGATATTCTAGTTCGGTTAAATTGAATTCACCAAGATGGTCAACTAATTCTTTAATAAGTTTCTTATCTATCTTCATTTTTACAAAATTTATTCATTGCTTCTAATGCCATTATATAACCTTCAACTCCAAAACCACATAATACGGCAGTAGCTAATTTACTAATCATTGATTTATGCCTGAAATCTTCCCTGTTGTAAATGTTTGTAATATGTAATTCGATTATAGGTATTTTTAGTATCTTTAAAGCATCGTGAATAGCCACTGAAGTGTGTGTGTAACCGCCAGCATTAATAATCAAGCCATGTTGGTCCTTCCTGGCTTTTTGTATTTCCTCTACTAACTTTCCCTCAATATTTGACTGGTATAAAGATAGGCTAATATTATTTTTATTAGCAAATTCTTTACAATTAATTTCGATATCTTCTAAAGTTATATTACCGTATTTTTCTTTTTCTCTTTCACCTAAAAGGTTGAGGTTTGGACCATTAAGAATTATAATTTTTTTCATCATTGTTTTTTATAAATTAGTTAGTTAACTCAATTATGGCAAAAATACAATTAAATGGAAAAAAAACTTCAATTAAATCCAATATCTCTATTTATGATTTATTGAAAAGATTTAAACTTGATAACAAGAAAGTCGCTATCGAGCATAATGGTATTATTATTCCAAGAGTTAAATTTAAAAAAAAAATTTTGAGAAATAATGATAAAATTGAGGTAGTTCATTTTATAGGTGGTGGATAATGAAAAAAGATATTTTCAAAATAGATAATACAAAATTAAATTCACGTTTAATTGTTGGAACTGGTAAATACAAAAACTTTAAAGAAACGGCTGAAGCGGTAAAAGAGTCTGGAGCAGACATGGTAACTGTTGCAATCAGAAGGATAAATGTTTTAGATAAAAAAAAACCAATTTTGACTGATTATTTAAACCCAAAAAAAATAATCTACTTACCTAATACAGCTGGTTGTTTTTCTTCCGAAGAAGCACTAAGAACATTAAGATTAGCTAGAGAAATGGGTGGATGGAAATTAGTAAAATTGGAAGTTTTAGGAGACAAAAAAACATTATTTCCAAATATGATAGAAACACTCAAATCAACAAAAATTTTAGTCAAAGAGGGTTTTAAAGTCATGGTTTATTGCACAGATGATCCTTTACTAGCTAAAAGATTAGAAGATAATGGTGCATCAGCTATTATGCCTTTAGCTTCTCCAATCGGCTCAGGATTAGGAATTCAGAATAAAACTAATATTTCGATTATTATTAAACAATCAAAAGTGCCTGTTATAATTGATGCTGGTATAGGCACTGCATCGGATGCGACTATTGCAATGGAAATGGGATGTGATGGAGTTTTAATTAATAGTGCAATAGCAAAATCAAAAAACCCTAAACTAATGGCCAGAGCTTTTAAAAATGCAGTTATCTCAGGTAGAGAGTCTTTTTTAGCTGTAAGAATGAAAAAAAGTTATTATGCAAAGGCCAGTTCTCCAATTAAAGGTTTGATTTAAGCTCTTTTTTTTCTTCTTACCCATAAAGTTCGAGGCTTTAAATATTTTTTTCTTACTGTTTTGGTTTTCTTTACCTTTTTTAAATCAACAATCTTTTCTGATTTTGTTTTTTTTAACTTTTCTTTAACCTCTGTATTAATTTCAATTTTTTCTATATTTTCAAATTTATCTATTAATTTTTTTGATTTGTTTAAAAGTTCAATCTTATATTCTGGAATTATAAGCGATTGATCAGCTATAAATTGAATTTTAAAAGAGTATTTTTTTTCAAAATATTCAATTTCTTTTGAGAGGTTATTTTCAATATACGTTTTCACTTTTTCAGGTAAATAAGTTTTTATAGTTTTTACCTTGTTAGTGAATGCTAATAATTCGATTTTTTTAGTAATCTTTTGAGCAAATGAACTTAATGACAAAATTGTTTCCCATTTAATAGAACCTTCCCTCAATCTTTGTCTTGTCATCTCTAGCAAACCAAAGTTGCTTATTCTTCCTATTTGAATACGTGCTCTGTCTTTACGTATGCTTTCCCTCATTTTTTTTTCTACCATACGTCTATTATAAAAATTCATCATATCGATGAAATCTATTACAATTAAGCCAGATAGATCTCTAAGCTTGATTTGACGGGCTATTTCTTCAGCAGCCTCAAGATTTGTATTTAAGGCAGTTTTTTCTATATTAATTTGTTTTGTAGATTGACCAGAATTTATGTCTATTGCCACCAAAGCTTCGGTAGGATTTATAACTAAATAACCTCCTGATTTTAATTTTACCGTTGGTTCAAAAATATTATTTAATTCTTTTTCAATATTAGCGTCGTGAAAAAGTGGAATCTTTCCTCTATATTTTTTAATATTTTTTGTATTTCTTGGCATTAATTCTTTCATAAATTTTTTTGCTTTTTGGTAAGCTTCATTTCCGTCGATATATACATTTTTTGTGTCATTGTCGTAAGTGTCTCTTAAAGTTCTTTTTATAATGTCTCCTTCTTCGTAAACAAGAGACGGTGCACTAGAATTAAGTGCGTTATTCCTAATTTCTTCCCAAGTTTTTAGTGTATTTTGAAAATCTTTTTCTATCTCATTTTTTGTTTTATTTGCTCCAGCTGTTCTGACGATAGCACCCATATTTTTTGGGATTTCAATTTCATTTAATATGTTCCTAATTTTTTGTCTATCCGATGAATTAAATATCTTTCTAGAAATACCACCTCCTTTAGGAGTATTAGGCATCAAGACCATGTATTTTCCTGCTAAAGATATGAATGTTGTCAGAGCCGCTCCTTTTTGCCCTCTTTCTTCTTTAATAACTTGAATTAAAATAACCTGACCTGGTTTTATAACTTCTTGAATCTTGTATTTTTTTAATCCATATGATGATTTTAGTTCTTCTCTATATTCTTTTTTTTTATCCTCTGCACTTTTAGTTAAATTTTTTTCTTCTACTTTTTCATTTTGATTGTCAGCATTTTTTTCAGCGGGCAGATCCTCTATAGCTTTATTTTTTAAACTTTCTCTTATTTTTTCTTCTGCGTCTTTTATTTTTTCTTTATCTTCAGATGGAACTTGATAATAATCTGATTGAATATCATTAAACGCTAAAAATCCGTGTTTAATTCTACCAAAGTTTACGAAGGCAGCTTGTAAAGAAGGTTCTACTCTACTAATTGTCCCAAGATAAATATTGTTTTTAAAATTTAACTTATTTTTATCTTCAAACTCATATTCTTCAATTGAGTTATCTGATTTAAGAACAATACGAGTTTCATTTGGATGCGAAGCATCAATATATAAATTTTTTTCCATTTTATTTGAATTCCTTTTAATCTATTGAAATTTGTAGTTATAATTTTTATCATACTTAAATATTATACAATTTTTTATTCAATTGCACTTATAATAACTGATAATGCCCTAAGATAGCCAAATTTTATGCTATAGATTATTCAAGATGTTCAAATTCGTAAATTTTTCCATAAAATTTTTTATAATATCTGCTTTAGCTTGTCTTTTCTTCGTATTTTCTACTTTATGGTATTTTTCGATAGGCCTCCCAGATTATAAAAAGTTATCAAATTACCAACCACCCATTTCTAGTCGAGTTTACTCAAGCGACGGTAAATTGATTGCTGAATATGCTATAGAAAAAAGATTATTTGTGCCTTATGAGTCTATTCCAAAAAAAATAATTAACTCGTTTTTATCTGCAGAGGATAAAAATTTTTTTAATCATCCAGGTGTGGATGCAAAAGGAATTTTAAGGGCGCTGTTTAAAAATTTAAAGAATATCAGTGAGAAGAAGAGATTAGAGGGAGCATCTACAATAACCCAGCAGGTAGCAAAAAATTTTTTACTAACTAACGAGATATCATTAAATAGAAAAATCAAAGAGGCTATTTTAGCTTTTAGAATAGAAAGAGCTTATTCGAAAGAAAGAATTCTAGAATTATATTTAAATCAAATTTATTTAGGTCAAGGGACTTATGGTATTGCTGCGGCTAGTTTAGAATATTTTGATAAATCAGTAAAAGATTTAGATTATGCTGAAGCAGCTTTATTAGCAGCTTTACCAAAAGCTCCGAGTAAATATGATCCCTTTAGATATCCTAAGGTAGCAAAATTTAGAAGAGACTTAGTAATACAAAATCTTAAAGATAATAAATATATAAATAAAAAGGAATTTGATATTTTAAAAAATTCAAAAATTAAATTAAAAAGAAGAAAAATAGAGATTCTTAATGAAGCTAATTCTTATACTGAAGAGGTAAGGAGATCTATTAAAGAAAAGTACGGTTTTAAAAAATTATACTCTGAAGGATTATCTATAAGAACTCCTTTAGACGTTAACTATCAAATACAGGCTATCGCATCTTTAAGGAGTGGGATTGAGGCATACGATAGACGTCATGGATGGCGAGGAGCAATAGCTAATAAATTTAAAGATAAAAATTGGGAAAACAAAGTTAAACAATTGAAGATTGATCCTACTTTAAATTGGGAAAAGGCAGAAATAATAAATTTAAAAGACATAGAAATAAACATTAGAACTTTGAAAGGAGTAAAGGGCAACATCACTTTAAACAAATTAAAATGGGCCATTAAGAATCAATCTATAAGTAAAAAATTCAGAGTTGGAGACATTATTCTTGTTAAAAAGGAGAAAAATATTTGGACATTAAAACAATACCCGAAAGTTAATGGAGGAATTATCGCTTTAGATCCTTATACAGGAGATGTAAAAGCTCTAGTTGGAGGATTTAACTTCAAATCTAGTGAATTTAATAGAGTTACTCAAGCAAGAAGACAACCCGGTTCAGCATTTAAACCTATTGTATATGCAGCAGCTTTAGAAAATGGATATTCACCAAATTCGATAGTACTAGATGCACCATTTGTTGAAAGTCAAGGCATAGGTTTGAAAGATTGGAAGCCCGAAAACTATGGAAAAAAATTCTATGGTCCTTCAACACTTAGAAAAGGAATTGAATATTCTAGAAACTTAATGACTGTAAGAATAGCTAAAACATTAGGTTTAGAAAAAATATTAGATTTATCAAATAAATTGGAAATTTATGATGATATACCAGAGTTATTGTCTGTTTCTTTAGGGGCTGCAGAAACCTCTTTAATAAATTTAACTTCTGCATATGCATCGTTCGTAAACGGAGGTAAAAAAATTAAACCAAACTTGATTAGCAGAATACAGGACAGAAGAGGCAAAACAATTTTTAATTTAAAAAATAAAAAATGCATTGGTTGCGACAAATTTTTGAATGAGTCAAAAGAATTCCCCAAAATTAAGTATGAAAATCAAAGAATATTTAGTGAAGAAACTGCTTATCAAATGACTTCTATATTGGAAGGTGCAGTTAAAAGAGGAACTGCAAAAAAGTTAAGAGATTTGGATGTTCCGCTTGCAGGGAAAACTGGAACAACAAATAAAAATTATGATGCTTGGTTTATTGGTTTTTCTTCAAATCTCGTAATTGGAGTATATGTTGGATTTGATAATCCTGAAACTTTAGGTAAATATGAAACTGGTTCAAAAGCTGCATTACCAATATTTAAAGATTTTGTAAAAAGATCACTTTTTAAAGAAGATTTTGGGGAATTCGAAATACCAAAAGGTATTTATCTGACTTCTTTAAATTATGATACTGGACTTAAATCATCTTTAGGTGATAAAAATACCATTATAGAGGCCTTGAAAGCTAAAGATATTAACAATATTAATAATAACAAATTAATTTCAATAGATAGTTATGATAAACTAATAAAATATAGGCAATTTTACTAATGGAAAATTTTGAAAATAAATTAACTAAATTGGAAAAAAATTTGAAAAATATTAGGAGGTATCTTTGAAAACCAAAATATTGAATCAAAACTCAAAGCAATTGAAAAAAAACTTCTAGCTGAAAATTTTTGGAAAGATAAAACTGAAGTAAAAAAGACAGTTAAAGAAAAAAAAATTTTTGAAAATATTTTAATCTCATATAACCAATCCACTAAAGAGATAACTAATTTAAAAGATTTATATAATTTAGCTTTAGAGGAAAAAAATGAGCAGATATTAGACGAGTGTATTTTAAAAATTGATCAATTAATTAAATTAAGCAAAGAGACTGAAATAAGTTGTTTTCTCTCTGGTGAAAATGATAATTTGAATATTTATCTTGAAATTCATGCTGGAGCTGGAGGTACAGAAAGTCAAGATTGGGCCGATATGTTGAGAAGAATGTATTTAAAATGGTTTGATAAAAAAAATTTTAAATATGAAATAATTAGTGAGCATAAAGGTGATGAGGCGGGTATTAAGTCATCGACGTTGAGAGTAGAGGGAAAATACCTTTATGGTTTAATGAAATCTGAGTCTGGAGTTCATAGACTTGTAAGAATATCCCCCTTTGATAGTGGCGCGCGTAGACACACAAGTTTTGCAAGTGTTTGGGTTTATCCAGCAGTTGACGATGATATAAATGTTAAAATTGATGAAAAAGATCTAAGAATTGACACCTATAGATCTAGTGGAGCAGGTGGACAACATGTTAACACAACAGATAGTGCAGTAAGGATCACGCATTTGCCAACAAAAATAGTTGTTCAATGTCAAAATGAGAGATCTCAACATAAAAATAAAGAAACATGTTATAAAATGCTAAAGGCAAGACTTTATGAATATGAAATTCAAAAAAGAGATCAAGAAAATCAAAAAGAATTAAGTAACAAAACAGATATAGGTTGGGGTCATCAAATAAGGTCTTATGTGTTACAACCTTATCAACTGGTAAAAGATTTAAGAAACAAAATTGAAAATTCCAACCCCTCAGAAGTTTTAGATGGAAATATTGATCAATTTATAGAAGCAGGAATAATTAACAAATAAATGAAAAAAATATTTATTAAGATTAATTTATTTTTTCTTTCTTTATTGATATTATTGACCATAATTTTATCAACTACTGGTATTGAAACAGCAAAATTTAATAATCTAATAAGTGATAAAATCAATGCAAATAATCAAAAAATTAATTTAGAATTACAAAAAATCAAGTTTAAATTTGATTTAAAAAACTTAAGTTTATTTTTAGAAACTTCCGATCCAAATCTAGAATACCAAAACTATAGAATGCCCGTTCAAAATATAAAAGTATATCTAGGGTTATTGTCAATTTTTAAATCAGAAGCAAAAATTAATATGGTTAACATAACTTCAAAAGAAATAGAAATCAGTGAACTAAAAAAAATTGTTATTCAAATGAAGCCATCAAGTTTGACTAGTTTCATAAACAATAGAATAGAAAAGGGAAAAATAAATACCAATATAGAAATTTACTTAAGCAATAATCAAAAAATGGAAAATTATATTATTAAGGGCGAGGTAAAAGACATGGTTATAAAATTAGATAGCGATTTAAAATTAAACAAAACAGACTTCGACTTTTTTGCTGATCAATCAGATATTTTAATTAAAAATATCAGAAGTAAATCTGAAGGCGTCTCAATCGATAACGGAAGTCTAAAAATAGTAAAAGGCGAAGCTGTTAACTTGGAAGCTGATTTAAATACAAAAATTGATATCAAGAAAGATAGTAAACTCAAATTTTTACCTCAATTAAGAAAAATTAATATCATAAATGGCGAAACTACTTTAAATGCGAAATTAGACCATTTTTTAAATATTACTTTTGATAAGACTTTTAAGGTTACAGATTTTTCTTACAAAAATAAAGGCAATGTACAAAACTTATTTTTTAAATTAAAGAAACCTGTTAGCAGCACTTTTTTGCAGGAAGAAATTAATACCGTTTACATAAAAAAAACTGAATTATTATTTAGCTTAAATTCAAAAAAAAAAAATAATATTACTGCAACAGGTAAGTATAGTTTCAATAATAAAAATTTTCAAAATTATAAAATTGAAAATAATTTTTTTAACCAAAATTTTGATTTAAATTTAAATTTAGATTTCTCGGAAATTGTAAATATTGAATTATTAAATTACAAAAAAGAAGTAAATAAAGTAGCTAAAATTTTTTTAGATATTGAAAAAAATAAAAAATTTATAAGTATAAAAAAAATTGATTATTTAGAAGATCAAAATTCTATTGTAGTAAAAGATTTAAGTTTTGAAGAAAGAGATATAGTTTCTCTTAAAAATATTAAAGTTAAAACTTATGATAAAGACGGTTTAAAAAATGATTTTATTTTAGACTTCAACAATATTATCAAAGTTTATGGAGATAAGTATGATGCTACTAATTTAAATAGACTTCTAAATCAAAAATCAAAAGAAAATATTTTTAGAAAGATAAACAAAAACATTGATATCGATTTGAAAAAAATAGATACACCATTGTCAGAAAAGATATCTAACTTTAAGTTGATAGGAAAAGTTGAAAAAGGAAAATTTGTAAAAATTTCGTCAAAAGGAGATTTTGGTGATGACAGATTTTTAGATATTACTTTGAAAAGCAACAAAGATGGAAAAAAATATTTGGAAGTCTATTCTGATTTACCACAACCACTTCTATCAAATTATAGTTTTTTTAAAGGTCTGACTGGTGGAAATATGACTTTTTCATCAATAATTCAAAAAAAAAATTCTACTTCAAAGTTAATTATTAAAAATTTTAAAATTGTAAATGCACCGGGAGTGGTCAAACTTTTATCTTTAGCAGATTTTGGTGGTCTTGCTGATTTAGCAGAGGGAGAAGGTTTATCTTTTGAAACTATGGAGATTAAAATGAGTAATAATAATGGTTTTTTAAAATTAGATGAAATTTATGCAGTTGGTCCAAGTATATCTGTATTAATGGAGGGTTATAAGGAGGAAAGTGGATTAACGAGTTTGAGAGGCACTTTGGTTCCAGCTAAAAACTTAAATAAAATTTTATCAAAAATTCCAGTTATAGGAAACATAATTATTCCCCAAGAGGTAGGTGAGGGATTATTTGGTGTGAGTTTTAAAATGAAAGGTATGCCAGGAAAAATAAAAACAACAATTAATCCAATTAAGACGTTAACACCAAGATTTATAACTAAGGCTTTAGAAAAATCAAAACAGGCTAAATAATTTTAACAATATAATGTTTTTTTTTTCCAAAAGATATTTTTAAAACAATTTTATTTTCAAAATCGTTTAATGTTACTAATTTGTTTTCTTCAGTTAAAACTTTATTATTTAATTTGATAGCATTGCTTTTAATTGCTCGCCTCGCTTCACTTTTAGAGGAAAAAATAATTTTTTGCGATAATAAATCTAAAATATTTATACCTTTATCTAAAACATTTTTTTTAATTTTTATCTCGGGAAGATTTTTTCCATAGCCGCCAGCACTAAATGTTTCCTTAGCAGTTTGTTCTGCCCTTTTGGAAGCGGTGTTTCCGTGAAGTAATTTAGTAGCTTGATTTGCAAGAAAAATTTTTAATTTATTAATATCTTTTTCAGCATTAATTATTTTTTTTATTTTTTCAATTTCAATGTCTGTGAAGTAATTTAAAAATTTTTCTACATCTCTATCATCAGTGTTTCGCCAAAATTGCCAATAGTCATAAGAAGAGAACAACTCTTCATTTAACCAAACAGCTCCTTTTTCCGTCTTTCCCATTTTCGCACCAGATGCTAACGTAATAAGAGGGGTTGTTAGTCCAAAAGATTCCTTTTGAAGCATTCTACGAATTAATTCTACGCCGTTTACAATGTTACCCCATTGATCTGACCCACCAATTTGCAAAATACATTTTTTATTTTTAAATAATTGATAAAAGTCATAAGCTTGTAAAATCATATAATTAAATTCCATGTAGCTTAGCGACTGTTCTCTCTCTAATCGCAGTTTGACACTGTCAAAAGTTAACATTTTATTAATAGTAAAATGACTTCCAACATTTCTTAAAAACTCGATATAATTTAACTTTGCTAGCCAATCATAATTATCTACATAAATTGGTTTAGTTTTTTTGTTTGATGTATCTAAAATCTTATTAAAAACTTTTTTTATATTTTTAATATTTTTTTTTATTTCTTTTTTTTCTAGTATTTTTCTAGTAGCATCTTTTCCTGATGGATCACCTATAAGCGTTGTTCCACCACCTAACAATACTATAGGTTGGTGACCATGTTTTTGCATGAGTTTAAGAACCATAATTTGTAATAAACTTCCTACATGCAGGCTACCAGCGGTACAATCAAAACCTATATAAGCAGTAATGGTCTGCTTATTACAGATACTCTCTAATTTATCTAAATCTGTACATTGATTTAAATATCCACGAGATTGCATTTCTAATAAAAAATCATTTTTCATAGAACAATTTGTGTAATCCACTATTATACAAAAATTATTATAAATAAATAAAAATATGAAAAAAAAATATACATCTTTAGGTTTAATGAGTGGTACTTCTGGTGATGGAGTTGACGCTTCAATAATAAGCTCTGATGGAGCTGAAAGTTATCAAGTTATAAAGGAAAAATTTTTTGAGTATAATAATCTTATTTATAGAGAAATACATAATTTAAGGAATAAAGTTTATATCAAATCAGATTTGAAAAAATATGAAAAAGAACTTCGTAATTTAGAGAGACAAATTACATTATCGCATTCAAAAATTATCAAAGAAATGAGTGAAAGTTTTAATTTTGATGTGGTAGGTTTCCACGGTCAAACTATCTATCATAACTCTAAAGAGAAGATTTCGAAACAACTTGGTGATGGAAAATTATTATCTCAACTTACAAAAAAAGACATAGTTTATAATTTTAGAAATAATGATATTAAGAACGGCGGAGAGGGAGCTCCTCTAGCTTCAATATTTCATCAACTAATTGTTACAAAAAAAAATGTTTATTTACCAGTATGTGTTTTAAACATAGGAGGAATATCTAATGCCACATTAGTAAAAGAACCTTCGGGTTCTTTAAATTTCAAAAGCAGAGATATAGGACCAGGCAATTGTTTAATTGACTCTTGGACTAGAAACAATTCGAAGAAAAAATTTGATCATGATGGATTGTTAGCATCAAAGGGCAATATAAATGAAATAGTTTTTGAACAAGCTAATGAACTTTTTTCTAATAGACTAAATAAAAAAAGTTTATCATTGGATATAAATGATTTTGATGTTTCGTTTGCCAGAGGACTTTCTCTTGAGGATGGAGCTGCAACATTAACAGAATTTACTGCTAAAATAATTGGAGAGTCTTTAATGGATTTTTTATTTAAGGATAATAATGATATTTTAAAGATTTTAGTTTGTGGAGGTGGTAGAAAAAATATGACTTTAATCAAAAAGATAAAAGAAAATATTTCAAAAAAAATGAGTTTAGAACTCATAGATGACTACGGTATAGATGGAGATTTTATAGAATCGCAAGCTTTTGCATATTTAGCTATAAGAAGGATTTTAAATAAACCAATTTCTTTTCCAAAAACTACTGGTTGTGTTAAGCCAACAATAGGTGGAGAAATTATCAAATTTAAATAAGAGCAGTTTTTTCTTTGATATATTTTTCGATTTCTAATGAAAGCTCTTTTTTCTTTGTTTTTAAAAAAATGATTTGAGTTTTTGATTTTAGAAAAGATAACTTCTACTCCCTTTTGACTTTTAATCCTATTGTCTAACTCATTAATACTTTCCTTTGTAACCAATTCATCATTTTCACTGTATATTACTTGACCAGAAGTAGGACAAGGAGCTAAAAAAGAAAAATCATAAACGTTGGGTTGTGGAGATACAGCTATAAAATTATTTACTTCAGGTCTTCTCATAATAAGTTGCATGCATATAAGGGATCCAAATGAAAATCCTGAAATCCAACATTGGCTATAATCTAAATTTTGTCTTTCAATCCAGTCTAACGCTGCAGCAGCGTCTGATAATTCGCCTTGACCATTATCAAAAACACCATCACTTTTTCCAACACCTCTGAAATTAACTTTAATCACTGAAAAACCATTTTCTAAAAAAATGTTATACATTAATTGCACTATTTTATTGTTCATAGTTCCTCCATATTGTGGATGAGGGTGCAAGACAATAGCAACTGGTGATCCAAATTTTGGATTCTTATAATATTTTGCCTCTAATCTTCCAGCTGGTCCCGGTATAAAAATTTCTAAACTTTTAGGTTTCATTATTTAGTAATGATTATTAATTTCAAAAAAAGATAAACTTTATAGCACGTTTTTCTGCGTCAAATAATTTTATTTAATCCGACCATTTAAGTAGGAATTACGCTAGAAATATTGTATTACAAGCTTAATTATGAAACTTACTACAAAAGGAAGATATGCTGTAATGGCAATGGCCGATTTAGCATCAAATACAAAAGCTAAACCGATTAGTTTAGCCGAGATAGCCATGAGACAGAATATTTCGTTAGCTTATTTAGAACAAATTTTTATTAAATTAAAAAAAAATA
>CACLBB010000010.1 GCA_902605035.1 uncultured Pelagibacteraceae bacterium
TACGGCATCAGTAGAAGAAGTTATAGACGGACATTATAAAGACCAAACTTTCAAATTAGGTAAAGACGAAAAAGAATTAAAAGAAAAGATAATGAAATTTAGACAAGATGAATTGGATCATAAAGATATTGCTTATAATAACGGAGCAACAAAAAAAGGTATATTCGGTGTTTTAGATAAACTTATTAAAACATCTTCAAGGATTGCTATTACAATTTCAGAAAAAATTTGATTAAGGTTCTAATTCAATATCCCAATATAAAAAGTCCATCCAACTTTCATGAAGAAAATTAGGTGGAAAATTTCTGCCATTTTTGTGTAAATCTTCAACTGTAGGTGCATAAGGTCTATTTGTTAATTTTAAATCACAGTGTTCGTAAAGCTTCCCGCCCTTCTTAACATTACAGTCAGAACAAGCAGTAACAACATTATTCCAGTCTGTAAGACCTCCTTTTGATTTTGGCAACAAATGATCGAATGTTAAATCTTTTTTATCACCGCAATATTGGCAAGTAAATTTATCTCTAAGAAAAACATTAAATCTTGTAAAGTTTGGATTTTTGGATGGTTGTACAAAATTTTTTAATGCTATTACGCTTGGTAAATTCATTTCAAATGATGGACTTCTAATTTTTCTTTTATAGTTTGAAACAATACTTACTCTATTCAAAAAAACTGACTTCACCGCATCTTGCCAACACCAAAGTGATAAAGGATAATAGCTAAGAGGTCTAAAGTCTGCGTTAAGAACTAGCGCAGGACATTTTTCTAAAGGAACTTTATTTACCGAAGAAATTATCATACTTAAAGCTAACTGAAACAGAAAATTATATCAAGTTATAATTATGTTCCATGTAGCTTGATAACTAGTATAAATGTTTTTTAATAAATTGAAGGCCAAAACTCGAGCCTTCAGTTGGGATTCTGTGTTCACAATTTTTAAATATTTTCGTTTCTATGTTGTAATTATTTCTGGTGAAAAAATCTTTGGCCTCCAATAAACCTTCGATAGTAACAACTTGGTCTGCATCGCCATGCATTAATATTATATTCGGTCTAGATATTATATTTTTACCTAAATGCCCTTTATCAATAATTTTTCCAGAGTAACCAATTATTGAATTAATCTTATCCTTTCTTTTAATTCCTGTTTGAAGAGCGATCATGCATCCTTGGCTAAAACCTCCAATAATAATTTGGTCGGAAGATAAATTATTTTGTAGCTTAACCTCATCAATAAGTTTATTTAATTTATCTTCTGCAACTAAAGACTTAGATAAAATTTGCTCTGGTGTTTGGTCTATCAAATCAAACCACTGAAATCCTGATGGACTTGCAGCACATTTTTCAGGAGCATCTGGACAAATAAATATCGTATCTGGTAAATGCGCTTTCCAATAACTTGCTAAAAGTGAAATATCTTTTCCATCTCCACCATATCCGTGGCAAAGTATTACAGCATTTTTAGGTTTTGCTTTTGACAAAGGATCTAAAATGGTAGTATTCAATGAGTAGTTCATAACAATTGTTTAATTATAAATGTCAGAGTTTCTTTTTAATTTTATTGGTTTCACTTTACTGGGTGCTGTTGCTATAGTTCTAGTCATGGGTATTTATACTTTATTTAAAGGTGGAAGTACTAGTAAAAAATATTCCAACAAATTGATGCAGCTTAGAGTTTTGTTACAATTTTTAGCTGTTATTGTTTTGGTTTTAATGGCTTATTTTTTTAAAAATTAAATATACTTTTTTAATATCTCTATAAAATTTTTATCCATAAAATCAATTTCACCTACGACTCTCCCAAACTCTTTTCCATTTTTATCGATTAGAATGCTTGTAGGTAAACCTCTCATTTTAAATTGTTTTACTAATTTTAACTCTGGGTCAAAATATATATCCAGACTTAGAACTCCAATAAATTTAAAAAAGTCTTGAGCTTTGAGTTTATTAGGTTTTTCCATATTTATGGCGTAAACCTTTATTTCGGGATATTTATGGGTAAGATTTTCTAAAGAAGGCATTTCTCTTCTGCAAGGTGCGCACCAAGTAGCCCAGAAATTAAGGATCATTATATTGCCTTGTTTATTAGTTAGATCCACGTTTTGAAGATTTAAATCTTTAAATTTTAATTCTTTAATTACCTTTGGTTTTTCATAAATAACTATGTTTTTTGAAAAATCATTGTCAGCAAAAACGTTTTTGCTGAACAAAAATACAAATATTATGTGAATATAGGTTTTAAAAGATTTACTAATTTTCATATTAATTTAAATTGAATAACATAGATTATGGTAAATAAAAATAAGACTGTTTGGTCAAATAGATTTAAAAGCTCGACTTCTAAATCCTTTCAAAGAATTGGGGCCTCAATAAACGTAGATAAAAGACTCTATGAACAAGACATTTTTGCTTCAAAAATTCATACTCAAATGTTAATTAAGAAAAAAATTATACCTACTAAAGAAGGTAGAAAAATACTTAAAGGATTAGATCAAATTAAAAGACAGATTAAAAAAGGCAAATTTATTTTTAAAGAAAAATTTGAGGATATCCATTTAAATATCGAAAAAAAATTATACGAAATAATTGGTGACTCAGCAGGTTATATGCACACTGCTAGATCAAGAAATGATCAAGTAGTTACTGATTTTAAGCTTTGGGTGAAAGACTCATCTCTAGTTTTGATTAAAGAATTAAATTCATTAATGAAAAATATTGTAAGTAAAGCAGACAAAAATGTGAGTACTGTAATGCCAGGTTTTACTCATCTTAAAAATGCACAGCCAGTTTCTTTTGCGCATTATCTCTTGGCTTATTATGAAATGTTAAAAAGAGATAAGAAAAGATTTCAAAATAACTTAGAGTTAATTGATGAGTCTCCACTTGGAGCTGCAGCTTTATCAGGGACTTCTTATAATATAGACAGAAATTTTACATCTAAGAAATTAGGTTTTAAAAAGCCAACAGATAACTCAATTGATACAGTTTCTGATAGAGATTTTGCGATAGACTTTCTTTACGCTTGTGCTGTATGTGCTATGCATTTATCAAGATTGGCTGAAGACTTCATAATATTAAATTCTGATGCTTATCAACTAATTAGTTTTAATGATAAAATGCTAACTGGTTCTTCTATTATGCCGCAAAAAAAGAATCCTGACCCTGCAGAACTTATTAGAGGAAGAACTGGAATTAATTACGGAAAATTAAATTCTATTTTAACAATTATGAAAGGACTTCCAATTTCGTATTTTAAAGATTTACAAGACGACAAAGCCTTAGTATTTGATGGATTTGATACTTTAAAAGATACTTTAATTATGAGCAGTGAATTAGTTAAAAATGTTAATCCAAACAAAACTAGAATGTCTAATATGGCAAAAACTGGATATACAACTGCAACAGATTTTGCTGACTATCTAGTGAAAGATAAAAAACTATCTTTTAGAGAAGCTTATAAAGTATCATCAAAAATTGTTAATTATGCGGAGAAAAATAAAAAAAATTTAGACGAATTAACTTTAAATGAGGTTAAAAAGTTTCATAAACACTTAGATAATAGTGTTTTAAAAATTTTTAATGTTAAAAACTCTATGAATTCAAAAAAATCTTATGGAGGAACATCTGAAAGAAATATAAAAAATATGGTAAGAAAATATAAAAAGGAAATTAAATGAAATTTACAATTACTCTTATAATGATAATGTTTATTTTAGCATCTTGTGGAAAAAAGTCAGATCCGCAATACCAAGGATCGATTAATAGTTTTGCAAAAATAATCTAATATATGTCTTATATAAGATATAAAAATAATAATCTATTTGTGGAGAGTGTCTCTGTAAGAAGATTAGCTTCAAAATTGAGTACTCCGTTTTATCTTTATTCTGAAGGTAATATTATTAAAAATTATAAATCATTTTTAAGCAATTTCAAAAAATCTAACCCATTAATTTGTTTTTCGGTTAAAGCAAATTCGAATATTCAAATTTTAAAACTTTTAAAAAAAATGGGTTCAGGTGCAGATGTGGTGTCAGGAGGTGAATTACTTAAAGCTATAAAATCTGGTATAAAACCAAATAAAATTGTTTTCTCTGGTGTTGGTAAAACAGAAGATGAAATTAAATTAGCAATAAGAAAAAATATTTTATTAATAAATGTGGAGTCAGAAAATGAAGCTGTGCTGATCAATAAAATCGCAGCTAACTTAAAAAAAAAAATTGCCATTGGTATCAGACTGAATCCTGATATTAATGCTCCAACACATAAAAAAATTTCCACAGGTAAAGCGGAAGATAAATTTGGTCTCTCAAAAACAAATTTAATTTCATTTTGCCTTAACATTAAAAAATTGAAAAATTTAAAACTCAATGCAATTAGCGTACATATTGGAAGCCAAATATTAAATGAAAATCCTTTTAAAAAAACTTTAAAAGTTTTAGAGGAGATAATCAGAAAAACAAAAATTTATTTCAAGTTTGTAGATCTAGGTGGTGGATTCGGTATAGCATATAAAAAAAGTGACAGAAAAATAAATCTAAAAAGCTATTCAAATTTAGTAGGAAAATTTAAAAAAAAATATAAATGTAATATTATCTTTGAACCAGGACGGGCAATTTTAGGTAATACAGCTATTTTAGTAACTAAAGTTCAATATCTAAAAAAAGGTTCTAATAAAACATTTGCAATTTTAAATGCTGGTATGAATGATTTTATGAGAACTGCACTTTATGATGCTGTTCATAATATAATTCCAGTAATTAAGAATAGTAAAAAAAATAAAGGACCTTTAGAATTCGTCGGTCCAATATGCGAGACTACATGCAAATTTATTAAATATAATAAATACCAAAGATTAAAACAATCTGATTACGTTGCTATCTCAGATGTTGGAGCTTATGGTGCTTCTTTATCTTCAAACTATAATACGAAACCTTTAATAGCAGAGATAATTATAAATAAGTCTAAAGCAAGAGTAATTAGAAAAAAACAGGATATAAAAAATTTGCTCAAACAATAATGCAATTTATAAGATCTTTTTTATTTACTATATTATTTTATTTCACTTTAATACTAGTTTTTATTATAGCTATACCAACTTTGATTTTGCCGAATAAAGCTACTTTAATTTGTGGAAAGATATTGGCTCATTTAATTATATTTTTATTAAAGTTTGTATTGAGAGTTAAAGTTACTTTTTCTGGAATGGAAAACTTAAAAAAAAATGAAAGATTTTTTGTTGCAAGTGCACATCAATCTTTACTTGAAACTTTTATACTCCAAGCGCCTTTACAATATCCTATTTTTATTCTTAAAAAGGAACTTTTTAAAATCCCATTATTTGGCTGGTATTTAAAAAAAATTGGCTCAATTGATATCGTAAGAGACAAAACTACAAAAGATAATTTAAATTTTTTTGACAAAATTAAAAATAATGTTGAAATTAGTAAAAGACCTCTATTAATTTTTCCTCAAGGGACTAGAGTAAAATTTGGTGAAAAACTGCCATTTAAAAAAGGGGCAGGTAGAATTTACGAATTATTAAATTTACCTTGTGTTCCCGTTGCATTAAATACTGGTAAAGTTTGGCCGAAAAATAGTTTTTTAAAATATAATCATGACATTGAGGTATCTTTCTTAGAACCTATCGAGCCTGGAAAAGATAAAAATGTTTTTTTAAATGATTTAGAAACAAAAATTTATTCCTCTATTGATAATTTGAATTAATTTTTTTTTCTTCCAAAGTCAGGGGACTCTACATCTTGACCAGCTTTAATAATCTCTTTTCTTACATTCTTAGTAGAAGCAAATATTTTTAGAAGTTTATCACTATTTTTTTCGTTAATAGCCTTTTTAAAATCGTCTATGTTTTTAGAGAATTCATCTAAGATCTTTATAATATTTTCGCTATTATCAATAAAAATATCCCTCCACATTAAAGGATCAGAAGATGCAATACGAGTAAAGTCTCTTAAACCCCCAGCGCTATATTTGATAATTTCATTTCTAAATTTTTCATCAGTACTTATTGCTGTTTTTACAATATTATACGCTACCGCGTGAGGTAAATGACTTGTTAAAGCAAGGATTTGATCATGTTCGTCGATACTCATTAATTTTACATTGCTTCCTAAAAATTCCCAGAATTTTTTTAATTTTTCAATTTTATCTTTGTTTGAGTTTTTGCTTTCACAAATAATTGTCCATCTATTTTTAAACAAATCTTTAAAACCTGCAGATGGGCCACTCTCTTCCGTACCTGCTATAGGATGAGATGCTATCCAGGAAATATTTGTTAAGTTAAAATTTTCAAATATCTTATTTACCTCTTTTTTTACTGACCCAGTATCCGTAATTATAGCATCTTTTTTAAATATGTCTTTTGTAGATAATAAAACTTCTTTGTAAGAGCTTAAAGGAATAGCGAGAATTATAAGATCTGAATCTTTTACTGCAGATTGAATGTCTTTAGAAACATTGCTACATAAATTTTCTTTTTTTATAGTTTCTAATACATTTTTTGATTTATCAAAAACTGTGAGCGACTTACTAATTTCATTATTATTTATATTTCTCAAAATTGACGAACCTATAAGGCCACAACCGATTATAGTTATTTTTTCAAACATTAAATCATTTTCCTTAAAGTATTAATAAATTTTTTATTTTCTAAATTGTTTCCAATCGTTATTCTTAAAGAATTTTTAATCTTATATACATCCATTTTTCTAACCAATATTCCCTTTTTCGCTAATTTCAAAAATATTTTTTTTGCGTTTCCACTAATCTTGTTAAAGTTTATCAGTAAAAAATTTCCGTAACTAAAATTTGTTTCAATTCCTAGATTCTTAAAATTATCATAAAAAATTTTAATCCATCTATTGACATGTTTTATTTCTTTACTTAACCACTTAACATCTTTAATCGACTCCACTGCAGCGAATAAAGCTGCTCTGTTTATATTGAAAGGTGGTTTGACTTTGTTCAATGCATATATCAAATTTTTAGGTCCATATCCCCATCCAATTCTTAGTCCTGCAAGACCATAAATTTTAGAAAATGTTCTAGTAACTATAACGTTTTTTGAATTAGAGAATAAATCCAATCCGGATAAGTAATCTTTATCTTTAACATATTCAAAGTAAGCATCATCTACAACTAGCAATATATTGTTTCTTAATTTTTTTCTTAAACTTAACAACACCTTTTTACCAATAATTGTTCCAGTAGGATTGTTGGGGTTAGCTATAAAAACAATTTTTGTTTTTTTAGTCACCTTAGAAAGAATATTATTAATAGATATTCTAAAATTTTTTTCTTTTGCATATTTAACCTTCGCCCCGTAAATTTTGCTGTAAATTCTATAAATTATAAAACTAAACTCAGGAACAATTACCTCGTCGTTTTTGTTAAGAAATGACTTGCATATTAATTCAAATATTTGGTCAGAGCCTGATCCTAGTATAATTCTTCTAGGATCAAGTTTAAATTTGTTAGCTAATACTTTTCTGAGGAACACGCCTTCTGAATCTGGATATCTTTTTAAATTTTTTGATACTTTGCTGAATTCTTTAATTGCCCTTGGACTTGGGCCCAAAGCAGACTCATTAGCTGACAGTTTAATTTTTACAGTTTTTCGCTTGAATAAACTTAATCCAGCTACATACTTTTCCGCATTAATTTTGTTTGGTTTTGGTAAATTCATTTTAACTAGTTATTATATAAAAAGCTTAAGTAATGCTAGTTTGATTGCATATGAATTTGACAAGTTTACGACTATTTAGTATTAATCTTCTTAAAGCGCCGATTTAACCAAATTGCAGGCGCTTTATAAATTTAGCTAAATAGGAGATAGCCCAGTTTAGCTGGGCTTTTTTTTTGGATGAATAGTAAAATTGAGAATATAAAAAAACTTGATGTTTCGAAACCGCTGAAATTAGATTGCGGAAAAACTATTAGTAATTTTCCTTTGGCTTATGAAACATACGGAAAGTTAAATGCTAACAAGGATAACGCAATACTTGTTTTTCATGCTTTAACTGGAGACCAATTTGTAGCTGGAACTAACCCTATCACTAATAAAGAAGGGTGGTGGGTAACAGCAGTTGGTCCTGGCAAAGCCATTGATACAAATAAGTACTTTGTCATTTGTGCTAATGTTATAGGCGGATGTATGGGTTCGCTGGGACCAAGAAATATTAATCCTGAAAATAAGCAACCATACGGATTAGATTTTCCAGTTATAACTATCAAAGATATGGTACGGGCTCAAGAATCTTTATTGGAATATCTTGGAGTCGAAAAACTTTTATGTGCTACTGGTGGATCGATGGGAGGCATGCAGTTGTTGCAATTTTGTGCTACATTTCCAGATAAAACTTTTTCTGCAATTCCTATAGCTTGTAGCTCAAGTCATAGTGCACAAAATATTGCTTTAAATGAATTAGCTCGCCAAGCTATTATGGCTGATCCAGTTTGGGATAATGGTAAATATTTTCTTAAAAACGTTCAGCCCAAAAATGGTTTAGCAGTCGCTAGAATGGTTGGTCACATTAGTTACTTATCTGAAAAAGGAATGCAAGAAAAATTTGGAAGAAAATTACAAGAAAAGGCTGATTATGAATTTAGTTTTAACGCAGATTTTCAAGTTGAAAGTTATTTAAGACACCAAGGATACGCGTTTGTGGAAAGGTTTGACGCTAACTCTATTCTATATATTACAAGAGCAATGGATTATTTTGATCTTTCAAAACAATTTGGCAACGGGCTAGTAGAAGCTTTTCAAAATCAGAAAACTAAATTTTTAGTTATATCTTTCTCATCCGATTGGTTGTACACGACCAAAGAAAATAAAGATATTGTAATAGCATTAAATGCTTCAGGAGCTGATGTTTCTTACTCTGAAATAACAACAGATAAAGGTCATGATTCTTTCTTAGTTGAGGAACCAGAATTTTTAAACACCCTAAAGGGTTTTATAGATTCAATGCATGACAAATTTAAAAATGAAAAAAGAATTTAAAGTAATAGCAGACTTACTAACTAACAATACTAGAGTTCTAGATGTTGGTTGTGGGGATGGATCTTTAATGAGTCTTCTAGAAAAAGAAAAAAATATTGAGGTTAGGGGGCTTGAGTTAAACAAAAAAAACGTACAAAAATGTATTCATAAAGGTTTGCCAGTAATTCAAGGAAACGCAGAAACCGAACTTCATCAGTTTCCAGATAAATCTTTTGACTATGTAGTGTTGAGCCAAACACTGCAGGCCTTTTATGATCCGGATAAAGTTTTAAAAGAACTTTTAAGAATTGGTAAATCGGTCATCATTTCAATACCAAATTTTGGATATTGGAGAGTTAGAACAAAACTTTTATTTTTTGGCAAAATGCCGGTCACAAAAACATTACCGAATACTTGGTATAACACACCTAACTTACATATGTGTACTATAAAAGATCTATTTAATTTTTGTGATGAAAAAAACATCGAAATAAAAAAGGTGGTTGGTGTAAATGAAGATAAAATATCTTTTATAAAAAGAGGAAATCTAGAAGTTAAAAACCTTTTTTCAAAATTAGGAATTTTCTTGATTGGTTAAAATGAAAATAGAAATTATTCCATGCTTGAGTGATAATTATAGTTATCTTATTTTCGATAAAGAAACTGATACCATTTTGATTGTTGACCCGTCAGATTTTAATGTTTGTGATAAAATAATTAAAAAGTATAAAAAATTAGATTATATTTTAAATACTCATCATCATACAGATCATGTAGATGGAAACCTTAAACTAAAAGATAAGTATAATGCAAAAATTTTAGGCTTTGAAGGTGATAAAGATCGAATACCAGGTATTGATGTTTTTTTAAAAGATAATCAAAAATTTAATGTTGGGAATTTAGGGTTTAAAGTAATTTTTATTCCCGGTCATACTAGAGGTCATATTGCTTTTTATTTTGAAAAAAATAAAGTTGTTTTTACAGGAGATACTTTATTCTCTTTAGGGTGTGGTAAAGTTTTTGAAGGCTCTAATGAAGAAATGTTTAACTCACTAAATAAGTTAAAAAGTCTTCCATCTGAAACAAAGATTTATTGTGGCCACGAGTATACAAAAAAAAATTCAAATTTTTGTCTTAAATATGACTCAAATAATCATTCCTTAAAAGAAAAAATTATAACTATTAATTCAAAATTGAAAAAGAATTTACCTACAATACCTGTTTTATTAGGTGATGAATTGAAAACAAATATTTTTTTAAAATGTAATGATCCTAATATCAAACATTCTATAGGTCATAAAGACTACTCAGATTTAGAAATATTTAGTAAATTGCGAGATTTAAAAGACAATTTTTAACCTCAAAAAATCTTGACTTGATAATATTGATAGCTATATTGCGAAGAAACTAAATATATAGATTTTATGTCATTTGCAATAATTGAAACAGGTGGAAAACAATACAAAGTAACTGCCAGTAAAATATTAGAAATAGAAAAGTTAAACGCTAAGGTAGGAGAGACAATAAAATTTAAAAATGTCTTGCTTATAAATAATAATTCAACTACTGAAATTGGTAATCCTAATATTGAAGGTGCAACAGTTGAAGCTAAACTTTTAGATAATGTTAAAGATAGAACTATATTAGTTTTTCATAAAAGAAGAAGAAAACACTCTAGAAAAAAAAATGGACATAGACAAAAACATGCAAAGATTCAGATTACAAAAATATTAGCTAAAGGTGGAAAAATAATTGATGAGGCAAAAATTGTTGAAAAAAAGAAAACTAGTAAGATAGAAAAAAAAATTACTAAAAAAGAAATAAAAAAATAAGAATTAAAATGGCAACAAAAAAAGCAGGTGGATCATCAAAAAACGGCCGAGATAGTAAAGGTAGACGTTTAGGTGTAAAAAGGTATGGTGATCAGCTGGTAATACCTGGAAACATAATTGTCAGACAAAGAGGAACTAAAATTCATCCTGGTGAAAACGTAGGTATGGGTAAAGACCACTCAATCTTTTCTTTAATCAAAGGAAAAGTGAAATTTAAAAAATCAAAATTAAACAGAACTTTTGTCTCTGTAATCCCCAATTAAATCTATATAAATAACCTAAGTTATTTATATTATACAAAAAAATGAAATTTTTAGATCAAGCTAAAATATATATCAAAGCTGGTAACGGCGGTTCAGGTTCAGCAAGTTTCCGAAGGGAAAAATTTATAGAGTATGGCGGACCAGACGGAGGTGACGGAGGAGACGGCGGTTCAATCATAGTTGAGTCGGATAGAAATCTTAATACTTTAATTGACTTTAGGTATACTCAACATTTTAAAGCTCAACATGGTAAACCTGGTAGTAAACGAAACAGAACTGGAGCCAGTGGACAAGACTTAATTTTAAAAGTACCTGTTGGAACTCAAATTTATGAAGAAGATAATAATACTCTTATTTATGATTTTATGAAAAATAAAGAAAAATATTTAGTAGCTTCAGGAGGCAAGGGTGGTTTAGGAAATGTTAGATTTAAAAGTTCAACGAATAGAGCGCCTAAGAAAAAAACCAATGGTAAAATTGGTGAAGAATTTTGGGTCTGGCTCCAGCTAAAAGTAATTGCAGATATTGGTATTATTGGAAAACCTAATGCAGGAAAATCAAGTTTACTTGCATCTTTAACAAGAGCAAAACCAAAAATTGCAGATTATCCTTTCACAACTATTAATCCAAATTTGGGAGTAACAAATTACGATGGAAAAGAAGTAACTCTTGCAGATATTCCAGGATTAGTAGAAGGAGCTCACAAAGGAATTGGTTTAGGTGGTAAATTTTTACGTCATATAGAAAGATGTAAAGTTTTACTCCATTTAATCGATTTAAATGAAAATGATCTTGTAAACACTTATAAACAAATTAAAACAGAACTGAAATCTTATGATAAAAAAATGAATACTAAAAAAGAAATTATTTTTTTTAATAAATCTGATTTATTAAATAAAAATGATATCAAGAAAAAATTAATTGAATTTAAGAAAAAGGTAAAATTGAAACCTGAAGTTATTTCAGTATTCTCAAGCAAAGATATAAAAAAAATAAAAAAAATATTGATTAAATATGCTAATTGATAATTCGAAAAAAATCGTTTTAAAATTAGGTTCATCAACTGTTGTTGACAAAAACGGAAAATTCAAAAAACAATGGGTTACAACTTTGATTAAAGATATCAAAAAATACGGAAAAGGAAGAAATTTTGTCATTGTTTCCTCTGGGGCAATAGCTTTAGGACAGAAATATTTAGAAATTAAAAAAAAGAAAATCAAATTAGAAATGAGTCAAGCTATCGCAGCTGTTGGACAAATTCATTTAGCTAGTGAATTTCAAAAACTTTTTGATAAATTCAATATAAAATCAGGACAAATTTTGATAAGCCCTGATGATACCGAGCAAAGAAGAAGAGCATTAAACGTAAGAAACACCTTTGATAATCTTTTTAAGTTGAAAGCTATTCCAGTGGTAAATGAAAATGATACAACAGCAACAGCTGAAATAAAGTATGGAGATAATGATAGACTAGCGGCACGTGTTTCGCAAATTATCGGTGCAGATACTCTCATAATACTTTCAGATGTTGATGGACTATACAACCAAGCAAAAAAGTTAGTAAAGAATATTAATATTATAAATGAAAAGACGTATTCTTTAGCTGATAATTCTAAAAACTTTTACGGATCAGGTGGAATTTCAACAAAACTTGATGCTGCAAAAATTTGTATGAACTCGGGTTGTCACATGTTTATAGCTAATGGAAAAAAAAATAATCCTATTGATAGAATGATAAAAAATAAAATTTACTCTCATTTTAAACCTAAAATTTCAAGTTTAGATGCTAGAAAAAAGTGGATTATAAGTTCTTTAAATTCTCCAGGAATTATTTATATAGATGATGGAGCTGCAAAAGCATTATCTAATGGAAAAAGTTTATTAGCGGCTGGGGTTGTAAAGATTAAAGGTAATTTTGATAAAGGGGCTAATGTTTTAATTGTTGATCAAAATGAAGTGCAGTTAGCCAGAGGATTATCTTCGTTTGACTCTGAGGAAATAGAAAAAATAAAAGGTAAACAAAGTAGGGAAATTGAAAATATTCTGGGATATTTAAGTAAATCTGAAATAATTCATAAAGATGATATGGTAAAATTATAAATGAAATATTTATTTAATATTGGCAAAAATGCCAGAAAAGCTTTCGAAGATCTTAAACCTATAAAACACAATAAAATCAAAAAGGTTTTAGATAATTACAACAAATCATTATTAAAAAATAAAAGAAAAATAATTAAAGAAAATCAAAAAGATGTAAAAAATGTTAAGCGTAAACATCTTGTGGATAGACTTATTTTAGATGATAAACGAATAGACGCAATTAGATACTCAATCAATGAAATAGCAAAATTTAAAAATCCAGTAGGAAGAATCTTAGAAAAATGGGAAAGACCTAATAAATTAAGAATTAAAAAAGTTTCAACGCCGATTGGGGTTGTGGGAGTTATTTATGAGAGTAGGCCTAATGTAACAGCAGATGTTGCAGCATTAAGTTTGAAGTCTGGAAATTGTTGTATTTTAAGAGGGGGATCTGAAGCTTTAAATTCTAACAAACTTTTAGCTAATCTTTTTAGAGATGTTTTGCAAAAAAATAATATTAATAAAAACTGTGTTCAATTTATTAATAAAAAAGATAGAAAAATTGTAGATAATTTGCTTTCAAAAATGAATAAATATATTGATGTAATAGTTCCAAGAGGTGGGAAGGGATTGGTAGCGAAAGTTCAGAAATTTTCTAACATACATGTTATTGGACACCTAGAAGGTTTATGTCATATATATGTTGATCAAAGTGCTAATTTAAAAATGGCAAAAAAAATAATAATTAATTCTAAAATGAGAAGAACAAGTATATGTGGAGCTGTAGAAACTCTTTTGATAGATGAAAGGGTTTTAAAATCACATGGAATACAGATTATTAACTCACTAATGAAATTAGGATGTGAGGTACGTGTGGATGGCAAAATTAATAAACTTTTTAAAAATAAATTAAAATTTGCGAAAGAAAAGGATTGGAGAACTGAATATCTTGATGCAATTATTTCAATTAAGACAGTTAAAAATATTCAGGAATGTATCGATCATATTTTGAAATACGGTACAATGCATACTGATAGTATCATTACTAATAATTCAAAAAATGCTGAGATTTTTTTAAATAGTGTTAATAGTTCAATTGCGATGCATAATGTTTCTACCCAATTTGCTGATGGTGGAGAATTTGGTTTTGGTGGTGAAATAGGAATATCAACTAACAAACTCCCACCTAGAGGACCTGTCGGGATAAATCAATTAACTTCTTACAAGTACATTGTGTCTGGGTCAGGAATTACCAGACAATAAAAGATGTTTGAAGGAAAAAAAAAATATATAGGAATTCTTGGAGGCAGTTTTGATCCTCCGCATCAAGGTCACATTAAGATAACAAAAATTGCTCTCAAAAAAGCAAAGTTGAAAAGAATTTATTGGGTAATTACAAAAAAGAATCCTTTTAAAAAAAAACCTTTTTTTTCTATAAAAGAAAGGATATCTAAATCAAAAAATGCACTTAGAGGGATTAAAGATACAAATGTCCTATATTTAGATGATAGAATCAAGTCTTCTAGGACAATTAAAGTAATAAATTATTTTATAAAAATAAAAAGACAAAAAAATCTTTGCCTTATATTAGGATCGGATAACTTATTAAGTTTTCATAAGTGGACAAGTTGGAAAAATATAGTTAAAATAACAAAATTATTAGTTTTTTCGAGAAAAGGATTTGATAAAAAAAGTAAAAGATCTATTGTAGTGAGATACTTGAATAAAAAAAATATTATATTTATTAAAAACAAGCCAATTAATATATCATCGTCAAATATTAAAAAATTTTCTAATAAATTTTAATGGATATTGTCAATATTAAAAAACTTATTGAAAAGATTTTAGATAATAATAAAGCTAAAGATATAACAGCAATAGATTTAAAAAATAAATCTTATATAGCTGATTATATGATTATAGCTTCTGGAACTTCCTCAAGACATCTGCAAGCTTTGTCTGAAATTTTAGTAACAGAACTTAAAAAGAAAGGTCTAGATAATTGCCGGATTGAAGGAAGAGATTCGAATGACTGGAAGTTAGTAGATACTAACGATATTATAGTTCATATTTTTCACCCTGAAAAACGAGAGTTCTATGATTTAGAAAAAATGTGGTCTGAAGAAATCCCAAAAGAAAAGGCAATATTATGAAAAAAATATTTCTTATTGTAATTTTAATTATAAACTTAAGCATTTTATCTTCTCACTCCAAAGATGAGTTATACGAAAAAATTGATCTTTTTGGGGAAGTTATAGAAAATATTAAAAAAGATTATGTTGATGATGTAGATCAATCAAAAATGATGGACTCGGCTATAAATGGTGTGCTTCAATCGCTAGATCCTTATTCTGCATATATGAGCCCGGAGTTATTTAAAGATATGCAAACTGATACTCGTGGAGAGTTTGGAGGATTAGGTATTGAAATCGGAATGGAAGCTGGAGTAGTAAAGGTAATTTCACCTATAGATGATACACCGGCATCAAAGGCTGGGATTAAAGCTGGAGATTACATAATCAAGATAGGTGATGAACAAGTTCAAGGTAAATCTCTAATGGAAGCAGTTAAACTTATGAGAGGACCTGTGGGAACCTCTATTAAACTCACAATTAGAAGAAAGAATGTGAAAAAACCATTAGAATTTAATATAAATCGAAAAATAATTGAAATTAAATCAGTGAGTTCAGAAATTTTAGGTAAAGAAAAAAACTTGGGTTATATAAGACTAAAGTCATTTAATGAAAATAGTGACAAACAATTTTTAGATATTGTTAAACAATATGAAAAGAAAACAAAAATGATTGGTTATATTTTAGATCTTAGAAATAATCCTGGTGGATTGTTAACTCAAGCAATCAATATTACAGATTTTTTTCTTGATGACGGAGAAATAGTTTCAACAAAAGGGCGCAAAGCTTCTGAAACAAGAAAATTCTTTGCTCGAAAAGGTGATGAAGTTAAAGGAAAACCTATAATAGTGATAATTAATAATGGGTCAGCTTCAGCTTCAGAAATATTTGCTGGTGCGCTTAAAGATCATAAAAGGGCGATTATATTAGGTGAAAACTCATATGGAAAAGGATCAGTTCAGTCAATCATACCTTTAAGAAACGGTGGGGGTATGAGACTTACAATATCAAAATACTATTTACCATCCGGTGACTCAATCTCTGAAGTTGGTGTTACTCCAGACATAATTGTTGAAGAAAGCAGTGATAGTTTTAAAATAAACACTGAAGAAGACAATCAATTACAATACGCTCTCAGTTTATTTAACTCTTAAATTTAATGAAAAGTAAAAAACTTCCTCTACGAATTGGTGTAGGAGCAATTGTATTAAATTATGATAATCTAGTTTTTGTTGGAAAACGAAAAGATAATCCTATTGATAAATGGCAAATGCCACAAGGTGGTGTAGAAAAAAATGAAAATTTATTAAATGCTATGAAAAGAGAATTATACGAGGAAACTAGTATTAAAAGTATAAAGGTTCTTAAAGAGCTAGACAATTGGTTATCATATGAATTGCCTGTTGAGCTTCTAGGTAAAATTTGGAAGGGTAGGTTTAGGGGACAAAAACAGAAATGGTTCATCGTTAAATTTACAGGCAGTGAAAATGAAATTAATTTAAATACTAAATACCCAGAATTTATCGAGTGGAAATGGATTAATATAGATCAATTACCAGATGTAATCGTTGATTTTAAAAAGAATGTGTATCAAGAATTAAAAGAGGAAATAAAAAAATTTGTTAATTAATCTCTTTGAGGGTATCAATTTTATAAGATAGTAAATATTTTTCTTTATCATTAATGTTATCTTTATCAAGAAGCTCTTGCGTATTTTTAATAATATTTTCTATATTCTCTTTTTTTAAGTTATCAAATGTCCTCGCTGTAGAAGATAAAATTAATAAATTGTTTTGGACGAATTCTACTGTTCCTTCCTCAGTAAAAAATTTTACTTCCCCTTTATCATGTTTTACTATGATAACACCTGGTCTCAAAAAAGTAATTAAAGGCACATGATCTTTTAGTATTCCCATCTGTCCCTCAAAGGATGGTATTGTTACCTCAGTAGTTTCTGACTTAAATACTGAGCTGTCAGGACTTATGATTTCAACAAGAAAATTTTCTTTCATTTTTATTTATTATCTTTTGACATTTTTTCTGATTTTTCTACCGCTTCTTCTATTCCTCCAACCATATAAAATGCAGCCTCAGGTAAATGATCATATTCTCCTTTGCATATTGCGTCAAAACCTTTAATAGTTGAGTCCAAATCTACTAATTTTCCAGGAGAACCAGTAAATACTTCAGCTACAAAAAAAGGTTGAGATAAAAATCTTTGAATTTTTCTAGCTCTAGCTACTGTCAATTTATCTTCTTCTGATAGTTCATCCATTCCTAAAATTGCTATTATATCTTGTAAAGATTTGTAAGCTTGCAAAATCCTTTGAACATCTCTAGCAACTCTATAGTGTTCATCTCCAACAACTCTGGGGTCAAGTATTCTAGAGGTAGAATCAAGTGGATCTACTGCAGGATAAATACCTATTTCTGCTATTTGTCTTGACAGCACAGTAGTTGCGTCTAAATGTGAAAAAGAAGTCGCTGGTGCTGGATCGGTTAGATCATCTGCTGGTACATAAATTGCTTGAACTGAAGTAATTGACCCTTTGTCTGTCGAGGTAATTCTCTCTTGAAGATTGCCCATATCCGTTGCTAAAGTTGGTTGGTAACCAACCGCAGAAGGAATTCTGCCTAATAAAGCCGATACTTCAGAACCAGCTTGGGTAAATCTAAAAATATTATCAACAAAAAAAAGCACGTCTTGTCCCTCTTTATCTCTAAAATACTCAGCTACAGTTAATCCAGTAAGAGCCACTCTTGCTCTTGCTCCTGGTGGTTCATTCATTTGTCCATAAACTAATGCAGCTTTAGATCCTTTACCGTCAGTTTTAATTACTCCTGACTCAATCATTTCATGATAAAGATCGTTGCCTTCTCTAGTCCTTTCTCCTACTCCTGCAAATACAGAAAAGCCTCCATGTGCTTTTGCAATATTGTTAATTAACTCCATAATTGTTACAGTTTTACCAACGCCTGCTCCACCAAATAATCCTATTTTTCCTCCTTTTGCATATGGGGCAAGTAGATCTATCACTTTAATCCCGGTTACTAATTGCTCAGTCTCCGTTGCTTGATCTGTAAATTTTGGCGCAGGCCTATGTATTGGCCATTTTTCTTTTGTTTTTACATCTCCTTTTTCATCGATTGACTCTCCTACAACGTTAATAATTCTACCAAGTGTTTCTGGTCCTACAGGAACACTAATTGGAGATCCAGTGTTCTTTACCTCATCACCTCTCTTTAACCCCTCAGTTGCATCCATGGCAATTGTTCTCACATCATTTTCTCCGAGGTGCTGAGCAACTTCCAGTATCAATTTATTCCCTGAATTATTAACTTCTAAAGCTGTATAGATTTCAGGTAAATCACTTTCAAAATTTACATCAACAACTGCACCAATAATTTGTGTAATTTTTCCTTGCGTGTTCATAATTATAAACTCTCAGCTCCTGATATTATTTCAATTAATTCTTTAGTAATTGAAGCTTGTCTGCTTCTATTATAATTTATTGTAAGCTTGTCAACTAAATCTCCGGCATTTCTTGTAGCATTATCCATAGCAGTCATTCTTGAACCTTGTTCACTTGCAGCATTTTCTAAAAAAGCTTTAAAAATTTGAGTAGATATATTTTTAGGTAAAAGATCATCTAAAATTTCATCTTCGTCCGGCTCGAACTCATATGAAAAAGAATTTTCTTTATTTTTTTCCAGAGACTCATTTGTAGCAGGTATTATTTGCTGTGCTTGAGGTATCTGTGTAATAACATTTTTAAAATTATTATAAAACAATATACATTTATCAAATGCACTCTGATTAAATAAATCAATAATTTCATTGCCAATTATTTGAGCTTCGTTAAATGAAATTTGTTTTTTATCTTTAAAACTAAATTTTTTAATCAAATATTTTCCATACTCTCTTTTAATTTGATCTAATCCTTTGGAACCCACTGTAATTATCTTTAATTCTTTACCTTCATTTATTATTTTTTTAAAATTTACTTTTGCAAGTTTGCAAATGTTTGAATTAAAGCCACCACACAATCCTCTATCTGCTGTTAATACCACGCACAAATACGTCTTATCTTTCCCGGTACCTACTAATAACTTTGGTGCATTCTCTGGATCATTAATAGATTTAGTTAAATTAAGAATTATATTTTCCATTTTTTTACTATATGGCCTTCCTTTTTCAGCATTCTCCTGAGCTTTTCTTAATTTAGCAGCCGCTACCATTTTCATAGCCTTTGTAATTTTTTGAGTTGATTTAACACTTTTAATTCTTTTTTTTAAATCATCTAAACTTGGCATTATTTATTACCTTTTTTATAATCCTCAATTGTTTGAATTAGAGACTTTTCAGTATTCTCTTCAAGTTTACCGGTTGTTTCAATAGTATCTATTATTTCAGGTTTATCTGACTTAATTTTTTCTACTAATTCTTTTTCGAATTTTTTAATTTTATTAAGATCAATATCATCAAGATATCCTTTTACCCCAGTAAATACTGAAATCACTTGTTCTGCTACGGTCATTGGAGAATATTGGTCTTGTTTTAAAAGTTCTGTAAGTTTTGCTCCCCGATTTAACAATTTCTGTGTTGATGCATCTAGATCTGAGCCAAACTGTGCAAAAGCCGCCATCTCTCTGTATTGAGCTAATTCTAACTTAATTGAACCTGCAACTTTCTTCATTGCTTTAGTTTGTGCAGCAGATCCTACCCGTGAAACTGATAGACCAACGTTTACTGCTGGTCTTATACCTTGGTTAAATAATTCTGTTTCTAGAAATATTTGTCCGTCGGTTATAGAAATTACATTAGTTGGAATATACGCTGAAACATCCCCCGCCTGAGTTTCAATTATAGGCAAAGCAGTTAATGAACCACCCCCACTTTTATCATTTAATTTTGCTGCCCGTTCTAACAATCTACTATGTAAATAAAAAACATCACCTGGATAAGCTTCACGTCCAGGTGGCCTTCTAAGTAATAAAGACATTTGTCTGTAAGCTACTGCTTGTTTAGATAAATCATCATAAACAATTAAAGCATGCATACCGTTGTCTCTAAAATATTCTCCTATTGTACATCCTGTGTAAGGTGCCAAAAACTGTAAAGGAGCGGAGTCCGATGCTGTTGCTGCAACTATAGTAGTATATTTTAAAGCACCCGCCTCCTCTAAAGTTTTAGTTATTTGAGCTACAGTAGATCTTTTTTGTCCAATAGCTACATAAACACAATATAATTTTTTCTTTTCATCAGAAGACTCATTAATTTTTTTTTGATTTATTATAGCGTCAATTGCAACTGCTGTTTTTCCAGTCTGTCTATCACCTATAATTAGTTCACGTTGTCCTCTTCCAATGGGTATAAGTGAGTCGATTGATTTTAAACCTGTTTGCATCGGTTCATTAACAGATTTTCTTGGAATTATACCAGGAGCCTTTACTTCAACTCGCTTTCTATTTTTAACTGAAAGCGCTCCTTTTCCATCAATAGGATTTCCTAGTCCATCTACTACTCTGCCTAATAATTCTTTACCAACCGGAACATCTACGATTGCATTAGTTCTTTTAATTGTATCTCCCTCTTTAATACTTCGGTCATCACCAAAAATTACAACACCTACATTGTCGTTTTCTAAATTTAAAGCCATACCTTTTGATCCATCTTCAAACTCTACCATTTCACCGGCTTGAACATTATCTAAACCAAAAACTCTAGCTATTCCATCGCCAACTGATAAAACTTTGCCTATTTCAGAAACTTCAGCTTTTTCTCCAAAATTCTTAATTTGATCTTTCAATAGTTTTGTTACTTCAGATGGATTAATTGTCATATTAATTTTCTAGCATCGCTTGTTCATATTTTTTCAATTTATTTTTTATTGAAGTATCTATCATGAAGCTGCCGAGTTGTAATTTTAAACCTCCAATAAGTTTCGTATCAACTTTATAATCAAACTTAATAGTTGATCCCATTGATTTTGATAAATCGCCGCTGATATCGTCAAGTTCTTTTTGAGATAATTCTTTAGACGAAACGAGAGAAGCTTTAACTTCTCCTCTTTTTAATGAACATAGTTTTATAAAACTTTCAAAAATTTTTTTTATAAAGAATATTCTTCTTTTTTTAATTAATAATAAAAAAAAATTTTTTAAGTTTTTTTTAAATTCTAATTTTTCCGAAAGTAAGCCAATTAATTTATTTTGAGCATTGGTGCTTTGAGTAGGATTTTGTATAAAATTTTTTATTTCTGAACTTTGGTCTAAAAGGAGTTGAAAGTTTTTTACATCGTTCTCTATTTTCTCCAGCTCGTCAGTTTCTTTTGCGACTTCAAATAATGCACGGGAATACCGTTCTGAGGTTTCAGTAGAAAAAGATTTATTTGTGCTCATTTTTTATAGCTTGAAGTAATTGTGAAGTTATGCAGATTTCGTATCACAAGTGTAAAATTTGATCAAGTTACCAATTTAAATTTATGCAAAATTGATAGGATCAACATCAACCGTGAGTTTAATTTTTGATGATATTTTTAGTGTATTAAGCAAATTTGCAATTTTTTTTTGCATTAAAGTATGATTGTTAAATCTTATCAAAAGTCTAGTTCTAAAATATTTTTTGATTTTTAAAAGCGGTGAGTCTATTGGTCCCATAATTTCTAGACCATTAATTTGACTTAGTCTTGTTTTTATTTCTAAAGCTCCTTTTAAACTTAAATCGTGTTTTTTAGATGAAATTATGATTGCAATTAACCTAATGAAAGGTGGTAATTTATTTTTTTTTCTTAAACTTAGTTCATTATTCAAAAGTTCATCTGATTTATCCTTTATTAATTCATTAAGTATTGGGTTTTGAGGTGATAAAGTTTGATATATTATTAATGAATCTGAGCTAAATCTACCAGCTCGACCGCTTAGCTGATGATATAATTGAATATTTTTTTCAGTTGCTCGTAAATCAAAACCTCTGCTAGAAAAATCGGCATCTACAACTACGACACAATTAAGTTTTGGAAAATTAAAACCTTTTGAAATCATCTGAGTTCCAATTAATATATCAATATTATTTTCCTTTATTTTTTTAAATAATTTTTCAGTTTCATCTTTTTTTTTCATGTAATCACTTGAAAATATATTAATGTTATTTTTAGGAAAAATTTCTTTAGCTTCTTCGTATATCTTTTCAACACCTGGACCATACATTATAAAATCGCAAAAATTATCTTTTTGACACTTTTTTTTGATACTTCTTTCAAACAAACAGTGATGGCATACTGCTTTATTTTTCAATTTATGGAAAGTTAAATACATTGAACAATTATTACACTTATGTTTGTAACCGCATTTTTTACAAATTAAGTATGGAGCAAAACCTCTTCTATTAATAAAAAATAAAATCTGTTCTTTTTTTTGTAAATATTTTTTTACTAAGTTTATAGTATCAGATGAAATATATTTACCCTTTGTATTATTGAAATTTAAATTTATAATTTTTGTTTTTGGTAGTGGATAATTTTTAAATCTTTTTAAAATTTTAGTATGTCTATACTTTTTATTTATAATATTATTATATGTTTCAATAGAGGGAACTGAAGTAATTAAATTTATAGGAATATTTTCAAACGAGGCTCTTGAAATAGCCATGTCCCTAGCATTATAAATAACGCCATCATCTTGTTTGTACGATATATCATGTTCTTCATCTACAATTATTATTCCAAGTTTTTTAAAAGGTAACAATAAAGATGACCTAGCTCCAATTACTAATTTTATTTTGTTATTTATAACCCCTTGCCAGATTTCTCTTTTTTGTTTTTGAGTAATTTTAGAATGCCAGATAGCTGGTTCAAATCCAAAAAACTCTTCGAACCTTTGTTTAAACTCATTAGTTAAGAATATTTCAGGTAGTAAAACTAAAGCTTGTTTTTTATCTTGTATTACCCTTTTAATTCTTTCGAAATAAACTAATGTTTTTCCGGAACCAGTTGTTCCTTGTAAAACTGATACATCAAATTTATCATTAACTGCTTCAAGAAATTTTAAAGCTAATGATTGTTCTTCGTTTAAATTGAATTTTTTAATTTTAATTTGTTTTACTTTAAAATCTTTTTTATCTTTTTTTTTTTTAAAATAATTATAATTACTACCTATAACCATTTTCAAAACCAGACCGATTGGCACCATATTATAAACTGAGAACCACTCAATAAATTCAATTAATTTTTTATTAATTGTGTAATTTATTTTATTATTAATATTTTTAATTCTAATATTTTTAGGTACAGGGTAATTGTTTGTCCATACTACTCCTAGCTCAATTTTAGAGCCAAAAGGTACTTCTACCAAATCCCCAATTTTTAACTTAATTTTGTTTTGATTATAGGTAAAAGGAAAATTGAATATTTTAGGCAACAAAACTTGTGCTTTCATAGATTAATTGTATTAGAATTTTTTTTAATTAAAAATGAATTGGTCTTTTATCAACAGCTAAAGCTGCTTCTTTTATTGCCTCTGTATGAGTGGGATGTGCATGACAAGTTCTTGCGATATCCTCCGCGCTAGCTCCAAACTCCATAGCTAATGCCATTTCGGCAATCATATTACCACAATGTGCCCCGATAATATGAACGCCTAAAACTTTATCAGTCGCGCTATCTGCTAAAATCTTAACAAATCCATCGGTCTCATTATTTACTTTTGCTCTTGAATTAGCTAGGAACGGAAATTTTCCAACTTTATAATCTTTATTATTGGATTTAAGTTGTTCCTCTGTTTTTCCTACTGACGCAACTTCTGGTGAAGTATAGATAACTCCGGGTATAACGTCATAATTTACATGCCCCGCTTGTCCTGCTAAAATTTCAGCAACAGCAATACCTTCTTCTTCAGCTTTATGCGCTAACATTGGGCCATTAATAACATCTCCAATTGCATAAATATTATCTATTGATGTTTGTAATTTTTTGTTAACATCTATTCTTCCTTTATCATCTTTTTTAATACCAACTTTAGATAGATTTAATCCTTCAGTATATGGTTTTCGTCCAACTGATACTAATACTTTATCAGCTTCAATTGTTTCTTCTTCTGAATTTTTGTTGTCAGTAAAATTAATAATAACAGAGTTTTTTTTGTTATTTAAAGAATTTACTTTAGAATTTAATCTAAATTTTATCCCTTGTTTGGTCAAAATCTTCTGAAATTCTCTAGATATTTCTAGATCCATACCGGGTGTTATATGATCTAAATATTCGATCACTGTTACATCTGATCCCAGTCTTGACCAAACGGAACCCATCTCAAGACCTATATAACCTGCTCCAATTATAACTAATTTTTTAGGAACTTCAGCTAAAGAAAGTGCACCAGTTGAAGAAATAACATTTTTTTCATCTATTTCAATTCCAGGAAGGGATGCAACGCCAGAACCAGTTGCAATTACAATGTTCTTTGATTTATAATTTTTTTTCGTGTTATTATTATAAACTACCACATCATTTTTGGATAATAAAACACCTTTGCCTTTTAAATAAGTAACTTTATTTTTCTTGAATAAAAATTCTACACCTTTCGTTAACACTTGAACTGATTTATTCTTATTGGACATCATCTTAGCAATATTAAGTTTGATATTGCTAATTTCTATACCCTGCTTATCAAAATCTTTTTTTGCTTTATGAAAATTTTCTGATAGATTTAATAAACTTTTGGATGGAATACATCCTACGTTTAGACATGTTCCTCCTAGGGTGCCTCTTGATTCTACACAAGCTGTTTTTAGCCCTAGTTGAGCTGCTCTTATAGCACAAACGTAACCGCCTGGGCCACCTCCAATTACAATTAAATCAAAATTATTATCCATTTCTATATATTAAGGAAAAGTCTCTTAGGTTGCTCTAAAGATTCTTTTACAGTCTTTAAAAATGACACAGCTTCTTTTCCATCAATAATTCTATGGTCATATGATAATGCTAAATACATAATAGGTCTTACTTCAACATTGCCATTAACAACAACTGGTCTTTGAACAATGTTATGCATTCCTAAAACAGCAGATTGAGGTAAATTAAGTATTGGTGTAGATAACATTGATCCATATATTCCACCGTTAGTGATAGTAAAAGTGCCGCCTTGCAGATCATCAATTGTTATTTTTCCATCTCGAGCTTTTTCTCCAAGCTCACTAATTTTTTTTTCGATATCAGCAAAGGACATTTCATCCGACTCCCTTAAAACTGGCACAACTAATCCTCTGTCTGTACCTACTGCAATACTAATATTATAATAGTTTTTATAGACAATCTCATCACCTTGGATTTCAGCGTTAATAGCTGGATAATTTTTAAGTCCTATTATGCAAGATTTGACAAAAAAAGACATAAAGCCAAGCTTTGTAGAAAATTTATTAATGAATTCCTCTTTATACTGATTTCTCATTTTTATTATCTCACTCATATCAACTTCATTAAAAGTAGTTAGCATTGCTGCATTTTCTTGAGCTTCTTTTAATCTTTTAGCAATTGTTAGTCTAAGTCTTGTCATTTTAATTCTTTCCTCTGGGCCATGTTTAATCTTTCTTTCAGAAGGAGATGGTTTTGATCCCATCAAACTCATAATATCTTCTTTTAAAATTACACCATGTTTTCCTGATCCTTGAATCTTATTTAGGTCAATTTGCGCTTCAGCTGCTATCTTTCTTGCGGCTGGTGATACTGATGATCTTAAATTATTTGATTGCTTTTTAACTTTGACTTTAATTTCTTCGTGAAAATTATCTAGAATAAGTGGTTCTTCTGATTTGGGTTTTGATTCTTTTGTTATTTCTTTTTCTAATTTGAGTGTCTTAATTTCCTCCTGAGAGCTCTTTGATGCTTGCTTTTTTTGTTTAGGTGGTGAATACTTTTTAACTTCTTTGACACTTTCACTTAATTTTTTTTCTGACCCATTCACTATACCAAGTAGCGCTCCAACGTTAACTGTTTCTCCTTCTTTAACTGATATATTTTCTAAAACACCGTTCGATGGGGCTGGAACTTCTACATTTACTTTATCAGTCTCTAATTCTACAATTGGTTCATCTGCAGAAACTTTTTCCCCTTGATTTTTGAGCCATTTTGAAACAGTAGCCTCTGTGACCGACTCTCCTAAAGTTGGGACTATAATTTTATCTGACATTTAATTTCCTAGTATCTTTTCTAATATTTCTTTTTGTTGTGCAAGGTGTTTATTTAGATTTCCAGTCGCAGTTGAGGATGAAGCTTTTCTACCCACGTATCTCACTTTATCTTTAGTAAAATGTATTATTTCTAATGTTCTATCTATATAATTTCTCATTGTATTCCAAGCACCCATGTTTTTGGGCTCTTCTTGGCACCAAATAAACTCGGCTTTTTCGTATTTTTTAAGTAAATTTGCAAGAGTTTTAGCTGGAAAAGGATATAATTGCTCAATTCGAATAAAAACGACTCTGTCATTTTTAGATTTTTCTCTTGCTTCGATAAGATCGTAATAGATTTTCCCAGAACACATCACAACTTTTTCAATTTCTCTATCTCTTTTTAACTCAACTAACTTATTATTTTTAAGATATGCATCGTCATTCAACACTCTGTGGAATGTGCTTTTTGTAGTAAATTCATTCAAATTTGAAACACATCTTTTATGCCTTAACAAAGATTTAGGTGTCATTACTACTAATGGCTTTCTAAAATCTCTATGCATTTGTCTTCTTAAAGCATGAAAATAATTTGCTGGTGTAGTACAATTCACAACTTGAATATTTTCTCCTGCACATAATTGTAGAAATCTTTCAAGTCTGGCTGATGAATGCTCTGGGCCTTGACCTTCATACCCATGTGGTAATAACAATACTAAACCGCTAGCTCTACCCCACTTAGACTCACTTGAAGTTATAAATTGATCAATTATAACTTGCCCACCATTTGCAAAGTCGCCAAACTGGGCCTCCCACAATACTAAAGTTTCAGGTTCAGATAAAGAGTAACCAAATTCAAAGCCTAAAACTGCTAACTCAGATAATAAGCTATCTATAATTTCAAATTTTTTTTGTTTTTTCTTAATATTATTCAACGGTACAAATCTATCATGATTTTCTTGATTTCTTAAAACTGCATGTCTTTGACTAAAAGTACCTCTTCCAGAGTCTTGTCCAGATAATCTAACTGAAAATCCCTCTGTTAACAGAGTGCCAAAAGCTAAATTTTCAGCTGTAGACCAGTCTAAAGAATAATTTTTTTCAAATATTTGAAATCTTATGTCAAAGATCTTTTTTAAAGTTTTGTGAACAATAAAATTATCTGGAATAGTGAAAATTTTTTTTCCAACTTCTAATAAAATTTCTTTATTAACACCACTTTTTCCCCTTTTATCTTTACCTAAACCAGGTTTAAATCGTGACCAGGCTCCCTCAAACCATTTAAGTTCAGATTTATAGGTCTTAGATGAATTTAATTCTTTTTCGAGAAATTTTTTAAAACTAGTTTTTTTATTTTCTATTTCTTCTTTTGATATTAATCCTTCATTAATTAATCGATCTCCATAAATTTTTAATGTAGAAGGATGAGATCTAATTTTTTTGTACATAATTGGTTGAGTAAAAGAAGGTTCGTCTCCCTCATTGTGTCCGTATCGTCTATAGCAAACCATATCTATGACAACATCTCGATTAAATTTTTGCCTGTATTCAGTTGCAATTTTTGCACAATGAACAACCGATTCGGGATCATCTCCATTTACGTGAAAAATGGGAGCCTGAGCAATCTTCGCCACATCTGAAGGATATGGTGAAGATCTAGCGAATCTTGGAGCAGTTGTAAAACCTATTTGATTGTTTACAATTATATGAATTGTTCCTCCAATATTGTGTCCTGGCAAACCAGACATTGCAAAACATTCAGCTACGATACCTTGGCCAGCAAATGCAGCATCACCATGCATTAAAACTGGTATAACTTTTTTTCTTTCAGTATCATGGTGAAAAAATTGTTTTGCTCTTACTTGGCCTAATACTACTGGATTGACTGCTTCTAAATGCGAGGGATTATCAGTCAAACTAATATGAACGGAATTACCATCAAATTCTCTATTAGAAGATGCTCCTAAATGATATTTTACATCTCCTTCTAAATCTTGAGTAGATGCTGCACTCTTTCCGAAAAACTCACTGAAGATCGCTTTGAATGGTTTGCTCATAACGTTTGCTAAAACGTTTAATCTTCCTCTATGAGGCATACCAATCTTTATTTCTTTAGCGCCTAAATTTCCTCCTCTTTTAATTATTTGTTCTAAAGCAGGAACTAAAGACTCCCCTCCATCTAAGCCAAATCTTTTTGTACCTACAAATTTTACATGTAAATATTTTTCAAATCCCTCCGCTTCAATAATTTTATTTAATATAGCTTTTTTACCATTTTCTGTAAAAACTATTTCTTTTTCAGGACCTTCAACTCTATTTCTAATCCAAGTTTTTTCATCTGGATCTCCCATATGCATAAACTCGTAACCTATTTTTGAACAATAAGTTTTTTTTAGTATATTTAAAATCTCACTTAAGTCTCCATACTGAAGGCCAAGTACACCATCTAAAAAAATTTTTCTAGAATAATCTTGAGGTTTGAAACCGTAAGTCTCAGGTTTTAATTCTGGATGTTCCTTTTTTTTTTGTAAAGACAATGGATCTAAATTCGCAATTAAATGCCCTCTTATTCTGAAAGCTCTAATTAACATTATCGCTCTAACAGAGTCTTGAGTGGCTTGTTTAATTGATTCTGAATTTATATCCTCAGATAATATTTCTATTTTATTTTGTGTTGGTTTTAATATGTTTTTTTTATTTTTTTTTGCTGGCGACCAACTTGGTCCTTTTAAATCATCATAAACTAACTTTTGTTCATCACTTAAACCGTCAAAAAATTTTCTCCAACTCTCTGGTAAGGATTTTGGATCTGATAGGTAATCAGCATAAAATTCATTTATGAACTCAGTATTATTTCCCATCAAAAAAGATGTTTTTTTGTAAGTATTATTATTTTTAGATGAAGACATTTATAAGCTTATTTTAACACAACTTTTTGAATTTTAGCCATTAAGTTTATGCAAAAGTGTTTTTCCTATATCCGCTGGCGACTTTGAAATAGTAATTCCCGCTGATTTCATAATCTCTATTTTACCATCGGCACCACCTTTTCCCCCAGAAATTATAGCTCCAGCATGCCCCATTCTTCTTCCTGGAGGTGCTGTAAGACCAGCTATAAAGCCTACCATTGGTTTTTTAACTTTCTCTCTTTTTAGAAATTCAGATGCTTCTTCTTCTGCTGAACCACCTATTTCTCCGATCATTACTATTGATTTAGTTTCATCATCTTTTAAAAAAAGTTCAAGGCAATCTATAAAATTTGTTCCATTTATTGGATCTCCTCCGATGCCAATACAAGTTGATTGTCCCATCCCATTTGTAGAAGTTTGGGCTACTGCTTCATAAGTTAACGTACCTGATCTGGAGACAATTCCTACGTTTCCCTTTTTGTGAATACTTCCCGGCATTATGCCTATCTTACATTCATTCGGAGTAATAATTCCTGGGCAATTTGGCCCAATCAACCTTGATTTATTTTTTTTTAACTCTTTTTTGACTTTTAACATATCAATTACTGGTATTCCTTCTGTGATACATACTATTAATTCTATCCTAGCATCTATTGCTTCAATAATCGCATCAGCTGCAAACTTTGGTGGTACATAGATCATAGTAGCATTAGCATTTGTTTTATCCTTTGCCTCTTTAACAGTATCAAATACTGGAAGACCTAGATGTTTTTGACCACCTTTTTTAGGTGTGACTCCTCCAACGAGTTGGGTACCATATTTAATCGCCTGTTCAGAATGAAAAGTTCCATGAGTCCCTGTAAAACCTTGGCAAATAACTTTTGTATTTTTATTTACTAGTACTGACATTTATTTAATTGCCTCTACTATTTTTTTCGCTGCGTCATTTAGGTCAGATGCAGATAATATTTTCAAATTCGAATTATCTAATATTTCTTTTCCTTCTTTAAAATTCGTTCCAGCTAATCTCACTACTAAAGGGACAGACAAATTGATTTGTTTGGCAGCCTCTATAACTCCATGCGCAAGAACATCACATCTCATTATTCCTCCGAATATATTAATCAAAATTCCTTTTACATTCTTATCTGAAAGAATTAGTTTAAAAGCAGCCGCAACTTTTTCTTTAGATGCTCCTCCACCCACATCTAAAAAATTTGCTGGTTCTTTTCCATAAAGTTTAATTATATCCATGGTAGCCATAGCTAAACCTGCCCCATTGACCATACAGCCAATTGAGCCCTCTAGTTTTATGTAAGCTAGATCATGCTTGCTGGCTTCAATTTCGGATGGGTTTTCCTCATTTAAGTCTCTGAGTTTTAAAATTTCCGGTCTTCTAAAAATTGCATTATCGTCAAAGTTCATTTTTGCATCTAAACACAAAATTTTTCCTGCTTTAGTAGTTATTAAGGGGTTAATTTCTATTAAACTGGCATCTTTTTGTATCAAAATTTTATAAAGTGCTTTTACTAACTCTGATGCTTCTTTTTTTTGAGTTTCATTAAATTCAAAGGAATATAAAATCTTTTCTATATCTTTTTCATTGATTTCATTAGTTAATTCTATTTTTGTTGTAAGTATCTTTTTTGGATTTTCAGCTGCTACTTTTTCTATATCCATTCCTCCCTCTCTACTGCTTATAAAAGCTATCTTAGAACTTTCTCTATCCACTAAGCATGACAAATAAAATTCTTTATCAATTTCTGAAGCCTCTTCGATATAAAGTCTTTTTACTTTTTTACCTTCTGGTCCAGTTTGATGAGTGATGAGCACTTTTCCCATCATTTTTTTCGCTTCTTGTTCTAATTCAGTAATATTTTTGACTAATTTTACACCTCCGGCTTTTCCTCTTCCTCCTGCATGGATTTGTGCTTTTAAAACAAATTTATCACTTTTTAAATTCGAGATTTTTTCTTTAATTTGATCAACAGATAAAATTGTTACTCCATTAGAAACTGGTGCTCCAAATTCTTTAAGTATTTCTTTAGCCTGATGTTCGTGTATATTCATTTTAGTTGCTATTACTATCATAAAATTTAGATTATTCCATTATGAAAGCAAAAATTATAATTTTAACTCCTGTTTATAATGATTGGAAAAATTTAACTAAGCTTTTAGCTCAAATTGACGTTATATTTAAAAAAGATATAAAAAAAAAATTTGATTTAATTGTTGTAAATGATTCTTCAACTGAAAAGTTTAATCACAAAAAGTTAAAATTAGCTACAATAAATAAACTAACTTTAATTTCTCTGTCAAGAAATGTTGGTAGTCAAAGAGCATTGGCTATAGGAATACAACATATAAAAAAAACATATAAAAAAAATTACAAAACAATTGTAATAGATTCAGATGGACAGGATAATCCCAGGGGAATAAAAATGATGATTGACAAAAGTAAAAAAAAACCAAAATTTTCTATTGTGGTTAATCGTGGACAAAGAAAAGAACCTTTTTGGTTTAGATTTTTTTATAAGATTTATTGTATTTTAATTAATTTGTTTGCTTTTAAAAAAGTCGAATTTGGAAATTATTGCCTGCTTAACTCTGGAGATATCAATAAAATTTATTATAAAACTGATCTTCATAGTGCTTTTCCTCCCACAATATCTATTAATATAAAAAAAATTTTACATATTACTTTAGATAGAGAAAAAAGATTTACTGGAACATCAAAAATGAATTTTTTAGGATTAGTATTTCATGCTTTTAAAGTTTTTTCAGTTTTTCGTTACAGAATATTATTTTCTACTACCATTTATTTATTTGTTTGTTACTTTCTTTTTAATGAATATAAGAATATCAATCTATTTTATGTCATTTCTACAATTTTATTTATATTCAATTGTGTGAACTTTTTCATTTCATACTTTAGTAATAAATCTACTAAAGACAATTTTAAAAACTATAAAATTAAAAATTATTAGTTACATTTATTAAGTCTGATTGAATATAACATTTCATTATATCTCTCTTTTTCAAAACAGTTACTATTTAATAAATTTTCGAAATTTATGGACCGAAATTCTTTAGGAAGACTTTCTACCAAATATATAATTTCAATTTTTTTCCGTTTAACTTTATTATTAAATTTTTTGCTATACTCATCATAATATTTAAAATTAGTTGAGGCTGGAAATGTATTGTTTGGATAATACCATCTGTTAGGAATATTTAAATTTTCATCCATTATTAATGAAAAAAACTGATAATGTGTAATTAACATTTTTTCTCTGGGATCATCTTGTATTACTTTAATAGACTCTTTTAGAAGTTTTATTTCAGAGCTTGGATCAGCATTGTACTTATTTGGAGTTATCCACTTGAGGTTTTTAAATTTAGAGCTTAAAAATTTTGCATCTACTGCCTCTGAAAGATTAACATTTTGTAAATCTATAAACTTTCTTTTTTCATTATAAACAAGATGATATTTGAAAGTTGAAAATAATATGAGAGCAATTGATAGTAATTTTATCTTATCTTTCATTTTAAATTGTTCAAATTGATCTAACTGTAAAAGAAAAAGGCCGCCTAAAATAGGTATTAATGAGAATATAAATGTTTGGTTAGCTGTTATAATTTGATGAAATATGAAACTTAGTGAACAAAAAAAAATGAAAATGTTAATTACAATTTTTTTATCAAAAGTAAATTTTTTAAAACTCTTTTTGATATAAAGTAACATTAATATTATATTTGCAAACACGAAGAAAAAAATAAATTTAAAGTGTCCTAGCGTTCCTCTTAAAGTCATCTTATTAACCATTTTAGCACCCTCAAAGGCAGTCTCTTCGCTTAAAATTCTACCTCTTCCGACCTCAAGTGGAAACAAAATTAGTTGAGAAATAAAATCTTTCAATGTTACTCCAGTAATAACAAAATACAAAATTAGTATAAATAAAGAAACTACTGCTCCAGCAAGAAAATAAATAAAAAAATTTCTATCAAAAAAAATAAAATAGATTAATAAAAAAAATATTATCATTAAATTAATTATTCCAGAAGGTAATTGCATACTTAAAAAGGATAAAAGCATTAACAAAGGTAATATAAACCAAAGTTTTTTTTCATCTTTATAAACAGCAAGATAGAAAACTAATAAAGAAATTATGCTTAATATTAATGAATGCTGATATGGAAAAGGAGTCCCGACCACTGGGTAACATAAAATTGCTACACAACAAGATAAAATAAAATTGGAGAAAATATTTTTGTTAAATCGATTTAAAAAATAAAAAAAAAATAATGTAATAATTACATTAAAACTAGATGCATGAAATACATAAGAATTCCAATTTAATCCGAAAATATAAAAAAAAAGCGCTTGAGTATAATCAACAAAAATACCTGAAATGACCCAGAAGTCTTTAATCGGGTGTTGTCCCTCAGTGATATAGTATGCACTATCAAAAAAACTAAAAGTATCTATTGGATATAAGCCTTTATTTGCATAATAATAATTTATATAAAAAGCTAAAAAACCTAGTAAAATTTTTAAAACTAATTGAGAAGGAACTGATTTAATATTCATAAAGACTTTATTATCATGAATTCATTATTAGCAAAATCACAATGTTAAAAATAAAAGATAAAATTAGATTTAAACACTCAGAAAATCTTATGAAACAGGAGGGAGATGTCATGCGCTCAATAGATGACATAAATAAAAACAAAAACTTATATATCTTGTTGAAAGAACGATTTAGCTGGATGAATAATTTTATTGATCAAAACGCTAAAGGTATCGAAGTAGGGGCTGCAGCTGGATTCTCTAAAAAATTTATCAAATCTAAAAATTTTAAAATAAGTGATTTTTCTAATCATAGTCATTTAGATCATAAAAATATTGATGCTCAGGCTACTGGATTTAAAAATGAGGAGTTTGATTTTGTCATTTCGTCTAATATGATTCATCATCTTCCATTTCCAGTAAAATTTTTTAATGAAATGCATAGAATATTAAAGAAAGGTGGAAAATTAATTATATTTGATGCACATTGTTCAGTTTTATTACAGTTAGTTTTAATCCTTATGAAACACGAAGGCTTTGATTTTACTAAAAATGTTTGGAGTTTAAACGAGCCTTCAACTGGTATTGATGATCCGTGGTCTGGGAACAGTGCTATTCCATATTTAATATTTAACGAAAAAAATGAGTTTCAAAAAAAATTAGGAGAGAAATTTAATTTGAAATACTTGAAATTATGTGAATGTTTGCTTTTTTTAAATTCAGGTGGAGTAACCTCTAAAACTTTTTATTTTCCTCTAAATTTTTTTTTCTTAAACATTCTTAAATACTTAGATAAATTTCTTACTTTATTATTCCCTAAAATATTTGCACTAGGTTACAAAATTGTATTAGAAAAAAAATAAGTTTAAGCTAATTTAGGATCAATTTTTTTTGCTGCATCAAATAATTGTTTAACCGCGTCAATCGATTTCGAAAAGTTACTGTTTTCTTCGTCTGTTAAATCTAATTCGACAATCTTTTCTACTCCACTTTTTCCAATTATTACTGGAACTCCAGCATAAATTTCTTTAAATCCGTATTCACCAGTTAAATATGCTGCACATGGTAATTGTTTTTTTAAATCTTTTAAATAACTTTCAGCCATTTCAACACCCGAAGCAGCTGGGGCATAAAAGGCTGACCCTTTTTCTAAAAATTTTACAATTTCAGCACCCCCTTTTTTTGTTCTTTCTACAATTTCTTCTAATTTTTCTTTTTGAATAATGCCTTCCTTCACCAGTTCCTTAATTTTTTTTCCATCTACCTCGGTTGAACCTAACATGGCTACCATGCTATCACCATGACCACCTAATACAAAAGATTTTATTTTTTGAACGGGTAATTTTAATTCTTGGGATAAAAAATATATAAATCTTGATGAGTCTAAAATTCCTGCCATTCCAACAATTTTATTTTTGGGCATTCCTGAATATTTTTGTAAAGCCATTACAATTACATCTAGTGGATTAGTTATACATATTACAAAAGCGTCAGGAGAAGTTTTTTTTATACCCTCAGCAACTTGTTTTATAATCTTTAAATTTATTCCTAGTAAATCATCTCTTGTCATGCCAGGCTTTCTTGGAACTCCTGCTGTAACTATTATTACATCTGAATTTTTGGTATCTTCATAATTGTCTGTTCCGATTAAATCAATATTAAATTTATTAACGGGTGAGGATTGTGCAATATCTAAAGCCTTCCCTTTAGCTATGCCTGCAGCAACATCAAATAATACAACATTTCCTAACTCTTTTAATGCAATTAAATGTGCAAGAGTTCCGCCAATTTGACCAGCTCCAATTAATGTAATCTTTTTTTTCATAGTCAAATTATTTCATAGTTGGCATAACAAATTCGGGGTCTGATCTTAAACCAGATGGCCATCTTGATGTTATTGTTTTTAATTTAGTATAAAACCTAACTCCTTCAGGTCCATGCATATGCTGATCTCCAAATAGAGATCTTTTCCAGCCTCCAAAACTATGAAATGCCATTGGGACTGGGATTGGGATATTTATTCCAACCATTCCAATTTTGGCTTTATTCGAAAAAGTTCTTCCTGAGTCTCCGTCCCTAGTAAATATACTTACACCATTTCCAAATTCGTGATCATTTACTAATTGTAAAGCCTCATCGAAATTTTTTGCCCTTACAACTGATAATACAGGTCCAAATATCTCTTCCTTATAAATTCTCATTTTTGCTGTGACATGATCAAACAAACATCCACCGATGTAATATCCATTTTCATAACCTTGAAGTTTTAAATTTCTTCCATCGACAATTAGTTTCGCTCCTTCTTTTTCTCCTATATCTACGTAATTTTTAACTTTTTCTAAATGCTCTTTAGTTACTAACGGTCCCATTTCTGATTTCTTATCCATGCCCGGACCCACTTTTAAAGTTTCTACTTTTTTTGCTAAGTTACTTACTAATTTATCACCAATGTTACCAACCGCTACAGCAACTGATTGAGCCATACATCTTTCACCTGCAGATCCGTAAGCAGCTCCCATTAATCCGTTAACTGCTTGATCTAAATCACAATCTGGCATTACAACACAATGATTTTTAGCTCCGCCTAGAGCTTGAACTCTTTTTTCGTTTTTTGCACAATTTTCATAAATATACTTAGCTATAGGTGTAGAACCAACAAAACTCATCGCTACTACTTCCTTATGATTTATAAGTCCGTCTACTGCTTCTTTGCCTCCATTTATAATATTAAAAACACCATCAGGTAAACCAGCTTCTTTTAGAAGTTTTGCCAATTTCATTGAGCATGAGGGATCTTTTTCAGAAGGTTTCAAAACAAAAGTATTTCCGCAGGCAATTGCCATAGGAAACATCCACATAGGAACCATGGCTGGAAAATTAAAAGGAGTTACTCCAGCGCAGACACCTAGGGGCTGTCTGATAGACCAACTATCTACATTAGAACCTACATTTTCTGTATACTCTCCTTTAAGCATTTGTGGAATTCCACACGCATACTCAACAACTTCTAATCCTCGTATTAAAGAGCCTTTAGCGTCTTCATAAACTTTACCATGCTCAGAAACAATTATTTTTGTCAGCTCATCTGAATTTTTCTCAATAAGTTCTTTAAATTTAAACATAACCCTGGCTCTTTGTAATGGTGGGGTATTCGACCAAGATAAAAATGCGTCTTTTGCACTTTTCACCGCTTCATTTACATCTTTGTTATTTGCTAATCTAACTTCTGCTGTTTGGTCACCTGTAGCAGGATTAAAAACTTTACCTTTTTCAGCGGAACTTCCAGAAAAGGTTTTTCCATCAATAAAATGTTCTATAATATTCATGAAAGTAACTGATTAAATAAGCTTTTAGCTTGTTGCAAGCATTTTTTTTATCGAACTGATAGCTTTTGCTGGATTAAGACCTTTGGGACAAGAATTTGTACAATTCATTATAGTATGACATCTATACAACTTCAATTCGTCTGCAACTTTTTTTAATCTTTCTTTTTTATCGTTATCTCTGCTATCATTAATCCAACGATATGCCTGTAGCAAAACCGCCGGTCCTAAATATTTATCACCATTCCACCAATAGCTTGGGCATGAAGTCGAACAACAGGCACAAAGAATACATTCATAGTAACCATCAAGTTTTTCTCTATCCTTTTGAGATTGTTTAATTTCCTCTACTTCTTTTTCAGTTTGACCACCTTTGAGCCATGGTTGTATAGACTCATATTGTTTGTAAAGTGTACTCAAATCACCAATCAAATCTTTTATTACCTTTAAATGTGGAAGAGGATAAATATTTAAATCACCATTAATATCAGTATGAGATTTAATACACGCTAAATTGTTAACTCCGTCAATGTTCATTGCGCATGAGCCACAAACTCCATGAGCACATGATCTTCTAAAAGTTAAAGACGGATCAATTTCGTTCTTAATTTTTATTAAAATATCTAAAACTTTAGGTCCACAATTATCCATATCAACTTCAAAAGTATCAACTCTAGGATTTTTTCCATTTGATGGATCCCATCTATAAATATTTATTTTTCTTAGATTAGCAGAATTTGTTTTATCTTTAAAAAATTTACCTACTTCAATTTTAGAATTTTGAGGTAAATTAAATTGCGCCATTTAATATACTCTCTCTTTTGGAGGAAAATACTGGACATCGTTTGTTAATGTTCTTGAGTGAACATCTCTATACTTTATTTTAACTTTATTCCCATCTTGCCAAGCTAAAGTGTGTTTCATGAAATTTTTGTCATCTCTTTTATTAAAATCCTCTCTAGCATGAGCCCCTCTACTTTCTTTTCGATAATATGCAGAATCCATAGTTGTTAATGCTTGACGTATCAAATTATCAAATTCTAAAGTTTCCACTAAGTCAGTATTAAACAATAATGACTTATCCTTTACAGATATATCTTCAATTCCCTTAAAAGGATTTCTAATTTGTTCAACACCCTCTTTTAAAGTTTTTTCAGTTCTAAAAACTGCACATTTAGATTGCATAGTTTTTTGCATAGATAATCTTAATTCTGATGTTTTAGTTGAACCCTTAGAATTTCTAATTTTATCAAATCTATCAACACATTTGTCCGTTTCATCATTTGAAACTTTTTCATGGGGACTTCCAGGTTTTACAAGCTCTTTAGCTCTTTTAGCTGCAGCTCTTCCAAATACTACTAGGTCAATCAAAGAATTGGATCCTAAACGGTTTGCGCCGTGAACAGATACACATGCTGCCTCTCCAATTGCCATTAAACCTGGTACAGTTTTTTCAGATCCATTCAAAGTAAGAACCTCTGCTTTATAATTAGTTGGTATACCTCCCATATTATAATGGACAGTTGGTACAACAGGTATAGGATCTTTATTAACATCGACGTTTGCAAAAGTTTTTGCTGCTTCCGCTATACCTGGCAATCTTTCATCAATTACAGTTTTGTCTAAATGATCTAAATGAAGATTTATATGATCTTTGTTTTTACCTGCTCCTCTTCCTTCGTTTATTTCAACTTCCATAGATCTGCTTACTACGTCTCTAGAAGCTAGGTCTTTTGCATTAGGCGCATATCTTTCCATAAATCTTTCGCCTTTCCCATTCACTAAAAAACCACCCTCACCTCTAACTCCCTCAGTAATTAAACATCCAACTCCATAAATTCCTGTAGGGTGAAACTGAACAAATTCCATATCTTGTAGTGGAAGTCCAGCTCTTAATACCATTCCATTTCCATCACCTGTACATGTATGAGCAGAGGTTGCTGAATAATAAACTTTTCCATACCCTCCAGTAGCAACAATTGTTATATGTGATCTAAATCTGTGAAGAGTACCATCTGTAAGATTCCAAGCAATTACACCTTTGCACTCGCCATTCTTCATAATTAAATCTAGTGCAAAGTATTCAATAAAAAATTCTGTGTTTTGTTTTAGCGCTTGACCATATAATGTGTGGAGAATTGCATGGCCAGTCCTATCAGCTGCAGCACAAGTTCTTTGGACAATACCATTTCCATAATTTTTTGTCATACCACCAAAAGGTCTTTGATAAATTTTTCCGTCCTCAGTTCTACTGAAAGGAACACCGTATCTTTCTAATTCAACAACAGCTCGAGGCGCTTCTTTACACAAATACTCAATAGCATCTTGATCGCCCAGCCAATCTGATCCTTTGACTGTATCATACATGTGCCATCTCCAGTCATCTTCTCCCATGTTGCCTAGTGCTGCTGAGATTCCTCCCTGAGCGGCTGAAGTATGACTTCTTGTCGGAAAAACTTTTGATATACAGGCTGTTTTTAAACCTGCCTCTGATAAACCTACAGCTGCTCTTAGACCTGAACCTCCTGCACCAAGAACTACAACATCATATTCATGATCTATAATTTTATATGTACTCATTTATAATTTCAAAATTCCTATAATTGTTACTAAAGGGATTATTATAGCAAATATATTTAATAGTTTATTTGCGACATTTTTGATTTTAACATCACCAATATAATCCTCAAATATTTCACTAATCGTTAAAGATGAAAAAAAGTAAGCAATTACAACAAATACTGAGAATAAAATTTTTGAAGGCTGATTTGAAAAAAAATCTACAATTGATTGATAATCATTATCATAAATTTTAACAATATGAATAATAAACCATATCATTGCTGGAATTAAAAAAATTGAACTTATCTTAATAAATAACCATTTTTTTGTAGAGACATGCATATTAAATTAAATTTCTTCCTATTAAGTAAAATATCACCGTCAATATAAATGAAAAGATAAATACCAAAATTCCAGTTATCTTTGCTATTTTAAGATCAAAGCCATAACCTAAATCCCAAGCTAAATGCCTGATCTCGTTTAAAATATGAAAACTAAAAGTCCAACATAAAAAAATTATCAAAAATTTTCCAAGAAAAGAGTTTAATAATACTTTAACAGTCTCATAAGTATTTTCACCAAACAATAACGATATAATCCAGAAACAAATTAACGTAATGGCTAAAATATTAATTACACCTACTATTCTATGCGTAATTGAGAGAAGGGATGATATCTGCCATTTATAAATTTGCAAATGTGGACTTAAGGGATTTTGATCTTTTTCTATCATAATTTTTTAAAATTTTTAATCAAACACTCGGCAATTTGAATGGAATTAAGTGCTGCGCCTTTTAATAGATTGTCTGATACAACCCAAATATTTATTGCTTTTTCATTAGAGTGATCTCTTCTGATTCTAGAAATAAATGTTAAGTAATCACCCTCTGCCTCCAAAGGAGTTATATATCCTCCATCCTTTTGTTCATCTATTACTTTGCATCCTGGAGCACCAACTAATATCTTTCTTACAGTATCTAGGTCATATTCGTTTTCAAATTCAATGTTTACCGACTCAGAATGAGATGTTTTTACTGGAACTCTCACGCAGGTAGCACTTAGCCCTATGTTATTATCTAAAATCTTTTTTGTTTCATTCTCCATTTTCCACTCTTCTTTTGTATACCCATCATCAACAAATACATCTATGTGAGGTATTAAGTTAAAAGCCATTTGTTTTGTAAAATTTTTTGATTTAATTAGTTTATTATCCAAATAATCTTTAGTTTGACTAAACAATTCATCTACTGATGCTTTTCCAGCTCCTGAAACTGCTTGATACGTTGAAACTATAACTCTTTTAATTTTATATTTGTCGTGCAACGGTTTCAGTGGAAGCATTAGCTGAATAGTTGAACAATTAGGATTTGCTATAATATTTTTATGATTTTTTAAAGCATTAGAATTTACTTCTGCAACAATTAAAGGAACATCTTTATTCATTCTAAAATGTTTAGAGTTATCGATTACAATAGTGTCTTTTGAAGCTTTGGTAGCCCAATTTTTTGAAATTTCACTTCCAGCTGCAAAAATAGTGATCTCAGCTTTAGAAAAATCATATTTTTCGAGCTGCTCTATATTTATATCTTTATTTTTGAATTTTAATTTTTGTCCGGCACTTTTTTCTGAAGCAACCAAATAAAGATTATCAATCTCTAGCTTTGATTTTTCTAAAACTTCTATTGTTTTCCTGCCCACATTTCCAGTGGCGCCAATAATTGCGAAATTCATACAGTTTCTATTTTATTTCAATTTAGAGATAATTGCATCACCCATATCGGTTGTGGTGACTTCTTTTTTACCTTTAGAAATTATATCTTTGGTTCTCAGACCATCATCAAGCACTTTTTGAACAGCTAAATCTAACTGATCAGCCTCTTTGTCAAGATTCAAAGAATACCTCAAAGCCATTGATAGACTTAGAATAGTAGCTATAGGATTTGCCATATTTTTTCCTGCTATATCTGGAGCAGACCCATGAACTGGTTCATACAAAGATCTAATTTTACCATTTTTGTCTTTTGCGCCTAAAGAAGCTGAAGGTAAAAGCCCCAAAGATCCAGTTAACATTGCAGCTTCATCAGACAACATATCTCCAAATAAATTGTCTGCCAAAATTACATCAAACTGTTTTGGATTTCTTAATAGTTGCATTGCGCAATTATCAGCAAGCATGTGATTTAATTCCACTGATTTATAATCTTTATCTTTGACTATTTGAACTTCTTCTCTCCATAAAACTCCGGCTTCCATTACATTGGATTTTTCACAGGAAGTAACTTTATTGCTTCTTTTTTTTGCCAAGTCGAAAGCAACTTTAGCAATTCTATGTATTTCATTAGTAGTATAAGTATGAGTGTTTATACCTTTTCTTTGATTGTTTTCTATTGGTTCAATTCCTCTAGGCTCTCCAAAATAAATTCCTCCAGTCAATTCTCTTACAATCATAATATCTAAACCTGAGACTATTTCTGGTTTAAGTGAAGATGAATCAACCAATTGTTTAAAGCAGATTGCTGGTCTTAAATTTGCAAATAATTTAAGTTCTTTTCTAAGTTTCAAAAGTGCCCTTTCAGGTTTTTTTGAAAACTCTAAGTTATCCCACTTGGGGCCGCCGCACGCTCCTAAAATTACAGCATCTGATTGAAGAGACTTGAAAAAAACTTCATCAGTTATTGGTATTTTGTTAGCATCAATTGATGCTCCACCGATTAATTCTTCTTCAAAACTAAAATCTAAGGATTTATTTTTATTGAACCATTCTAAAATTTTTTTAACTTCTCGTACCACTTCTGGTCCGATACCGTCTCCTGGAAGTAATAAAATTTTTCTACTATTTGACTTATTCATTTTTTAAAATCCAAGGTTTACTTAATTTCATTTCTTTTTCGTAATTTTCTATTTGACTCATCTTTTCCATAGATAAAGCAATATCATCTAAGCCTTCTATCAAACATTTTTTTTTAAAAGTATCAATTTTAAATTCTATAATTTTGTTACCAGATTTTATTTCTTGTTTTTCTAAATCGATCTCGATTACTTCTTTTCTTTTAGAGTATTCTGATAATTCCAAAATTTTTTGTTCATCAAGCTTTATCGGTAAAATTCCATTTTTAAAACAATTATTATAGAAAATATCAGCAAAACTTGGGCTAATTACACATTTAATACCAAAGTCTAATAACGCCCAAGGAGCATGTTCTCTTGAGGAACCACATCCAAAATTTTTACCTGAAATTAAAATCTTAGATTTGTTGTAAGGTTCTTTATTTAAGATAAAATCTTTTATTTCTTTTCCATTTTCATCATATCGCATCTCAAAAAATAAACTTTTACCCAATCCAGTTCTTTTAATAGTTTTTAAAAATTGTTTAGGAATAATCATATCTGTATCAATATTTTGTAAAGAAAGATAAGAGGGTATCGATTTTAAGCTAGTAAACTTTTTCATTACTGAATCTCTCTTACATCTGAAAGATGACCATTAATTGCAGCTGCAATTGCCATTCCGGGACTAACAAGATGTGTTCTTCCTCCTCTACCTTGTCTTCCTTCAAAATTTCTATTGGATGTGGACGCACACCTTTCTTTTGGTTTGAGTTGATCAGGATTCATTCCAAGACACATAGAACATCCAGGTTCTCTCCATTCAAAACCTGCTTCTTTAAATATTTTATCAAGTCCCTCTTTTTCAGCTTGTATTTTAACCAATCCAGATCCAGGGACAACCATAGCGCTTATATTTTTAGCAATTTTTTTTCCTCTCAAAAGTTCCGCAGCAACTCTTAAATCCTCAATCCTTCCATTGGTACAACTTCCAATAAAAATCTTATCTATTTTTATATCGGATATTTTTGTATTAGCCTTAAGTCCCATGTAATCTAAAGATCTTTTCATAGCCATTTTTCTATCCACATTTTTCTCCTTTTCAGGGTCAGGCACTAATCCAGTAACAGGTGATACATCCTGAGGGGATGTCCCCCAAGTAACTAATGGCTCTATATTTTCAGCTTTGATATTTATTTCTTTATCAAATTTACAATCTTTGTCAGAAAAAAGTGTTTTCCAAAATTCTACAGCCTTATCCCAATTTTCACCGTCTGGAGACATCGTTCTGCCTTTTAAATATTCAAATGTTTTTTTATCAGGGGCAATTAGTCCCGCTCTAGCGCCAGCTTCAATAGTCATATTGCAAACTGTCATTCTCTCTTCCATGCTTAGGTCTCTAATAACACTTCCGGCATATTCAACTACATAACCAGTCCCCCCAGCAGTACCTATAGTTCCTATAATCTTTAAAATTACGTCTTTTGCTGTTACACCTTTTGGCAATATACCATTAACATTTATTCGAAAGTTTTTTGTTTTTTTCTGGATTAATGTTTGAGTAGCTAAAACATGCTCAACCTCTGAAGTTCCTATTCCAAATGCTAAAGCACCGAATGCACCATGAGTAGCAGTGTGACTATCTCCACAAACTATAACTGCTCCTGGTTGAGTAAATCCTTGCTCCGGCCCAATTACATGAACGATACCCTGCCTTTTGTCATTTACATCAAAAAGTTCTATACCGAACTCTTTGCAATTATTTCTTAAAGTCTCAACTTGAATTTTTGACTCCTCATCATCTATACCCTTAGATCTGTCAGTAGTCGGAACGTTGTGGTCGGAGACAGCAAGCGTAAACTCGGGTCTTTTAACTTTTCTTTTTTGTAATCTTAAACCCTCAAAAGCTTGTGGACTTGTTACTTCATGAACAAGGTGCCGATCTACATAAATTAAAGAAGTACCATCTTTCTGCTCATGAACAAGATGGTTTTCCCATATCTTATCATATAGAGTTTTAGACATTAATATTATTTTGTTTCGCTAATTGGTTTTTCGGCTTTAGCTTCGGCTTTCGTAGCTTCTTGTTTAGTTTCCTCAGCTTTAACATCCCCTTTAACAGGAGGAATAGGTTTTGATACTTGCTCTTCTGTTTTAACTGAAACATCAACGCCAATTTTCTTTTTAATTTTTTCTGCAATTCTAGCTGATTTACCTTTTCGGTCTCTTAAGTAGTAAAGCTTTGCTCGTCTAACTTTACCTGTTCTTATTACTTTAATAGAGTCAACGTTAGGACTATAAAGCGCGAATGTTCTTTCTACCCCCTCGCCAAATGAAATTTTTCTGACTGTAAATGAGGAATTTATATCCCTATTCTTTTTGGCAATACAGACGCCTTCAAAATATTGAATTCTTTCTCTTTTCCCTTCTACAATTTTTACACCCACTTTAATTGTATCTCCTGGAGAAAAGTCGGTAATTTTTTTATTAGCGACTATCTTTTTTATGGCTTCTTTATTTATATCTTCAATGTTTTTCATTTTTTTTATCTAAATATTTTTTCCAAAGATCAGGTCTCTGGCGTCGTGTTATAGCCTCAGATTGAGTTAAACGCCACCCCTTAATTTTATCATGATCTCCAGAAAATAGTACCTCGGGAGGACTTTTACCCTCCCATTCTTTAGGTTTGGTGTATTGAGGATGCTCCAAAAGATCATTCTCAAAACTTTCTTCCTTAATAGAGTCCTTATTTCCTAATACTCCTGGTAGAAGTCTTATTAAAGCATCTATAAAAACAAAGGATGCTGTTTCACCTCCTGATAGAATAAAATCCCCTAAACTGTATTCTTCAATATTTCTTGTTTCTAATAATCTTTGATCTATACCTTCAAAATGACCACATAAAATATTCACTTTGTTTAACTTACTTAAAGTTCTTGCTTTTTTTTGATCAAATTGTTTACCTTTTGGCGACAAGTAAATTATCTTTTCACCTTTTTTTGTATTTTTATCAAGTGCAGAAGCAATTACATCGGGTCTAAGCAACATTCCACTCCCTCCACCAAAAGGAGTGTCATCCACAGTACTGTGTTTATCTTTTGAATAGTCCCTAATATTTATTACTTTTAAGTCCCAGATTTTATTATCTTTGGCCTTTTTATATATTCCAATATTTAAAGGACCAGGAAAAAGTTCTGGA
>CACLBB010000011.1 GCA_902605035.1 uncultured Pelagibacteraceae bacterium
ACACAACACTTAATGGTTATAGAGAAAGTGGTGAAGCAGCGCTTAATTATAATGATCTGAACATCAAGTCATTAGTGGCTTCTTTAGGAGTATTAATAGATGAAGATATTGATCTAGAAAATTCAAACATAAAATCTAGATCTAAACTTAAATACAGTAAAGATTTTGCCTCAAACTCTAAAGTGGTAACAAGTTATGTATCAGACAGCGAAAGTTTTGAATATCAAGCTGATAACAAGAATAGAGATATATATACAGCAGGACTTGGTTTTGATTTTAAACATGACCAAGGATTAACAATTAGCACTGATTACGAAAGACAACAAATTAAGGGCCACGGTTTTATTAATAAATTTACATTATCAGCAGGCTTTTTATATAAAAAAGAAACACAGCTTGCATTTGAGCTTGACCACGACATGACTTCGAACTTTAAAGTTTCTAAAGCATTAGGTTTTTTTGACCTAGAGTTTAATTTAGAAAATGATTTTTCAAATCAAGAAAATCATAATGCCAATTTATCTCTATCCAGTAAGTTTTAATCGATATACCCGACTACGCAGCAAAAAAAAATGTTTCAAAAAAATATTAGAAAATTTGAGATGGTGCCCTCACACGGACTCGAACCGCGAACCTATTGATTACAAATCAATTGCTCTACCAATTGAGCTATGAGGGCCTGACGATTTTTTTAAGGCAAATTATTACAAAACTCAATATAAATAAACTATTATTTCAATTTTATTAATTGATAAATATGGTGGCAAACTACTGATACAGTATTAGATATATTTAAACTTTCAATATTATTATTCATTTTCACTTTAAATCTAAAATCTGAATGGGATAATGTTTTAGATTTTAAACCAAACCCCTCGGATCCAAATAACAGAACATTTTTGCCTGCCCAACTATTAGATACAAAATCTTTATTTGCAGACACATCAAATGCACTAACCCAGAAATTTTTAGTTTTAAGAAATCTTAAAGTTGTGTTTATGTTAGAAACTTTAAAAATTTTAATATACTCTGTTCCTCCACTAGCACTTTTGTAGAGGAGTTTGCTTTTTGAAGGAAAAGATCTTTCTTTAACAATTATACCATCAATATTAAACGCTACTGCACTTCTAATTATTGATCCTATATTTCTAGGATCAGTAACATCTTCCAAAGCAATCAGGTTGATATTTTTTTTTGTATTTATTTTTACAAATTCTTTTAGTGTTATTTGATCTATTTGTTCAACTTCGGCTACTAGTCCTTGATGAGAGGTTTCCTCTCTACCACATAAATTATCTAGCTCTTTTTTTGACTTAAAAAAAACATTCAAATTTTTTAATAAATTGAGAGATTGATTTTCTTGATTCATTTTTTTTTGTGCATCTTCTGTTAAAAAAACTCTTTCTACCTTTCTAGAAGGGTTTTTTAGAGCCTCTGTTACTGCATGCTTTCCAACTATTAAAAATGTCGTTTTTTTCATAATTTTAAGTATTTTTTTTAAATAATTAGCATATTTCAAGGAAAAATGATTTATTGCATTTATTATACAAATGCTTATAAAACGCTTGTTGTTAAATACTTTTTAAGTTAGGGGGTATCCCTAGTAATAAAATTAAGGAGGGGTACCAAAGCGGTCAAATGGGGCGGGCTGTAAACCCGTTGACTTCGGTCTTCGAAAGTTCGAATCTTTCCCCCTCCACCAAACTAAAGAGTTTTAACGATGTTAAGAGCGTGTTAAGTTTGGATTTTGCGGGTGTAGTTCAATGGTAGAACGCTAGCCTTCCAAGCTGGATGTAAGGGTTCGATTCCCTTTACCCGCTCCAAAGTTAAATTAAAAACAAAGTGAGGATAAAATAAAATGTCAAAAGAAAAGTTTCAGCGAAATAAACCGCATTGTAATATTGGTACAATCGGACATGTAGACCATGGTAAAACTACTTTAACCGCAGCTATAACAAAAGTGTTATCTGAAGCAGGTGGGAAATCTAGTGCAAATTTTGTTGCTTACGACCAAATTGATAAAGCACCAGAAGAAAAAGAAAGAGGAATTACAATTTCAACTGCTCACGTAGAATATGAAACTGAAAAAAGACATTACGCTCACGTTGATTGCCCAGGTCACGCTGACTATGTAAAGAATATGATTACAGGTGCAGCACAAATGGATGGAGCCATCTTAGTAGTTAATGCAGCTGACGGCCCAATGCCCCAAACTAGAGAGCATATACTTTTAGCTCGTCAAGTAGGAGTTCCTGCTATTGTAGTTTTTCTAAATAAGATCGATACAGTAAAAGATAAAGAATTAGTTGATCTTGTTGAAGAGGAAATTAGAGAACTTTTAACGTCATACAAATTTCCAGGAGATAAGATACCTATAGTTAAAGGATCAGCTCTTAATGCTGTAGAAGGAAAAGACGAAGCAACTGGAAAAAATTCTATAATGGAATTAATGAAAGCAGTTGATGAAACAATTCCACAGCCTAACAGACCAAAAGATAAACCATTTTTAATGCCAGTAGAAGATGTTTTCTCAATTTCTGGAAGAGGTACAGTAGTAACCGGTAGAGTTGAGTCTGGTGTTATCAAAGTAGGAGAAGAGATTGAAATAGTAGGTATAAGAGATACAAAAAAATCAGTTTGCACTGGTGTAGAGATGTTTAGAAAATTATTGGACAGTGGTGAAGCAGGCGACAATATTGGTGCTCTTTTAAGAGGAGTAGAAAGAACAGATGTAGAAAGAGGTCAGGTTCTTTGTAAACCAGGTTCAATCACACCTCACACTGAGTTTGAATGCCAAGCCTATATTTTAAAAAAAGAAGAAGGTGGAAGACACACACCTTTTTTTACAAAATATAGACCACAATTTTATTTTAGAACTACCGATGTAACAGGAGAAGTAACTTTACCATCTGGTACTGAAATGGTAATGCCTGGCGACGATGGGAAATTTACTGTTAAATTAATTACTCCTATTGCAATGAGTGAAAAACTAAATTTTGCAATTAGAGAAGGCGGTAAAACAGTTGGAGCTGGAGTAGTAACTAAAATTATTAAATAAACGCTTAGGAGCGTAGTTCAATTGGTAGAGCGCCGGTCTCCAAAACCGGAGGTTGTGGGTTCGAGTCCCTCCGCTCCTGCCAAAAAAAAGAGATATGAAAAATCCTTTAAAATTTATACAAGAAGTAAAACAAGAAACATTTAGAGTAACCTGGCCAACCAAAAAAGATACGATGATGGGCGCTATTATGGTTTTTGCTTTAGCATCAATAGCGGCTATTTTTTTTCTTATCTTGGATCAAATATTAAGATTCTTTTTAAACCTAGTTTTAACAATTAATTTCTAATTTATGAATTGGTATATTGTTCAAGCATATTCTGGTTTTGAGAAGAAGGTAGTTGAGTCTATCAAGGACGAATTAAAGAAAAATAAGTTACAAGAAAACTTAGGAGAAATATTAGTACCAACACATCAAGTAACAGAGGTAAAAAAGGGAAAAAGGACCAAAAAAGAGAAAAAATATTTTCCGGGCTATGTTTTAGTTAAGATTGAATTAACAAAACAGATATATCATCTAATTAAAAATCTTCAAAAAGTAAGTGGCTTTTTAGGATCAGCCGACAAGCCTACTCCAATTTCAGATAATGAGATTAAACGTATTTTAGGACAGGTTTCAGAAAGTGCTGTTAATCAAAAAAGTGGTATTAGTTTTGAAATCGGTGAAAAAGTCAAAGTTTGCGATGGGCCATTTGCTTCTTTTAACGGTTTAATTGAGGAAATTGATGAAGAAAAATCTAGACTTAAAGTGTCAGTTTCTATATTTGGTAGAGCGACACCAGTAGATTTAGAATTTAATCAAGTGGAGAAAAATTAGATGGCAAAAGAGATTACAGGTTACGTAAAATTACAAATTAAAGGAGGACAAGCCAACCCAGCACCTCCTGTTGGACCTGCATTAGGACAGAGGGGAATAAATATAATGGAATTTTGTAAAGCATTTAACGAAAAAACAAAATCTTTTATGGGTAAGCCTGTACCAGTTGTTATTACTGTTTATAAAGACAAAAAATTTGATTTCATTATTAAATCTCCTCCGGCTTCACATTTTATTAGAGAAGCAGCTAAATTAAAGAGTGGATCTAAGGAACCAGGAAGAGTGGTAGCAGGATCTATCACTATAAAACAAGCTGAGAATATTGCTAAAGAAAAAATGAAAGATTTAAATGCATTTGATTTAAAAGAAGCTACAAAAATAATTTGTGGATCAGCTAGATCAATGGGTATTGAGGTTAAAGAATAATGAAAAAGAAATCAAAAAGATATCAAAAGCTAATAGAGTTAAAAATCAAAGATAAAAAGATTGATATTAAAAAGATAATCGAATTTGTTAAAAAAAATTCAAATACAAAATTTGATGAGTCTATAGATGTTTCTTTAAGAATAAATTTAAAACAGTCAAAAGGTGGAGATCTAAGTTTAAGAACAGTGGTTAAGCTTCCTAATGGAACAGGAAAAAAAAGTAAAATTGCAGTACTCTGTGAACCAGAAAAGTTCGATGAAGCAAAAAAAAGTGGAGCAGAGATTGTTGGCTCAGATGATTTGATAGAAAAAATTGCTGCTGGAAAATTTGATTTTACAAAACTTATATGTACACCTGCTATGATGGGCAAAATAGGTAAACACGGAAAAGTCTTGGGTCCTAAAGGTTTAATGCCAAATCCAAAACTAGGGACTGTTACTAATGATATTTTAAAAGCTGTGAAAGATATTAAAACAGGTTTGACTGAAATTAGAAATGACAAAGATGGAAACTTAGCTTCGTCCATCGGAAGAAAAAGTTTTTCAAGTGAAAAAATATTAGAAAATTATAATTATTTTATTGAATTTCTCAAAAAAGAAAAACCTAGCACAATTAAAGGTGAATTTATAAAAAATATTTTTATTACTTCTACAATGGGTATTTCTTATAAAGTTGGAGCAAAGTAATTTTATGATGAGCAAAGAATCAAAGAAAAACTATGTTGAAGAGATGAAAAAAAATTTTTCATCCTATGAATCTGTTATGATAGCTCAATATCAAGGGTTAAATGTTAATGAATTAGACGAACTAAGAAAAGAGCTTCGAGAAAATGGTATTCTTTTTAAGATCACAAAAAATCGAATTACAAAAATTGCAATTAAAGAAACTCCAGTAAAAGATTTAGAAAAATATTTTACTGGTCCTACAGCTGCAGCAATATCTTCTGATCCAATTTCAACAGCAAAAATTTTAACTAAATTTGCCAAGACTCATGACAAGTTAAAAATCGTAGCTGGATTTATGGATGGTAAGGTTTTAGATCAAAAAGAAGTGGCTATAATCGCCACACTACCATCACTAGAAGAGGCAAGAGCCAAAATTGTAGGTATTTTAGCTACACCAGCTCAAAAATTAGTAAGTATTTTACTTGCACCTGGCTCAAAAATTGCTAATTTAGCGCGCGCAAAGAGTTTAAAAAAATAATTCATAGGATTCAACATGGCAGATTTAAATAAAATTATAGACGAGCTTTCGACTTTAACAGTAGTAGAAGCAGCTGAGCTTTCTAAGCAATTAGAGGAAAAATGGGGAGTAACAGCAGCAGCACCTGTTGCAGCAGCAGCCCCTGGAGCAGCAGCACCAGCAGCGGAAGAAAAATCAGAGTTTTCTCTTTTTTTAGCAGCAGCTGGAGATAAAAAAATTAATGTTATTAAAGAAGTAAGAGCAATAACTGGTTTAGGTTTAAAAGAAGCAAAAGATTTAGTTGAAGCTGCACCAAAAGAAATTAAAGCTGGTGTCGCTAAAAAAGAAGCTGATGAATTTAAGAAAAAACTTGAAGCAGCTGGAGCTAAAGTAGAATTAAAGTAAACAAAATTTAAGACTGAATTTTACTGTAATGTTAAAATTTGCAGTAAAATTTTTTATTATTAATGCAATTATCTTTTACTCAAAAGAAAAATATAAGAAAGAATTTTGGTAAACTTGTAGAAGGTTTATCTATACCAAATTTAATTGAAGTCCAAAAAAATTCTTATAACGAGTTCTTAAAATCAAAAACTTTAGAAGAACAAATGAGCGATCTTTCTAAAGGGATAGATAAAGTTTTTAAAAGTATTTTTCCAATAGAAGATGGTACAGAGAAGTCAACACTCGAGTATATTTCATACAAATTAGAAAAACCTAAGTTTGATGTAATAGAATGTAAACAGAGGAGTTTATCTTACTCTGCTGCGCTTAAAGCTAATCTTAGATTAGTTGTATATGATATTGATCCAGAAAATAATACAAAACAAATACTTTCAGCAAAAGAACAGGAAGTTTTCATAGGGGACTTACCCTTAATGACTCCAAGCGCAACCTTTATTACTAATGGCGTCGAAAGAGTAGTTGTGAACCAAATGCATAGAAGTCCAGGTGTTTTCTTTGACCATGATAAAGGAAAAACTCATGCAAGTGGAAAATTGTTATTTAACTGCAGAATAATACCTGGAAGAGGTTCGTGGTTAGACTTCGAATTTGATCCAAAAGATATTTTGTATTTTAGAATAGACAGGAAAAAGAAACTGCCTATTACTTCAATATTGTTTGCTTTAGGATTTACTAGAGAAAAGATCATAACCACTTTTTACAAAACTAATAAATATAATTACAATCCAGAAAACAAGAAGTGGATTACAGACTTTGATCCAGAAAACTATAAAAGGCCGATTAAACTTTCTTACGATTTAATAGATAGTAAAAATGATAAAAAGATACTTTCAAAAGGTGAAAAATTGAATCTTGTTATTGCTAAAAAACTTCAAGAAAAAGGCCTAAAATCTATTTTAATCACAAATGACCAAATCATTGGAAAGTACATAGCTAATGATATTAAAGATAAAAATGGAGAAATATATTTAAGAACTGGATTTGACATTACAGAGGAAAATTTAGAAAAACTGATTAACCAAGGTGAAAAAAATCTTAACATTGTAAATATAGATCCGATCAACAAGGGTCCTTACTTGCTTGAAACCATCAAAGTAGATAAAAATCTTAATAAAACTGATGCATTAAATGATATCTATAAAGTTTTACGTCCTGGAGAAGCACCTTCAATAGAAGTTGCTGAAGAAATATTTAATAATCTTTATTTCAAGAAAGAAAGATACGATCTTTCCGAAGTCGGCAGAGTTAAGTTAAACTCTAAGCTTAATCTTAAAATAAATAATAAAAAAACAGTTCTTACCACTGACGACATAATTGCAATCATACAATTTATGTTAGATTTAAGAGATGGAAAAGGCGAAGTTGACGATATAGATCATTTAGGCAATAGAAGAGTTAGATCAGTTGGAGAGCTAGTAGAGAACCAATTTAGAATTGGACTTTTAAGAATGGAGAGGACAGTTAAAGAAAAAATGTCAACATTTTTAGAAATTGAGTCTGCAATGCCTCAAGATTTGATTAATGCCAAACCAATAACTACATCTTTAAAAGATTTTTTTGCAACTTCTCAATTATCTCAATTTATGGATCAAACAAATCCACTCTCCGAAATTACACATAAAAGAAGAGTTTCTGCTTTAGGCCCAGGTGGACTAACAAGAGAAAGAGCTGGATTTGAAGTAAGAGACGTTCATCCTACTCACTATGGAAGAATTTGCCCTATAGAAACCCCTGAAGGTCCAAATATTGGATTAATAAATAGTTTAGCTACCTATTGTAGAGTAAATAAGTTTGGTTATATAGAAAGTCCTTATAAAAAAGTAATAAATGGAAAAGTTACTTCTGAAATAAAATATTTGTCTGCAATCGAGGAAGAAAAATTTACGATAGCCCAGGCTAATTCTTCAATAAAAATCGATGGTTCTTTCGAAGAAGAACTTGTTGCTTGTAGAAAAAATTTAAACTTTGAACTTTCAAATAGAGAAAATATTGATTTTATTGATGTTTCACCTAAACAACTGGTTTCAGTCGCAGCTGCTTTAATACCTTTTTTAGAAAATGATGATGCTAATAGAGCACTCATGGGATCAAATATGATGAGACAAGCTGTGCCTCTATTAAAACCAGAGTCACCTTTAGTGGGCACTGGAATCGAGTCGGACGTTGCGTTAGATTCAGGAGTAACTATAGTGGCAAAAAGGAATGGAGAAGTAGATAAAATTGATGGAAAAAGAATAGTGGTAAAAGCTACAGAAGTTACCGACCTATCACAATCAGCAGTGGATATTTATAATCTTTCTAAATTTCAAAGGTCAAATCAAAACACTTGTATAAATCAGAAACCATTAGTTAAGGTTGGAGACCAAATTAAAAAAGGTGATATTATTGCTGATGGGCCAGCTACAAAACTTGGAGAATTAGCCTTAGGCAAAAACGTAACAGTCGCTTTTATGCCATGGCAGGGTTATAATTTTGAAGATTCTATTTTAATCTCGGAAAGATGTGTAACTGATGACATTTTTACCTCAGTTCATATAGAAGAATACGAGTCTATGGCCAGAGATACAAAATTAGGCGCAGAGGAAATTACTAGAGATATTCCGAATGTTAGCGAAGAAAGTCTGAGAAACTTGGATGAATCAGGAATAGTTTATGTTGGAGCGGAGGTAAAACCTGGAGATATCTTAGTAGGAAAAGTCACTCCTAAAAGCGAGACATCATCTAGCCCTGAAGAAAAACTACTTAGATCGATTTTTGGAGAAAAAGCAACAGATGTGAGGGACTCTTCTTTAAAATTACCTTCGGGAAGTACCGGAGTAGTAATAGACGTGCGAGTTTTTAATAGACATGGAATAGAGAAAGACGAAAGATCTATAGCCATTGAAAGAGCTGAAATTGAGTCGGTACAAGAAGATAAAAAAGTTGAAGAAGAGATTTTAAATAGAAATATAAAACTTAGAGCAATAGATTTATTAAATGCTCAACAAATTGATAAACAATATAAAGAACTAAAACCAGGCACTACTCTTAATAAAAATGATTTCGAAACCTTAGGTTTAAAAGACTTATGGAAACTTTCTTTTGAGAATAAAGATTTAAATAGCAATTTGGAAAAACTAAAAAATCAATTTGAAAATGCGTCTGATGATATAAAATTGAGATTTGAGGATAAAGTAACAAAAATACAACAAGGTGATGATTTGTTACCTACAGTAATGAAAGTAGTAAAAGTTTTTGTAGCTGTTAAAAGACGATTGATGCCGGGAGACAAAATGGCCGGAAGACACGGAAACAAAGGAGTGGTCAGTAAAATTGTGCCTGTAGAAGATATGCCTTACATGGAAAGTGGAAAACCAGTTGATATTGTATTAAACCCACTAGGTGTCCCAAGTCGTATGAACGTTGGGCAAATTTTAGAAACTCACCTCGGTTGGTCGTGTTCAGAATTAGGTGAACAAATAAAATCTTTTTTAAAAGATTTTGATATTGAGATTGATAAAATTAAAAAAAAATTGAAAGAAATTTATGGAGACAAGTACTATAATGAAGTAATTTCAAAACTTTCAAAAAAGGAGATAGCTGAATTAGTTCACAACATTTCTAATGGAGTGCCTATTTCTACTCCAGTTTTTGATGGCGCAAGCACTAATGACATTACAGAGATGTTAAATCTTGCAAAATTACCAAATTCTGGACAAACAAATTTGTGGAATGGACAAACAGGTGAAAAATTTGATCGACCAGTAACAGTTGGAATAATTTATATGTTGAAATTAAATCATTTAGTTGAAGATAAAATTCATGCTAGATCGACGGGTCCATATAGTTTAGTTACTCAGCAACCTCTTGGAGGAAAAGCACAACTCGGTGGTCAAAGGTTTGGTGAAATGGAAGTATGGGCATTGGAAGCATATGGAGCATCTTATACATTGCAAGAAATTTTAACTGTTAAATCAGATGATGTTGCTGGTAGAACAAAAGTTTATGAAACAATTGTTAAAGGAAATAACAATTTCGAGTCTGGTGTGCCAGAGTCATTTAACGTTTTAGTCAAAGAAATAAGGGCATTAGGATTAAATATTGAATTAAATTAGTATGGAAAAAAATATATCTAAAAATTTTGATAATCAGAACTTAGTTCCCGAAAATAACTTTGATAGTATCAAGATAACATTAGCTAGCCCAGAGAAAATTAAATCTTGGTCATACGGAGAAATTAAAAAACCTGAAACTATTAATTATAGAACTTTTAGACCAGAAAAGGATGGTTTATTTTGTTCTAGAATCTTTGGCCCAGTTAAAGATTACGAGTGTTTATGTGGTAAGTATAAACGTATGAAGTTTAGAGGTATTATTTGTGAAAAATGCGGTGTAGAAGTTACAAAATCAAATGTAAGAAGAGAAAGAATGGGGCACATTGATTTAGCATGTCCAGTTGCTCACATTTGGTTCTTAAAATCTTTACCTAGCCGTATTTCATTAACAATAGATATGAAACTTAAAGAAGTTGAGAAAGTTTTGTATTTTGAAAGTTTTATCGTCGTCGAACCAGGTCTTACAACATTAAAAAAAGGGCAATTATTATCTGAGGAAGCTTTAATAAAAGCTCAAGATGAATTTGGTGAGGATGCCTTTACTGCTGGCATAGGTGCTGAAGCTGTTAGAGAAATATTATTAAGTTTAGATTTGAAAAAAGAACAAAAAAAACTAAGAGACTCTTTATCTGAAATAAAATCAAAAGTCACAGAAGAAAGAACTATTAAAAGATTAAAATTAATCGAGTCTTTTATTTCCTCTGGAAATAAACCTGAATGGATGATTTTAACGTCCGTTCCAGTAATACCGCCAGAACTTAGACCTCTTGTTCCTTTAGATGGAGGAAGATTTGCAACGTCTGATTTAAACGATTTATATAGAAGAGTAATTAATAGAAATAATCGATTGAAAAGATTATTAGATCTTAAAGCACCAGATATTATCGTAAGAAATGAAAAAAGAATGCTTCAAGAGTCAGTCGATGCATTATTTGATAACGGAAGACGAGGAAGAGTAATTACTGGGACAGGTAAAAGACCGCTAAAGTCTTTAGCAGAAATGTTGAAAGGAAAACAAGGTAGATTTAGACAAAATTTATTAGGAAAAAGAGTAGATTATTCTGGTCGTTCAGTGATAGTTGTAGGCCCAGAGCTGAAATTACATCAATGTGGATTGCCAAAAAAAATGGCTTTGGAATTATTTAAACCATTTTTATATGCAAGACTAGACAAGTTAGGCTTAGCCACAACTATTAAACAAGCTAAAAGATTAGTTGAGAAAGAAAAAAGTGAAGTTTGGGATTGTCTAGAACACATAATAAGAGAACATCCAATTCTACTTAATAGAGCACCAACGCTTCACAGACTTGGAGTACAAGCTTTTGAGGCTAAATTGATCGAAGGAAATGCGATAGAACTTCACCCTTTGGTCTGTGCAGCTTTTAACGCTGATTTTGATGGCGATCAAATGGCTGTGCATATCCCTTTAAGCTTAGAGGCACAACTTGAAGCGAGAGTTCTAATGATGTCAACTAACAATATTCTGAGTCCTTCTAATGGAAAACCGATTATTGTTCCAAGTCAGGATATTGTACTAGGTATTTATTATCTATCTCAAGCCGAAGACAAGGAAAAAAAACCTAAAGGAATTTTCCTTTCAGTAGAGGAAATAGAGCAAGCATTAGAAAACAAATCAATTAGCTTGCATTCTAAAATAATTTCAACATTTAAAACAGTTAATAAAGAGGGGATAACGAAAATAGAAAAGTATACAAGTACAGCGGGAAGATTTTTATTAGCAAATTTACTACCCGTTAATCATAACATCAAATTTAGTTTAATAAATAGACTGCTTACAAAGAAAAATGTTTCAGAGGTAATTGATACAATTTTTAGATATTGTGGACAAAAAGAAACAGTGATTTTCTGTGATAAAATAAAAACTTTAGGTTTCAAACATGCATTTAAGGCTGGTATTTCTTTTGGTAAAGATGATTTATTAATTCCAAAAACAAAAGAAAATTTAATAAACAATACAAAAAAACAAATAGAAGACTATGAAAAACAGTATTCTGACGGGTTAATAACTCGAGGAGAAAAATATAATAAGGTAGTTGATATCTGGTCTAAATGCACAGATACAGTTGCCAATGAAATGATGAAAGAAATATCATCAGCAGAGAAGATATACGATGACGACAGAATAGAAACTAATTCGGTTTACATGATGGCGGACTCTGGAGCTCGAGGGTCTCAAGCTCAAATGAAACAATTGGCTGGTATGAGAGGATTGATAGCTAAACCTTCGGGAGAAATTATAGAAACACCAATTATTTCAAATTTCAAAGAAGGTTTATCTGTTCTTGAATATTTCAATTCTACGCATGGTGCTAGAAAGGGTTTAGCAGATACTGCTTTAAAAACTGCAAACTCAGGTTATTTAACTAGAAGATTGTGTGATGTAGCTCAAGATGTACAAATTACTAAAAAGGAATGTGATTGTAAAACAAAATCATCAGTAACGATTTCTGAAATAATAGAAGGAGGAAATATCTTAGTGAGCTTATCTGAGAGAGTATTAGGGAGAGTAATAGCCGAAAATATTAAAAATCCTTTAACTGGTGAAGTCATTATAAAAAAAGAGAAGTTAATTGATGAATATGACTGCGAAAAAATAGATGCCGCAGGTGTAAAATCAGTAAATGTTTACTCAGTAATAACTTGTGGTTCTACTAGAGGTGTATGTGCAATGAGTTACGGTAGAGACCTAGCAAGAGGTAAATTAGTTAGTGTAGGTGAAGCAGTAGGTATGATAGCAGCCCAATCTATTGGAGAACCAGGCACTCAATTAACAATGAGAACTTTCCACGTTGGCGGTACAGCTCAAATTAAGGAAGAGTCTCAAATTATTTCGCAGACTAAAGGTAAATTAAATATTGTTAATAAAAACCTTATTGAAGACTCAAAGAAAAATATAATTGTAATGGGAAGAAATACTCAATTAAGTATTGAAGACGAGAATGGAAGACAACTTGCTATTTATAAAGTTAATTATGGTTCAAAATTATTTTTTAAAGATGGTGATACGGTAGAAAAAGGAAAAAAAATTGCTGAATGGGATCCTTACACTTTACCAGTTATTGCTGAAACGTCTGGAATAGTTAATTATATGGATTTGACAGAAGGAACATCTTTAACCGAAACTTTAGACGATGCTACGGGATTATCCTCAAAATCAGTCACAGATTGGAAATCTCTATCTAAAAATTCTGAATTAAAGCCTAGAATTACATTAAGGAATGATAAAGGTGAAATTATTAAAAAAGCAGACGGAAACGAAGCTCGTTATTATTTAGTTCCTGATACAATTTTATCAGTTAAAGATGGGCAAAAAATTTCTGCAGGCGATGTGTTAGCTCGTTTACCTAAAGAAACTTCAAAAACAAAAGATATTACTGGGGGTCTACCACGTGTAGCTGAATTGTTTGAAGCCAGAAAACCAAAAGATAGTGCTATAATAGCTGAGAATGATGGAGTTATAGAATTTGGTAAAGAAGTGAGAGGAAAACAGAAAATTTCTATAGTAGCAACAAACGGTGAAACTTCAAATTATTTAATACCTAAAGGCAAACATGTTAACTTTAATCAAGGTGAAAAAATAAAAAAAGGGGAATATCTATTAGATGGTAGTCCAGCGCCCCATGATATTTTGAGAATACTTGGTGTAGAAAAATTAACAGAGTATTTCGTTAGTGAAGTACAAGAAGTTTATCGTCTTCAAGGAGTTGTTATTAATGATAAACATATAGAAACTATCGTTAGACAAATGTTAAAGAGAGTAGAGATTAAAGATCCAGGTGATTCTGGTTTGCTTGTAGGAGAAGTTATAGACTTACTGGAAATTAACAAAATAAACGACAAATTGAAAGAAGAGAAAAAGAAACCAGCCTTGTTTGAAAGAGTTTTATTAGGTATTACGAAAGCTTCTTTACAAACTAATTCATTTATTTCAGCTGCCTCATTTCAGGAAACTACGAGGGTGTTAACAGACGCATCTATAAAAGGCAAAACTGACACATTAGAAGGACTAAAAGAAAACGTGATAGTTGGAAGATTGGTACCTGCGGGAACTGGTCTTACCAAAATTGATTGGGATAAGCAGGCTAAAGAACAAGATAAATCAAGGCTTGAAGAATTAAAAAAACAAGAGCTAGAAAACTCAACTACTACACCAGAACAGACAGCTTAAATTACAATATAATAACCATTAAATATTGACTTTTATCGTTTCGATGCTAGTTTACGGCACATTTTGAATGTTAGAAGTAAGGCAATCAATAGTCTTAAACACTAACTAAAATATATCAGACTACCTTTCTTTTACTTCAAAATATTATTATGCCGACTATTAATCAGTTGATAAAAAAAGGTAGGGTAAAACCAATTGCACGAAATAAAGTTCCAGCTTTGGAACGCCAACCTTTGAAAAGAGGTGTATGTGTAAAAGTTTATACAACTACTCCCAAAAAACCTAATTCAGCTTTAAGAAAAGTGGCTAGGGTTAGACTATCAAATGGTTTTGAAGTAACAGCCTACATTCCTGGCGAGGGTCATAACTTGCAAGAACACTCAGTTGTTTTGCTCAGAGGTGGTCGTGTTAAAGATTTACCAGGAGTTCGATATCATATTTTAAGAGGTAATCTAGATACCCAAGGTGTTGCGAACCGAAAACAAAGAAGATCCTTGTACGGGGCAAAAAAACCAAAATAATTTTATGTCTAGAAAAAGGAAAGCTCCCATTAGAAAAGTATATCCTGATCCAAAGTTTCATTCAGAAATTGTTTCAAAATTTATTAATTCTATAATGTATGATGGAAAAAGATCAACAGCAGAAAAAATTCTCTATGATGCATTGGAAAAAATTAAAGGAAAAGATAACAACGATCCATTAAAAATTTTTAATTTAGCAATCAATAACGTTAAACCTAATCTTGAATGTAGATCTAGAAGAGTAGGTGGAGCAACTTACCAGGTTCCGGTAGAAGTAAAGTCAAAAAGAGCTCAAGCCTTAGCTTTAAGATGGTTGATGGACGCAACAAGAAAAAGAAAGAACAAAACGATGGCTGATAAACTTTATGCAGAGTTGTTAGATGCATCTCAAAATAAAGGGTCAGCAATTAAAAAAAGAGAAGACGTGCATAAAATGGCAGAAGCTAACAAAGCTTTTGCTCATTTTAGATGGTAATGATTTATGTCAAAATATTCCTTAGATAAATATAGAAACATCGGTATCATGGCCCACATAGATGCAGGAAAAACAACAACTACTGAAAGAGTTTTGTATTACACTGGAAAAAGTCATAAAATTGGAGAAGTTCATGATGGTGCAGCAACAATGGATTGGATGGAGCAGGAGCAAGAGAGAGGAATTACAATTACTTCCGCTGCCACAACTTGTTTTTGGAGAGACCATAGAATAAATATTATTGATACTCCTGGACACGTAGATTTTACAATTGAAGTTGAAAGGTCTTTAAAAGTTTTGGACGGAGCAGTTGCAGTTTTTGATGGTGTTGCTGGTGTTGAACCACAGTCCGAAACAGTTTGGCGTCAAGCTGATAAATATAAAGTACCAAGAATTTGTTTTGTTAACAAACTAGATAGAACTGGTGCAGATTTTTATAGATGTGTAGATATGATTAAGGAGCGTTTGGGATGTAAACCTTTAGTTCTTCAGTTACCCATAGGATCAGAAGCTGATCTTAAAGGAATAGTAGATTTAGTAAAAATGAAAGGTGTTGTTTGGCAAAATGAAGATTTAGGAGCAAAGTTCGATTATGTTGAAATTCCTGCAGACTTAAAAGAAAAAGCAGATAAGTATCGGAAGGAATTAGTTGAAACAGCTGTTGAGGAAGATGAAAAATTAATGGAATCATATCTTGAAGGAAAAGAGCCTTCAGAAACAGATCTAATAAAGTGTATAAGAAAAGGAACCCTGGGTTTTAATTTTGTTCCTATAACGACTGGCTCTGCTTTTAAAAACAAAGGTGTTCAACCTCTTTTAGACGCAGTTGTAGACTATTTACCGAGTCCAAAAGATATAGGCTCTATTGAGGCTACTAAATTAAATTCGGAGGATAAGCTTGAAATGAAATTTGCTGATACAGAACCATTTTCTGCATTAGCTTTTAAAGTTGCTAATGATCCATTTGTAGGTTCTTTAACTTTTATAAGAATTTATTCAGGAACTATTAAAGCTGGTACATCAGTTTATAACTCATCCAAAGAAAAAACTGAAAGAGTTGGCCGAATGTTACTTATGCATGCAAATAGTAGAGAAGATATTAAAGAAGCAACAACAGGAGATATAGTTGCTTTAGCTGGATTAAAGTTCACTATTACGGGGCATACCTTGTGTGAAGAAAGTAAGCCAATTTTATTAGAACCTATGGAATTTCCTGATCCAGTCATAGAAATTGCGGTAGAGCCTAAAACAAAAGCAGATCAGGAAAAAATGGGAGAAGCATTAGGAAGATTAGCGAAAGAAGATCCCTCTTTTAGAGTAACATCTGATGAAGAGTCAGGTCAAACTATAATAAAAGGGATGGGTGAATTACATTTAGATATAATCGTAGACAGGATGAAGAGGGAATTTAAAGTAGAGGCAAATATTGGAGCACCTCAAGTAGCTTATAGAGAAACTATTCTTGCATCATCTGAGGTCACTTATATACATAAAAAACAAAGTGGTGGTGCAGGACAATTTGCTAAGGTCACATTAAATGTCGAACCCCTTGAGCCAGGCAAAGGTAGAGAAGTAGAAAATAAGATTAAAGGAGGTTCTATTCCTAAAGAATTTATTCCAGGAGTGGAAAAGGGAGTAGAAAGCGTAGCTGATAGTGGAATTTTAGCAGGTTTCCCTCTTATTGATTATAAAGTCACTATTCTTGATGGTTTACATCATGATGTTGACTCAAGTGTATTAGCTTTTGAAATAGCCTCTAGAATGTGTTTCAGGGAAGCGTGCACTAAAGCTACATTAAAATTACTTGAACCAATGATGAAAGTAGAAGTAATAACACCTGAAGATTTTATGGGAGATGTTATAGGAGATTTAAATAGTAGAAGAGGACAAGTTGCATCAACTGAACCAAGAGGGAATGCCACAGCAATAAATGCGACAGTCCCATTAGCTAATATGTTTGGTTATATAAATAATTTAAGGTCCTCAACACAAGGAAGAGCTCAATACACTATGCAATTCAGTCATTACGACAAAGTTCCACAAAATGTTCAAGATGAGGTAACAAAAAAACTAGCTTAATTATGGAAAATCAAAATATAAGAATACATTTAAAAGCATATGATAACAAAATCTTAGATTTATCTACGGAAGAAATTGTTAATACTGCAAAACGAACAGGTGCGCAAGTTAAGGGACCTATACCTCTACCTACAAGAATAGAGAGATACACAGTTTTGAGATCACCACATATTGATAAAAAAAGTAGAGAGCAATTCGAGTCAAGAACACATAAAAGATTAATAGATATAATAGAACCTACACCACAGACAGTTGAAGCTTTAATGAAATTAGATTTAGCTTCTGGGGTAGACATAGAAATAAAGATATAAAATGAGCATTGGATTAATAGGAACTAAGATAGGAATGACACGAGAATTTATGAAAAGTGGGCAATCGGTTCCTGTGACAGTTATCAAAATAGAAAAAGGTAGAGTTTTAGATGTTATTACTAAAGAAAAAAGAGGATACAACGCAGTAAAAATTGGTTTTTTTAAGTTGAAGAATTCAAAACTTACAAAGCAAATGAAAGGCTATTTTGCGAAGAAAAATACAGAACCAAAAAAAATTTTAAAAGAATTTAGAGTTGATAAAAATGATCAATATAAAGAGGGAAATGAACTTGGATTGGAAATTTTCAAAGATAAAAAATTTGTCGATGTAAGATCAAAAACTATTGGAAAAGGGTTTGCTGGTGTAATGAAAAGATGGAATTTTGGTGGCCTAAGAGCTTCTCATGGAGTATCTGTATCTCATAGATCGCATGGGTCTACAGGTCAAAGACAAGACCCAGGAAAAGTATTTAAAGGGAAAAAGATGGCAGGTCATATGGGCGATAAGTTGAGGACAATGTTAAATTTAGAAATAATTAAGTCTGATTTAGATAACAATCTTATTTATCTTAAAGGTTCAATACCTGGTTCCAAAAACACTACAGTATTCATCAGAGGTTCAGTTAAAAATGTTAAAAGAAAAACAGTTAACGAAAAATATGAACAAAAGTTAAAAAAAGCACAAGCAAGTAAAGGAAAAAAATAAATGAAATTTCAATTATTAAATATAGATGGTTCAAAATCAGACTCAATTGAAATATCTGACAAAATAGTAAAGGCAAAAGTGAATTATAAATTAATAAAGTATGTCATTGATTGGCAACTCAACCATGCTAAGCCAAGAGTTGCTAAAACCAAACAAAGAAATCAAATAAGAGGCTCCACAAAGAAGATTGTTGCTCAAAAAGGTAGTGGAGGAGCCCGTCACGCTAGTAAAAAAGCACCTCTATTTGTTGGAGGTGGAATAGCTCACGGTCCAAAAGGAGATGCATATAGAATAAAAAAAATTAATAAAAAAGTAAGAAAATTGGCCTTAGCGCAAACTTTATCAAAAAAAAACACCGATAAAAAACTTCATATATTAGCTGATGTGAAGAAGGAAATAAAAAAAACAAAGGAATTTAATAATTTTTTAGCAAAAAATAATTTATCAAACGTGCTAATCATTTCAGACTCAGATTCTCTTAAAAATATTAATAAATCCGCAAGAAATATAAAAGATGTCAAACTAATAAAGCAAGAAGGTACCAACATATATGATTTGTTTAAATATAAAAATGTAATCATGACTTCTAGTTCAATTAAAAAATTGCAAGAAAGACTTCTCAATGAAAAAAATTAATTACATAGATGCTATAAGAAGTCCTATTATCACTGAAAAAGCGACTATTTTATCTGAACAAAATAAGACTGTTTTTAAAGTACATAATAAAGCTAATAAAAAAAATATTAAAAAGAATATTGAAAAATTATTTAAGGTCAATGTTGTTAAAGTAAATATTATCAATCAAAAAACTAAAGTAAAAATGAAACAGGGAAAAAAATCTTTCAAAAGTGGTTACAAAAAAGCTATTGTAACACTGAAAAAAGGTCAAAGTATTGATCTAACAACAGGAATTTAAAATGGCATTAAAAACATTTAAACCATATACAAAATCAACGAGAGGAACTGTTGTTGTTGACAAAAGTAATTTGTGGAAGGGTTCACCTTACAAACCATTAACTCGTGGCCAAAATTTTACTGGAGGCAGAAATAATAATGGCCGTATTACTTCAAGACACATTGGTGGAGGTTCAAAGCATAAGTTTAGAATTATTGATTTTTTAAGAAAAAAGAAAAATGTGCCGGCAATAGTTGAGAGAATTGAGTATGATCCAAATAGGACTGCCTATATAGCCTTAATCACTTATGAAGACAATGAAAAAGCTTATATAATTTCTCCTCAAGGATTAAAAAAAGGTGACAAAATTGAGTCAGGTAAGAATGTTGAAATAAAAATAGGTAATTCTTTAGAGCTAAAAGATATTCCACCCGGAACATCAATACACAACGTAGAACTAATACCTGGTAATGGAGCTAAACTTGCTAGATCAGCAGGGTCTTCTATATCATTATCTGGTTATGACGGTGATTATGCTATTATCAAATTATCATCTGGAGAAACAAGAAAAGTTAATAGTTCATGCTCAGCTACAATAGGTGTGGTGTCAAATCCAGACCAAAAAAATATTAAGATTGGTAAGGCAGGAAGAAATAGATGGAGAGGAAAAAGACCTCAAACTAGAGGGGTAGCAATGAACCCAGTAGATCATCCTCACGGTGGAGGGGAGGGAAAAACCTCTGGAGGAAGAAGTCCAGTGTCTCCATGGGGGCAGTCTGCAAAAGGATTAAAAACAAGAAGGCCTCAAAGAAGTGATAAATTAATCATAACTAGAAGGAAGAAAAGAAAATAATGACTAGAGCTGTTTGGAAAGGACCATTTGTGCACCCAAGTTTATTAAAAAAAATTGATAAACTAAAAGATAGCCCAAATAAAAAACCTATTAAAACTTGGTCAAGAAATTCAACAATAATACCTGATTTTGTAGGTCACAGTTTTATGATTCACAACGGAAAAACTTTTATACCGATAACTATTTCCGAAGAAATGGTTGGCCATAAATTAGGAGAATTTGCTCCTACGAGAACATTTAAAGGACATACCCCTGCTGATAAGAAAGCAGCGGCCGTAGCAGCAGCCACGCCGTCAAAACCAGGAGAAACAAATGCAAAAAAATAATTTAATTGTACAAGCTGTAAATAAAAATGTTAGATGTAGTCCTAGAAAATTAGCCTTGGTATTAAATCATATTAAAGGTAAAAAAGCAGACGTTGCTTTAAAAGATTTAGAATTTACAAGAAAAAAAATCGCTAAAGATGTAAGTAAAACTGTAAAATCTGCAATTTCAAATGCTGAAAATAATCATCAATATGATATTGATAATCTTTTCGTAAAAGAGGCTTTTGTGGGAAAATCTCTTGTAATGAAAAGATTTAGACCCAGAGCAAAAGGCAGAGCAAGTCCGATTAAAAAACCATTTAGTAGAATAACAATTATTTTAGAGGAAAAAAAAGAAAAAAAGGAAAATAAATAATGGGACAAAAAATTAATCCTATAGGTTTAAGACTTGGAATAAATAGAGGCTGGGATTCGACTTGGTTTGCTAAAAAGAAAGATTTCGGAAGATATTTAATAGAAGACTTTAAAATCAGAAATTATATTAAGAAAAATATTACTAATTCTGGTGTGTCTGAAATTATGATAGAGAGATCATCAAAAAAGTGCACTGTTTCTATTCATACTTCTAGACCTGGGTTTGTTATTGGAAAAAAAGGTGCAGATATAGAAAAGATTAAGAAAAATATAATGAAAATTACAAACGGCGATGTAAATGTAAATATTAAAGAGATTAAAAAACCAGAGTTAAACTCGAACTTAGTTGCAGAAAATATTGCTCAACAACTAGTAAAAAGAATAGCTTATAGAAGAGCGATGAAGAGAGCAATGCAGTCAGCAATGAGACTGAACGCTAAAGGTATTAAAGTGATGCTGAGTGGTAGACTAGCGGGTAATGAGATAGCTAGAACTGAGTGGCTACGAGAAGGAAGTATACCATCTCATACTTTAAGAGCGGATATAGATTATGGTTTTGCAGAAGCTTTGACTACATATGGTATTATAGGAGTTAAAGTTTGGATTTATAAAGGGGAATTAATGGCAAAAGACGTTGATAAGGAAAAAAAAGAAAGGGTTAAAAATGCTACAGCCAGTAAGAACTAAGTATAGAAAAGCATTTAAAGGAAGAATACATGGCAAAGCATCAAGAGCAATAAAACTAAACTATGGTCAGTTTGGTTTAAAAGCTATGGAACCAGATAGGGTTATAGGAAAACAAATTGAGGCAGCAAGAGTTGCTTTGACTAGATATATGAAAAGAACAGGAAAAGTGTGGACTAGAATATTTCCAAACATTCCAGTTTCTAAAAAACCCACAGAAGTACGTATGGGTAAAGGAAAAGGTTCTCCTGAATACTACGCTTGTAGAGTAAAACCTGGAAGAATCATTTTTGAAGTGGACGGAGTAACGGAAGAAGTTGCAAAGATAGCTTTATATAAGGCTTCAGCTAAATTACCTATTAAAACAAAATTTGTGAAAAGATAATATTATGGCAAAAAAAATAGAAGATAAAAAATTAACTAAGGATCAGGCAAATAAAAAAATTCAGTCTTTGAAGAAGGAATTGTTTAACATTAGGTTTAAAAAGGTAAATAATCAAGTAGATAATCCTGCTCAATATAATGAAATTAAAAAAAATATAGCTAGATTGTATACAAATATAAAAAAATAAAATGACTAAAAAAGTATTAAAAGGCGTAGTAACAAGTGCTAAAAGCAACAAAACAATTGTCGTTGAAGTAACTAGAAAATTTAAACATCCTTTTTATGAAAAAGTAATAAAAAGAACTAAGAAATATCACGCACATGATGAGCAAAATAAATTTAAGGAAGGCCAAAAAGTTTCAATTGTAGAATGCAAACCAATCTCGAAAAAAAAAACTTGGGAGGTTATTAAATAATGATCCAAGTTCAAACAGAACTAATGGTAGCTGATAACACAGGAGCAAAAAGAGTTGAGTGCATCAAAGTTTTAGGTGGATCAAAACGAAGATATGCTTCTGTTGGTGATCTGATTGTTATTAGCGTTAAAGACGCTATACCAAAAGGTAAGGTAAAAAAAGGTGCGGTTCATAAAGCAGTAGTTGTAAGAACTAGAAAAGAAATTTATAGAGATGACGGGTCGAAGGTACAATTTGATACTAACGCTGTTGTTTTAACTGATGAAAAAGGTGAACCAATAGGTACTAGAATATTTGGACCAGTAACAAGAGAACTTAGAACTAGAGGTCATACAAAAATTATATCTCTAGCTCCAGAGGTACTTTAATGATTTTAAAAAAAGGAACACAAGTAAAAATTATATCAGGAAAAGACAAAGGTAAAACGGGAGAAATCTTGGAAATAAATAAGAAATTAGATAAAGTTAAAGTAAAAGCTATAAATATGGTTAAAAAACATCTTAAACCCACTAAAGAAAACAAAGGTGGAATAGTATCTAAAGAAAGTTTTATACATAATTCAAATGTTAAAAATTTAGATCAGAATAAAAAAGAAAAAAAGGCAATAGGTAAAAAATGATACCAAGATTAAAAATTTCTTACGATAAAGACATAATAAGTAAGTTAATGAGTAAATTAAACCTTAAAAACAAGAACGAGGTTCCAAAAATTAAAAAGATTATTTTAAATATGGGATTAGGAGAAGACGGCTCTGATGGAAAAAAATTAAAAGCTTGCGTTGACGATATGGCTTTAATTTCTGGTCAGAAACCAATTATTACAAAATTTAAAAAATCAATATCAAATTTCAAAACAAGAAAAGGTTCGAACGCTGGTGTGAAAGTAACTTTAAGATCAAATAAAATGTATGAGTTTATAGATAGACTAGTTAATATTGCTTTACCAAGAATCAAAGACTTTAGAGGTCTCTCTACAAAAAGCATTGATACTTCATTTAATTATTCATTTGGAATAAAAGAACATATTATATTTCCTGAAGTTAATTTTGATAAAGTCGACAAGATTAGAGGATTAGACATTACAATAGCAACCACTAGTAAAACAAAAGAGGGAACTTTTGAATTATTAAAAGAATTCAACTTCCCAATCAACAATAAAAGCAACTGAGGTAAAAATGGCAAAAAAAAGTGCGATACAAAAAAATCTTAGAAGAATGAAGTTAGTAGAAAAATATAAAAAAAAGAGAGCTGAATTAAAAAAAATTATTAAAAATAAAAAATTAGAGCTATCAGAGAGATTTGCAGCTCAATTAAAATTGAATAAATTGCCGAAAAACTCTGCAAAAATTAGAGTAAGAAATCGCTGTGAAATATCAGGAAGACCTCACGGTGTATATAGAAAACTAAAAATTTCAAGAATTGCATTAAGAGACATGGCCTCTTCGGGTAAAATTCCTGGAATTACTAAATCGAGCTGGTAGGAGAAATATGACATTAACAGATCCAATAGGAGATATGTTTTCAAGAATTAGAAATGGTCAAATGAGATCACTTAATTCTATAGAAATACCTTCATCAAATTTTAGAAAAAACATATTAAAAATACTTAAAGATGAAGGTTATATTAAAGATTTTTATATTGAGAAATCAGAAAATAATAAGACAAATTTGAAGATTAATCTTAAATATTATGAGGGCGATCCTGTAATAAAAGAAATTAAGAGAATTTCTAAACCTGGTAGAAGAGTTTATTCAAGAGCTAATAGTATACCTAGAGTAATGAACGGTTTAGGTTTAGCCATTCTATCTACACCAAAAGGAGTGATGAGTGATACTGAAGCAAGAAAAAATAATGTTGGTGGGGAAATAATTTGTAGGATATTTTAATGTCAAAAATTGGAAAAAAAAATATAACAATACCAAAAGAGTCATCTATTAAAATAGAGGGACCAAACTTAACTATTACTGGACCAAAAGGCTCAAAAACATTGAGTATTAATGACAAAATTTTTTCTTCTAAATTAACAGAAAACGAGTTTCAAATAGCACCACTTTCAAAAAAAGTTGACAAAAAAACATCAATTATGTGGGGAACATATAGAAGTCTTATAAATAATGCGATTTTAGGTGTTTCATCTGGTCATGAAAAAGTTTTGGAATTAAATGGAGTCGGTTTTAGAGCCAATATCAAGGGTGAAAATCTTAACTTACAAATTGGTTTTAGTCATGAAGTAAATTTTAAGATACCAAAGGATATTAAAATTGTAGTAGAGAAACAAACAACCATTAAGATTAATGGGGTAGATAAAGATTTAGTTTCCAAAATAGCAGCTGATATTAAAAACCTTAAACCCGTTGAACCTTATAAAGGTAAAGGAATTAAGGAAAAAGGTCAGTTCATCCTTAGGAAGGAAGGAAAGAAAAAATAATGAGAAAAATAAGCAATAAAATGAAAAGAAAATTAAGAAATAGAAAAAAACTAAAAAAAGTAAATAGCAATAGGTACAGATTATCTGTATCTAAATCACTTAAGAATCTTTTTGCACAAATTATAGACGATAAACAAAAAAAAACATTAGTTTCAGCCTCTTCTATTGAAAAAGAATTTAACAAAAGCAAAACTAAAAAATTGGAAAAATCAAATTTAATTGGAGAACTTCTTGCGAAAAGAGCAAAGGAAAAAAATATAAGTAATGTTTATTTTGATAGAGGTGAATATAAATATCACGGTAGAATTAAAGCATTTGCAGAAACATTAAGAAAAAAAGGATTAAAATTTTAATATGTCAGATAATAGAAAAGTTGAAAGTGATATAAAAGAAAAGCTAGTTGCCATTAATAGAATTACGAAAGTTGTTAAAGGAGGAAGAAGATTTGGATTTGCAGCTTTGGTTGTTGTTGGTAATCAGAAAGGTTCAGTTGGAATAGGTCAAGGAAAATCAAAACAAGTTCCGGATGCTATTAAAAAGGCAACAGAAGTTGCAAAACGGAACTTAATTCAAATTCCCTTAAAAGAAGGGAGAACCTTACATCATGATGTTAAAGGCAAAAATGGTTCTGGGAAAGTTTTTATGAGAGCCGCACCTGCAGGTACAGGCATCATAGCTGGGGGTGCAATACGTTCAGTTTGTGAAGTTTTAGGAATACAAGATGTAGTCGCAAAATCTTTGGGATCAGCTAATCCACATAATGTTCTAAAAGCTTGTGTAAATGGTCTTAGATCACAAAATTCACCAAAAATTTTATCTGCAATCAGAGGAAAAAAAATTTCTGATATTGTTCAAAAAAGAGAATCATAATTATGGAATTAAATAAACTATTAAAAAATAATAAAAAGAAATTAAGAGTTGGAAGAGGAATAGGTTCTGGAAGAGGTAAAACGTCTTCAAGGGGACATAAAGGCCAAAAATCAAGATCTGGAGTTTCTATTAAAAGTTTTGAGGGAGGCCAAATGCCTCTATATAGAAGATTACCCAAAAGAGGTTTTAAAACTTTAAATAAGAAGAATACTGCGATTCTAAATTTATCAAAGATACAATCAATTTGTGAAAAAAGTCAAAAAAATGTCATGGATTTAAAAATACTTAAAGAAGGAAAACTTATTAATAAGAAATTTTTAAAACTTAAAATTTTAGGCAAAGGTGAACTTAAAGCAAAAGTAGAAATAACTGCTAACTTTGCGTCTAAACAAGCACAAGAGAAGATTTCAAAAGCAGGTGGAAAATTAAATATTTTAAAAAAATAATTTATTATGTCTGGTGAAAACTTAAATACAGCTGGAGCATTTAGTCAGGCTAAAGATCTTCAAAGTAGAATTTTATTTACTATTTTACTTTTAATTGTTTACAGACTAGGGACGTACGTTCCTTTAGCAGGGATAGATCCATCTGCCTTAAAAGATATCATGGCTAATAGTCAAAAGGGATTGTTAGGAATGTTTAACATGTTTTCTGGTGGAGCAGTAACTAGAATGGCAATTTTTGCTTTAGGAATAATGCCATACATTTCATCTTCTATTATTGTACAGTTATTGACTGGTGTTTCTGATTATTTTAAAAACCTAAAGGAGCAAGGAGAAATAGGTAGAAAAAAGATAACTCAAATAACAAGATACGGCACAGTTTTAATTGCTGCACTTCAAGGCTATGGTGTGTCAGTTGGTTTAGAAAATGCAGGCAATATAGTGATAGAGCCTGGATTAAGTTTTAGAATAATCACAACAATTTCCTTAGTGGCTGGTACAACTTTTTTAATGTGGTTAGGTGAACAGATCACTTTAAGAGGTGTTGGTAACGGTATCTCTCTTATAATTTTTTCAGGTATTGTCGCAGAAATACCAAGAGCTTTGGCCTCAACGTTTGAACTAGGTAGAACAGGTGCATTATCTGCACTAATGATAGTTGGTATTTTTATTTTAGTAATACTTTTAGTTTTATTTATTGTTTTTTTTGAGAGAGCAATGAGAAAAATTTTGATTAATTACCCAAAAAGGCAAGTTGGTAACAAAATGTATGGAGGAGAGTCATCACACTTACCTTTAAAAATAAATACAGCTGGCGTTATTCCTGCAATTTTTGCTTCAGCTTTATTACTTTTGCCTGTTACAATTACTAACTTTGGATTTACAGAGTCTGATTTATTTTTAAAAATTTCTTCAATGTTTACTCAAGGTCAACCGATGTATATGTTGTTATATGCCTCTGGAATTATATTTTTTGCTTTTTTTTACACATCTATTGTTTTTAATCCTAAAGAGACTGCAGAAAATTTAAGAAAATATGGTGGCTACATACCTGGAATAAGGCCTGGAGAAAGAACAGCCGAGTATATCGAAAGTATTTTAATAAGACTGACAACAGTAGGATCATTATATTTAACATTTGTATGCTTAATGCCAGAATTTTTAATAGCAAAATATCCTATTCCTTTTTATTTGGGAGGGACCTCAATTCTAATTGTTGTCGTTGTTGCAATGGATACTGTGACACAAGTTCAAACTAGATTAATGAGTTCGCAATACGAGTCATTAATTAGAAAGACAAAATTTGGAAAATAATTAGTTTTATGAATCTAATTATATTTGGACCACCAGGCGCTGGTAAAGGAACACAATCAAATTTAATTGCAAAAAAATATGGTTTTTTTCAGATTTCAACTGGTGAAATTTTGAGAAGCCAAATAAAAATGAAAACTGATCTAGGTGTTAAAATTGCTCCAATGATTAACGAAGGATTATTTGTTTCTGACGAAATAGTTTCAGATTTAATGGAAAAAGTTATTAAAGAAAAAAAATATAATAATAAAATGATTTTCGATGGTTATCCAAGAAGCTTATCTCAAGCAGAAAACCTAGATATTTTATTAAAAAGATACAACCAAAAAATAGACCTTGTTTTAAAATTATCAGTAAGTTTGGCAACAATTAAAAAGAGAATTACTGAGAGACGAAATATAGAAAAAAGAGCCGACGACAATGATAGCATCGCTATTAAAAGATACAAAACATATGAAAAATCAACTGAACCACTGATTGAATATTATAAAAAATTAGGTTTATTAAAGACGATTGACGGTGAAAGATCAATTGATCAAATAAATAAAGAAATTAGCGATATAATTGGCGTTATATAGAGTTGACTTTAAATAATTAGGCAATATAAATACGCATTTGAAACTTTAACTCAATTTAATATGGCTCGTATAGCAGGAATAAATATTCCACAAAATAAAGTTGTAAGCATAGCTCTTACATATATTCATGGAATAGGCCCTTTTTCTTCAAAGAAGATCTGTGAAAAATTAAATATCCCTTCTACTAAAAGAGTAAATGAGTTAACTGAAGATCAAGTTTTAAAAATAAGAGAATTTATTGACGCAAATCATAAAGTTGAGGGAGATTTAAGACGTGAAGTTTCTGTAAATATTAAACGTTTAGTAGATCTCGCTTGTTATAGAGGCACTAGACATAAAAAGAAATTACCAGTAAGAGGCCAAAGAACTCAGTGTAATGCCAGAACACGTAAAGGAAAAGCAATTGCGATAGCAGGAAAAAAATTAACACCTTTAAAAAAATAACTTAATTTATAATAATGAACAAAAAAGTTGAAAAAAAAGCTGAAGTTAAAAAAACAGAGATTGTAAAAAAAGAAAGTACTTTTAAAAAAAAGAAAAAAATCAAAAGAAATATTACATCTGGCATAGCTTATGTATATTCAACTTTTAATAATACTATAATTTCTATAGCAGATGAAAGTGGAAATGTAGTTTCATGGTCTTCAGCAGGATCTAAAGGATTTAAAGGTTCTAGAAAATCCACACCTTACGCTGCACAAATAGCAGCTGATGATGCGGGCTCAAAGGCTTTTGAACAAGGATTGAGAACACTTACAGTTCAAGTTAAAGGCCCTGGTTCAGGTCGTGAAACAGCTTTAAGATCTTTGCAGTCTAGAGGATTTAAAATTATTTCAATTAAAGATACAACACCAATGCCACATAATGGTGCAAGACCACCTAAAAGAAGGAGAGTATAATGTCAACCACATCAAATATTATAGATAAAAATTGGAAAGCTTTAATAAAACCCAACAAATTAGAAATTTCAAGCAATGAAGATAAGACTATGGCGAAAGTAGTAGCAGAACCTTTGGAGAAAGGTTTTGGGCAAACTATTGGAAATTCTTTAAGAAGGATTTTGTTGTCGTCTATTCAAGGAGCTGCAGTAACAGCGATTCAAATCGATGGTGTTTTGCATGAATTTTCATCTATTAAAGGAGTGAGGGAAGATGTAACTGATATTGTGTTAAACGTAAAAAATTTAGCAATAAAATCATCTTCAACAAGTTCAAAAAAAATAATTTTAGATATAAAAGGTCCAAAAGAAGTCAAAGCTAAAGATATAACTTTAGTCCCAGAAATTGAAATATTAAACCCAGATCAAACAATTTGTAACTTAGATGAAAAAACTAATTTTCATATGGAGCTTATGATAAGCAATGGAAAAGGATATGTTGCTGCACCTAAAAATAGATCTGAAGAAAGTCCTTTAGGCCTTATATCTATTGACTCATTGTTCAGCCCTGTAAAAAAAGTTTCATTTACAGTAGAAAATACAAGAGCTGGAAGTGCCCTTGACTACGATAAATTAGTTATGACAGTTGAAACAAATGGAACTGTTGCAGCAGAAGATGCAATAGCATACTCAGCAAGAATTTTTCAAGATCAACTTTCAATGTTTGTAAATTTTGAAGATCCGCAAGAAGTTGTAAAAGAAGTTAAAACGACTGAACCAGAGTTTAATAGAAATTTACTAAAAAGAGTTGAAGAATTAGAATTGTCTGTAAGATCAATGAATTGTCTTAAAAATGATAACATTATATACATTGGAGACTTAGTTCAAAAAACTGAACCTGAGATGTTAAGAACACCAAATTTTGGTAGAAAGTCGCTTAATGAAATAAAAGAAGTTCTCAACACGATGTCATTATATTTAGGAATGGAAATTCCTAATTGGCCTCCTGACAATATAGCTGAGTTATCAAAAAAACTTGAGGAGAATAATTTTTAATGAGACATGGTTTTGGATATCGAAAACTAAATAAAACAGGTGAACATAGAAAAGCATTGTTTAAAAATATGTTAAATTCCTTAATAAAATACGAGCAAATTATTACAACTTTGCCTAAAGCAAAAGAACTCAAACCACAAATAGATAAAGTTATAACTATTGGTAAAAAAAATATTTTGAGTAATAAAAAAAGATTATTTTCAAAATTACAAAACAAAAATTCTGTAACGAAAGTCTTTGAAGAACTCTCAAAAAGATATAGTACGAGAAAAGGTGGTTATTCAAGGGTATTAAAGGCAGGTTTTAGAACTGGAGATGATGCTCCTATGGCTGTAATTGAACTAGTTGATAGAAATTTGGAAGCAAAAAAAGTAGACAAACCAAAAAAAGTAGAAACAAAAGAAAACGAAAAAAAAGTTCAAAAAGTAGCTAGCAAATAATTAAGCTCTACATGCCCAAAATAATTACTGTTGAAAAAGATTATCATAATTCACGTTTTGATAAATGGTTTAAGAACACAGTGATAGACTTGCCTCAATCATTAGTTGAGAAAATTTTAAGACAGAATAAGATTAAAATAAATAAAAAAAAAATAAAATCATCATATCGGGTTCAAGAGGGCGATATTGTTGAGGTTTATAATATTTCTAATTTTAAAAAAAATATTAAAAATAAAAAGATAAAATACAAATCTTCGAAAAAAGAAATAGACAATTATAGTAGTTTAATTATAGAAAATAATGAAAATTTTGTGGTTATTAATAAACCAGCCGGAATAGCAGTGCAGTCTGGCACTAAGTCATATAAAAATATAATTGATATAATTAAAGATACAAAATACTTTCAAAGTAGTAAGCCATTTATTGTGCATAGATTAGACAAAGAAACATCTGGTGTTCTTATAATTGCTAAAACAAGAGAATATGCTCAATTATTTACTTCTCTTTTTCGAATTAGAAAAATACACAAAACCTATCTTGCTTTGACCTATGGAAAAGTTTCCAGTTCAATTAAAACCCTCGATGATAATTTAGTATATTATGAAAATAAAAAAAAGATTACACAAAAAGCAATCACACATCTCAGAAAAATTAAAACCTCGAAAAATTACTCTTTAGTTGAATTAAATCCAATTACTGGTAGAAAACATCAATTAAGAAGGCAACTCTTACATATTGGAAATCCAATTGTTGGTGATGATAAATATTTTAATTATAAAACATATGATAAAAAATATAAAAACCTATTACTTCACGCATATAAAATTAAGTTTATGATTAATAATGTTCAATATAATTTTAAAGCTACTTATGGATCGTACTTTGAAAATTTTATTAAAACAAAATTTTAAATTTGATTTATATTTTTTATCAATATTTCTAATAGTTTTTTTTCAAAATTTTTAAACACTTTTCCAGTTTCCATATATATTGACGTTATTTTTTTATTGCTAAGTCCACAAGGAAGAATTTTATAATATTGTTTTAAATCATTATTGATATTAATTGAGATTCCATGGTAGGCTATCCACTTTGAAATTCTTAAACCAATAGCGGCTATTTTTTTGTCTTTGACCCATATACCAATATTTTTTTTGTCATTTTTAGATTTTATTTTATAGATCCGTAGAAATTCAATTATACTTTTTTCAAGAACTTTAACAAATCTTCTAACATCTTTTTTTCTATTATTGAGATTTATAGCAAAATATATAATTTTTTGACCTGGGTTGTGAAGAGTAATTTTTCCTCCTCTATTTGTATTTATGATATTTATTTTTTTATCTAAAATTTCCTTATTATTTGATCTTATACCAGCTGTAAAAGTCAATGGATGCTCCAACACCCACAATAATTCATTAGCTTTATTCTCCTTTAATGCTTGAACTCTTCTATTGAGAAAATGCATAGCTGTTTTGTAGGAAATACGTCTTTTACTTATTTTTATTTCTATGCTCATTTAGTTTGAAATTTACCATTTTATGGACTATTAGTCTCAAAAAACAATCAGAGGTTTTTATGACTTTAGTAAAATCAACAGGTAACAAAAAGGTAAATCTTGATTTTAATAAGGAATTTATAAATACATTCTCTGATAAAATCAATTCCTCCGATATTGGTTTCATAAATCAAACTTTAAAAGATCTACACGAGTCAGATATAGCAAATTTAATCGAAAACTTATCAAATGAAACAAGAATTAAACTTATTGAATTGGAGGAATTTAATATTGATCCAGACATTTTTGTTGAATTAAACGAGTCTATTCAAAGTGAAGTGCTTCAAGTTTTATCTACCGAGTCAATAATTAACATTATAAAAAGACTAGAGTCTGATGATTCTATTAAGATATTAGAAAATTTAGATAAGAATAAAAAAGAAAAAGTTTTAGATAAATTACCGCCAAAAGATAAATTTCTATTAGAAGAGGGCTTAAGTTATCCAGAGGATTCTGCTGCAAGAATTATGCAGCGAGAGTTCACTGCAGTGCCTAGTAATTGGAGTGTGGGTCAAACCATTGACTATTTAAGAGAAAATAAAGATTTACCAAAAGAGTTTTTAGAAATTTTTATTGTTGATAACGAGTTTAAACCAGTCGGTACAGTTCCATCATCAAGGGTGTTAAGAACTCCAAGAGAATCTAAAATGAATTCTATAATGGCTGAGATGCCTGTTTTGATCTCAGTGAATATGGATAAAGAAGAAGTGGGTCTTACATTCGAAAATTATAATTTAGTTTCAGCAGGTGTAGTTAATAAAGATAATAAGTTAGTAGGCATGATAACAGCAGATGATGTTGTTACTGTTGTTCAGGAAGAGGCCGAAGAAGATGCATTAAGGTTAGCTGGAGTAGGAGATGAAGAAATTACTGACAGCGTAATAATCAAAACTAAAAGAAGGTTTAACTGGTTGTTATTGAATTTATTTACTGCGTTACTTGCTACCTGGGTAATTAGTAATTTTGGTGCTTCAATAGAGCAAATGGTTGCGTTAGCTTTTTTAATGCCAATAGTAGCCTCAATGGGGGGTAATGCCGGAATGCAAACTCTAGCAGTTACAATTAGAGCAATAGCAAAAAAAGAACTCTCTACAAGTAATTTTAATCGTGTGGTAGGAAAAGAATTTATCATAGGTGTTTTAAACGGAATTATTTTTGCAGTTATAACTGCGGTAATAGTAGAATTTTGGTTCAAGGAAATTGGTTTATCTATACTAATCGGGGTTTCAATGGTACTTAATATGATTGTTGCAGGTTTGTTTGGAATTCTTGTACCTGTATCTTTAAAAAAGATTAATATTGATCCAGCTTTAGCTTCAAGCGTATTTGTAACAACTATAACAGATGTAATTGGTTTTTTATCTTTTTTAGGATTAGGATCTTATTATTTTTTAAACTAAATATTATCAATCAATCTTGTTTTTCCTAAGAAATATGCGATAAAAATTTTAAATTTTTCCACATTAGTCTTAGGTTTTTTAAGAGTTTTAACATTCATTATTTTTACATAGTCTATTTTATTCGCACCCATTTCAAAAACTTTTCTTTTGATTTGATTTGGATTATTGAAAAGTGAATATTTGTTAAGCTTTATATAATTAAAAATTTTTGATGCTATATATAATTGACTTGAATTTAATTTATTATTTCTAGTAGAACAGGCGACACCATTTTTTTCTCTAACGGTTTTGCAAGAAATTATTTTAGTTTTTATTCTATTCCTTAAAATATGTTTTTTTATTAAGTATAACTGTTGAAAATCTTTTTCACCAAGCACTAAATATTTAGGATTTATTATTTCTAAAAATCTATTAACAATATTTATAACACCTTTAAAATGGCCTTTTCTGGTTTTTCCACATAATCGATCTGAAAATTTATCTAAAAAAATCTTATTTGATGTTTTATAACTAAAAATATCTTTTTTATTAGGCAAGTAAACAAAATCAACCTTAAATTTTTTTAATATTGATAAGTCATTTCTTAAGTTTCGGGGATAATTTAAATAATCTTTTTTATCATTAAATTGTTTGGGATTAACAAAAATTGAAACTAAAATATTACTTTTAAGTGATTTAGACTTTTTGAATAATGCAATATGACCTTTATGTAACCCGCCCATTGTTGGTACGAAAGATATATTCCTTATCTTTGAGATCTCACTTTGTAACTTTTGCTTACTTTTAAATATTTTCATTTGTTAAAGGTAATGATAATAATTAATATAAGAATCATATGATAAAACAAGCTATAATTCCATTAGCAGGATTAGGCACTCGACTGCTTCCTCTAACTAGCGTTATACCAAAAGAGCTCATGCCTATAAATGGAAAACCGAATTTAGAGTATATATTGGATGAATGTTTAGGCGCTGGTATTAAAGAATTTATATTCATTATTTCAAAAAATAAATTATCTATCAAGAAATATTTTTTTAACGATAATTTTTATAATAAAATTATTAAAAAAAAAAAAGATATTAGATTAATCAAAGAATTTAAAAAAATAAAAAAATATCAAAAAATGATTAAATTTGTTTATCAAAATAAACCAAAAGGAACCGGTGATGCAGTTTTAAGATGTCAAAAAATAATTAAAGATAAATATTTTTTAATGGTTTTGCCAGATGACTTAATAATGAAAAAGAATTGCTCTAAAGAAATGTTAAGGCTACACAAAAAAACACGAAGCTCTATAATTGCCACTAAAAGAGTTGAGAGGAAAACTGTATCAAGATGGGGAATTTTAGCCTGCAAAAATATGAAAAAAAGTTATTTTGAAATCAAAGATGTCGTAGAAAAACCAAATATCAAAAAAGCGCCATCAAATTTCGCTATTATAGGGAGATATATTTTACCTTCAAAAATTTTCGGAGAGATCAGAAAATTAAAACCAGGTCAAGGAGGTGAAATACATATTACTGATGCAATTAAAAATTTAATTTTAAAAAATAACAAATTTCATGGAAATATTTTTAAAGGTCAATATTTAGATTGCGGAACATTAGACGGGTATATTAAATCTGGTGCTAAAATTTACAAAGGTAAAAAATGAGATTATGCATGATAGGAACAGGTTACGTCGGGTTAGTCAGCGGAACCTGTTTCGCTGATATTGGAAATCAAGTAATATGTGTTGATAAAGATTTAGATAAAATCAAAAAACTTAATTCGGGCGTCTCTCCTATCTATGAACCTGGTTTGGATGAATTGATTAAAAAAAATTATTTAGCAAAAAGACTATCTTTTACCACTGACATTAAGAAAGCCATCAACTCTTCTGACATAATATTCATTTGTGTGGGGACCCCAACAAAAAAAGGTTCACTTAATGTAAATCTTTCTTATGTATATAAATGTACTAGAGAAATATTAAAGTTAACTATGAAAAGAAAAATTATAGTAACAAAATCAACAGTGCCAGTAGGGACTGGTGACGAAATTGAAAAAATAATTAAAAAAAAGAAAAAGCTATTTACTGTAATTTCTAATCCAGAATTTTTAAGAGAAGGAGAGGCTATACGCGACTTTAGATACCCTGATAGGATAGTCGTGGGTTCGAATGAAAGGAAAGCATTTACTATATTGAAAAAACTTTATTTACCTTTAACAAATAAAGGAGCTAAATTTTTTACAACGACTAGAAGAGGAGCAGAATTAATTAAATACGCATCGAATGCATTTCTAGCTACAAAAATAACTTTTATAAACGAGTTAGCTAATTTATGTGAAAAATGTGGAATAAATATAGAGGATATTTCTTTAGGCATGGGCTCAGATAATAGAATTGGAGGTAGATTTTTGCGTGCAGGACCTGCC
>CACLBB010000012.1 GCA_902605035.1 uncultured Pelagibacteraceae bacterium
ATTTTTTTTTAATTAGGTCCATAATGAGTCTTTAAATATATAAAATGGCAAAAAAAAGACCCTTTAATAAAATCCATTATTAAAGGGTCTTTAATTAATAAAAGTATTAATTTACTTTAACAGTTACTGATCTTCTGTTCTGTGACCAAGCTAAAGGACTTGAAGCGGGGTTAACCGGCTTTTCTTTACCATAGCTTATTACAGAAATTCTTTTACCTGATATTCCGTAAGTCATAAGATAATCTTTAGCAGCGTTAGCTCTTCTTTCGCCTAGAGCTAAGTTATATTCTCTTGTACCTCTCTCGTCAGCATGACCTTCGATAGTCACATTTAGTTTTTTATTCTTTCTTAAAAATGTTGCTTGCTTTCTTAGAGTTGCTCTTGATGCAGTTGTTAAAGAAGATTTGTTCGTAGCAAAAAATACTCTATCAGGCACGCCTGAAGCTAAATATTTAACTGTTTCTTTTCCAGTGTAAACATCCCCTTCCATATCTGCTGATTTTTTAGCTGTTGAACATGCGCTTAAAATTAGAGTCGTAAAAACTACTAAAAATATATTTTTTAAATTCGTATTAAATGTCATTTTTTCCCCTGGTTAATGCTTGAAATATTTCAAATTATTAAAGATTATTCAAGCTTAAATTACACTAAAATTACCCTTACTTTGATAATAAAGAAGACCAAGATGGGTCTGAAGCATCTGTTTTAGTGATCAGTTTTCTCTCATTATAACCTGTTATATCAATTGACCAAAGTGATGCTGAAAACCCTTCTCCTTTAGACCCTGATTTGGTCTCTCGATAAAATACTAATACTCTTCCATTCGGTGACCACGAAGGAGCTTCTTGATAAAAATTTTCAGTAAGTAATCTTTCCCCTGTTCCATCTATTCTCATAACACCAATATAAAATCTACCTTTTCTAACTTTTGTAAAAGCAATTAAATCTCCTCTAGGTGACCAAACTGGCGTACCATAAATTCCTTTACCAAAAGTAATTCTTTTAACATTGCTTCCATCGCTTCTCATTACATAAATTTGTTGCAAACCACTTCGATCAGAATTAAAGACAATATACTTTCCGTCAGGAGAAAATGAAGGAGATGTATCTATTGATGAATGATTTGTTATTCTTTCTACAACTCTTGACTCTAAATCCATCGTATAAATATCTGAATTACCATCTTTTGCAAAACTCATTATAATTTTTTTTCCATCAGGAGAAAATCTTGGAGCGAATGTCATGCCTGGAAAATTTCCTACTACTTCTTGCATTCCTGTCTCTATATCTAAAAGATATACTCTAGGCATATTTCTGAAATAAGAAAGATAGGTTACCATTTGATTTGTTGGATTAAATCTAGGTGTAAGGACCAATTCGTTTCCTAAAGTTAAATATTTAGTATTTGCGCCATCTTGGTCCATAATTGCCAATTTTTTAATTCTCTCACTTTTTAAACCACTTTCAGCTACATAGATTATTCTTGTGTCAAAATATCCTTCCTCGCCAGTTAATCGTTCATAAATTTTATCAGATATTATATGAGCTACTCTTCTCCAGTTAGATGGTGTTGTAGTGAATGCTAAAGCTGTCATTTCTTTAGCTGCTGTTAAATCCCAGAGTCTAAATTCAACTTTTAATTTTCCATTTTTTACTAATAATTTTCCTGTTACAAGTGCTTGAGCTTTTATTAATCTCCAGTCCTCAAATCTGGGTTTTAGATGAGCAATATCAGGTTTTTGCACAAACGCTTCTTTTTTAAGAGGATTAAATAAACCAGTGTTCTTAAAATTTTTCTCAATGATTTCTGAAATATCGTTACCTAAATTTTTAATTTTTACATTTTTATCTTCCTCTGATTTAATGTCTACATGTAATGGGGATACTGCGATTGGAAGAGGATCTAAATTTCCTCTAGTAATATCAACTTCGATCAACGAGTACGATGAAGTTGTAAATATTATATAAGTAAAATAAGTAAGTATTATTTTTTTCATTTCATCCTTTTAACATTTCTACAGGGTTAAAGTTTAATTGTATATCTTTCCATTTTTCGTAACCTGTAGGAGGAACTTTTAATGGTTGACATAATCTTACTGCTCTTAACGCGCTTTCAGCTAATACTTTGTAAAACTTTTGGCCTGGTCTATTCATTCTTTGGTGATCTAGAATTTCAGATTTCATTATTGTTCCATCCTGTTTTAACTTTAACTTAATTCTAACTAATAAGTCTTGATCGTAAGGTAAACCAAGAGGGACGCTCCAACAGCCAAATATCTGAGCTCTTAAAGCGTCCTCTTCCGATAAAGTTAATCCAGTTGCAAAGGAATTTTTTACACTACTTTGCGTTAGCTTATCGTCCTGTTCCTTTTTAACAGCTTCTTCCTCTTTAGCCTTATCAATTAACGCTGCTATTTGATTAGTGTCTATAATTTCTTTTTTTTCAAATTCAGATGACTGTCTTATTTGTGGTTCTATTTCTTCAGGGTTTTGTTTTTTTTTAATAATTTTTTTTTTCTCCTTTTTTTCATCTGGTAAAGGGATTCTATCTGGTTTTTCTTTTGCTTTAGCAGCAGGAGGAGCCTGTTCAGAAACAATTCTTTCCTCTTTCTTTTTTGTTTCTTCAATAATTTTTCTCGCTTTTGGGGCAAAAGGTATATTAGTTTTGTCTGATATTTGAATCAGTTCAACTGAAACTATAGGTGGAAGGTCTACTGGTTCTCTAATCATGAAAGGTAAGCTTAAAACAGTTAATAAGATCATTGCTGAGTGAAATATTAGAGAATAAATTAAACTTTTTGTCATTTTCCATTTAATTCTTATATGGCTCAGAAATTAGAGCAACTTTTGAAAAACCTGCGCCTGATAAAGTCCCCATTACTTCTAATACTCTTCCATAGTTAATAGTTTTATCACCCCTAACATAGATCCTTGTATCTGTTCTATTTTTTGCAATAGCTAAGAGTTTTGGAACAATTTTTTTATAAGAAACTTTATGTTCTTGAATAAAAATCTCACCCTTTGAATTAATTGTTATTGTTAAAGGTTCTTGATCATCTGGTAAAGAGTCAGCAGCTGACTCTGGCAAATCAACTTGAACGCCAACTGTTAAAAGTGGAGCTGTTACCATAAATATAATTAGTAAAACTAACATTACGTCAACAAATGGCGTCACATTAATTTCGCTCATTGGTTCATTTCTTGAGCGATTAAATTTAAAAGCCATTATATAATTGATAAAAATCTTTTTGAGAAATTATCTATTTTTGAGATATATCTTTTAGAGTCACTATTAAATTTATTATATGCAACAACAGCAGGAATTGCAGCCAATAAACCTAGAGCAGTTGCAAATAAAGCTTCGGCAATCCCAGGTGCTACGATTGCTAAACTTGTATTTCTAGAAATCGCAATGGATTGAAAAGAATTCATTATCCCCCAAACTGTTCCGAATAATCCTATAAAAGGAGCAGTAGATCCGATTGTTGCAAGATGTGTAAAATTTTTTTCAATCTTTTTAATTTCATTATCAGTGGCTATTTCTAAAATTCTTTCTACTCTAGCTGCTTGAACAGAAGAAGATTGTCTTTTTGTTTTTATCACTTCGTTCATTGCAACTTTAAAAATAATGGTAGCTGGATCTTTTGAGTTTGAAGGAAGATTGCTATTAAAACTTTCGGCCGACTTAGCTTTCCAAAATTTTTTTTCAAAATCTTCGGTAGAAGCATTAATATTCTTAAATAACTTAATTTTATCAAATATTAAAGCCCAAGAAAAAATTGAGCTAGCAATCAAAAGGATAATTACAAATTTAACGACAAAATCAGCACGTAAAAAAAGTTTCCATAAAGAAAAGTCTGAGCTTCCGCCTAAACCTACTACTTGGGCTGCTATTTCTTGCTCCATTGAAGTTAATTACTTTCAGAATGTGTCATGAATTTGGCGCTTTTAAAATTAAATTTAAGACAATTTAATTATTTATCTTCATTTAATCTAGTCTCACTGTAAAATCTGGCTATCAAAATAGCGTCTGATTTATTAACGTCTTTTTTTTTGGCTAGTTCATTTGAAAGAGTTGGATACATTTCTATGGCTTTTGTTCTACTTGAGTCTTTCGAGGAATTTATCAGTTCAAAGTGTTTTTTCCACTTGGATGGCCTAACAAAAAATATTGGTAGCTCTAAAGCAGCACAAACTCCTTTAATTGCCCCAAAAGTTTGACCAAAATTAAACATACTCGTCACTCCTTGCCCAGGCATTGCATTTACTTGTTCTACTATTACTAATACTTCTTCATTTTTTGATATATTGTTTTTTAATAATTTTACTAATTGAGCACTATTTAATTGCCTTTTGTTTTTTTTTCCTTCTGCCATTACTGGCATTTCAAAAATATCTAACACTTTTTTATTTTCTAAAACAGCTATTGCTCCATTCAATCCAGGGTCTATTCCAATAATTTTCATTTGTTCAAATTTTTTAAATTAGCATTAGTGTAAATATTTTGTACATCGTCTAATTCCTCTAAAGTTTGAAGCATATCAGCGGTTTTTAAGCTTTGCTCTTTATCTAAGTCTAAATAAATAAAAGGCCTCCATTCCATACCAGAGTATTTCAAGTTATCTATTTTCTTTTCAAATTTATTTTTAAGTTTATAAAAATCCTCTTTTTCGCATATTACCTCATGATAATCATTATAATTAAAACAATCTTTAGCGCCATAATCTGTTGCTATTTCAAATACTTTCTCATCACTAAAAATTTTTTTATCAATCTGAATGACGCCGCAATTATAAAAGAGATAAGAACTTGAACCAGACTCGCCTAATCTTCCTCCATTTTTTTGTAAAACAGTCCTTATTGTAGATGCTGATCTATTTTTATTATCTGTCAAAGTTTCAATTATAAGCGCTACATTAAAAGGTCCAAATCCCTCGTATCGTAAATTTACATAATTTTGATTACCTGCAGTCTCTGATTTATTTATAGCTCTATAAATATTATCTTTTGGCATGTTAGCTTGCTTTGCTGCTTGAATGGCTGTTCTCAATCTGGGATTCACATCAGGATCTTTATCTCCTAATTTTGCAGCCACAGTAATTTCTCTTGATAGTTTAGAAAAAATTTTTGATCTTTCCTTATCTGCCCTACCTTTTTTATGCTTAATTCCAGCCCAATGTGAGTGACCTGCCATAATTAATTATTCAAACTTCCGCCCTCGATTAACCTCGTAACTTTTATTGCTAGTCCTGTGTTTACATCTGCTTCAACTATAATCCCTGACAATGTTCCTTCACCTGTAGACGGAAAGTGATTTGTAGCATCTTTTTCTTTGAAAAATTTTTTAAGTGAATTTTCTTTATTCATTCCAATTACAGAATTGTAATCTCCACACATTCCTATATCCGTTTGATAAGCTGTTCCATTTTCTAAAATTCTAGTGTCAGCAGTAGGGACATGAGTGTGGGTTCCAACTATAGCCGTAGATGCTCCATCAAAAAAATGACTCATAGCCATTTTTTCACTAGTAATTTCTCCATGAAAATCTATAATTAAAATATCTACATCTTTTTTGAAAATTATTTTGCTTTTCATTTTTTTTGCTGTTTGAAATACATCAGTTGTTTTTTTCATAAAAACGTTTCCCATTAAGTTTATTACACCAACTCTCTTTTTATTTTTGCTTGAATAAATTCCATATCCTCTTCCAGGCGATCCTTCAGCTAAATTTTCTGGTCTTAACAACCTTTGTTCTTTATCTATATACTCTGTAATTTCTTTTTTATCCCAAATATGATTGCCTGAGGTAATGACATCAACCCCATTAGAAAGAAACTCATCAGCAATCGATTTAGTTATGCCTTTTCCATCATCAGCAGAATTTTCCCCATTAATAATTGTAAAATCAATTCTTTTTTGCTCAATAATTCTAGATAAATTTTTTCTAACTGCATTTCTTCCAGGTAGTCCTACAACATCTCCTAAAATAAGAATTTTCATTTAACTAAACCTTTCTCTGTCAATATATAGTTTAATTTTACATCATTGCTAGATACTGGAATCTTTTTATGTTTTTGAAATGAAAATGCAATGCCAATAGTTAAAATATTTTTAGTCTTATTAAGATACTTGTTCAAATATCTATCATAAAAACCACCTCCGTATCCTAGTCTATTTTTGTTGTCATCAAATGCTAAGAGTGGAATAAGCATAATATTTGGAATTATATTTTTAGAAAAATTAAATGGCTCTAACATCCCAAAGGTATTAATTTGCATTACATCTTGTTTATTCCATTCACAAAAATGCATTAAATTTTTTGATTTTAATACCGGTAGTAATATTTTTAAATTTTTAACTAAATTCGATTCAAACAATTTAAGAACATTAACTTCATATGAGGCGGGGTAATAACAAGATAAATTTATACTTCTTTTGTGAAATTTTTTTTGTATTAATTTTGTTAACGGGTTAAAAAAACTTGACGAAATTTCAAAATATCTCTTTTTCCTAATTAATAAATACTTTTTTCTTAATCTTTCTTTGTTTTTCATTTACTGAATTTTAGAAATAGATTCAGTATTTGAAATTATTTTTTCAAGTGACTTTGTGGTTCTATCAAGCATTGACTCATATAATTCATTGCTTTCTTCAACGGTTCTTTTGAATTTATCTAATTCATCATTCAATTTACCTATTTCTTTATCTTTTCCTTCTTTATATTTAATGGCTAATTGTTTAAGTTCTTTAAACTTATCTGCCAAATTATCTAATTTACCTTTTTGATTAGAAACTCTTTGTTTTAAATCAAAGTAATCATCAATTAGTTGTATAGTGGTTATTAGTAAAAGTTTATTTTCACCAATATTTCCTAACTTATCTTTTAATTCGCTATATTTTTTATCCAAAAACTTGGTAAGTTCTTTTAATGACTCCTCTTGGCCATCATCGCAAGATAAAAGATAATCTTTATTGTTAAATTTAATGTTTACGTTTGCCATTTATCTATTTCGCTTACTAAATTTTCTGTTTCTTGACTTAATTCCTCAATATCTTGATTAAACTTATCTTCCATTATTGATTTTTTATTAACTTCCTCTTGAAGTTTAGATATTCTTGTTTTTAAATATTTGTGCTCTCTCATTAGCTCCTGGTTTTTTTTTTCAATATCAATTTTTTGTCTTAAAATTTCATTTTTCTCAGTTTTTATTTTTTCAGTATCATATGAAGAGTGTGAATAAGTTGAGGTCAGAATATTGAGTTTATCAATTAACTGATTTAAATTTTTTTCTTTTTTCTCAAAAATACTCATAAGTTTTTTTTATATCATATTATTGATATACATAGTTTAAGTCTATATAGGTAATTTAACTGTGAACGTAAAATATAATCAATTATCTAACGCAATAAGATTTTTATCAATTGATGCCGTGCAAAAGGCAAATTCTGGTCATCCAGGTATGCCAATGGGTATGGCAGATGTTGCCACTACACTTTTTAAATACCACCTGAGGTTTAATCCGAAAAATCCAAACTGGGTAAACAGAGATAGATTTATATTGTCAGCTGGTCATGGTTCAATGCTTTTATATTCTTTGCTTTACTTAACCGGATACAAAAGTATTTCAATAGAAGACATAAAGAATTTTAGACAACTTAATTCAATTTGTGCAGGTCACCCTGAATATAAAAAGGGGACGGGTATTGAAACTACAACTGGTCCATTAGGGCAAGGACTTGGCAATGCAGTTGGAATGGCAGTAGCTGAAGGAATATTAAGAAAAAAATTTGGACCCAATTTAATTAATAACAAAACATACGTAATTGCAAGTGATGGAGATCTCATGGAGGGAATTAGTCATGAGTCAATGAGTTTAGCCGGTCATCTGAAACTTAAAAATTTAATAGTTTTTTTCGATAATAATAAAATTTCTATTGATGGTTCTACTTCACTAAGCGTTTCTGATAATTATAAAAAAAGATTTGAAGGTTATGGGTGGAACTATTTAGAAATTAATGGTCATAATGAAAAACAAATTTCAAAAGCAATTACAAAAGCATCAAAATCAAACAAACCTAGCATAATATCATGCAAAACTATTATCGGATTCGGTTCGCCAAATAAATCTGGGAAAGCTTCTTCACATGGTTCTCCTCTAGGTGATGAAGAAATTGCTTTAGTTCGAAAAAAACTCAAGTGGAACAGTGATCCTTTTGAAGTCCCAAAAGATGTTTTATATGCTTGGAGAAAAATTGGTGAAAAAGGATTAAAATTAGAGGAAAAATGGTTGGAAATATTTAACAAACAAAACGCTGATGTAAAATCTTCGTTAAAAAACTTATATATAGACTCAAATCTTAATAATCTTGAAGATTTAATTAGAAGAGAAAAAATAAAATATTTTGATTCTAAACCAAGTTTAGCAACAAGGCAGTGTTCATCATCAGCTATAGAGAGTATTACAAATATCTTACCACAATTAATTGGTGGTTCAGCTGACCTTAGTGGATCAAATAATACTAAAACAAATAATTCTAAAGTAATTAGTTCAAAAAATTTAGATGGAAATTATATTCATTACGGAGTTAGAGAACATGGGATGGCAGCTATTATGAACGGATTAGCACTTTACAGTGGATTTATTCCTTATGGAGGAACCTTTTTAATTTTTTCTGACTATTGTAAACCATCAATAAGACTTGCCGCTTTAATGGGATTAAAAGTAATATATATTTTTTCTCATGACTCTATTGGGCTTGGAGAGGATGGTCCTACACACCAACCCATAGAACAATTAGAAGGGTTAAGAGCGATTCCAAATCTTAACGTGTTCCGTCCTGCAGATATAAATGAAACACTAGAGTGTTGGGAAATAGCTTTAAAAAGTAAAAATACTCCAAGTGCAATTGCATTATCTAGACAAAAATTACCTTATATCAATCCTAAATTATCTGAGGAGAATATAAGTAAAAATGGAGCCTACGTAGTAAAGATAAGCTCCCACGACAACAAAGTTACATTAGTTGCTTCTGGATCAGAAGTAGAGTTAGCTTTAAAGGTTCACGAAGAGTTAAAAGTTAATAATATTATTTCAAAAGTTGTTTCGATGCCTTGTCAAGAGCTTTTTGATAAACAGTCCGAAGAATTTAAAAAAGATATTCTGGATGAAGACTCCTTAATTGTTACAATTGAAGCTGGCAATGTTTCCTCTTGGAAAAAATATTTAGGCGGCAAAGGTTTATCTTTTGGTATTGATAGATTTGGTGAAAGTGCGCCATATAAAAAAGTATATGAGCACCTTAATTTATCAGTAGAAAAAATTGTTATTGCTATTCAAGCAAGACTTAGAAAATAATTAAGATTTTAATGAGTGAAATAAAATTTTTTTCTGGAAATCAAAATATTCAGAACAAAACTATAATTCTCAGACTTGATTTAAATGTTCCACTTAATAAAAAAAAAATTCAAGATAATAGTAGAATTTTAATGAGCCTGCCCTTTATAAAACAATTAATAAAAAAAAAGGCAAAAATAATAATTATAAGCCACTTAGGAAGGCCAAAAGGCGTAAAGAATAGTGAATTATCTTTAACACCAATATACAGATTTTTAAAAGAACTGTTAGATACAAACGTATATTTTTTTATTGGAGACCTTAATAAAGAAACAAAAAATAAATTTGAATACTTAAAAGAAGGTGAAGTTATTTTGTTAGAAAATATTAGATTTTTTAAAGAAGAAAATGAAAATAACGATAATTTTGCTAAAAAACTCGCCTCTCTTGGGGATATTTATATTAATGATGCTTTCTCTTGTTCTCACAGAAAACAAGCTTCAATACACAAAATCACAAAATATATGAAAGAATCTTACGGAGGACCTCTTTTGAAAAAAGAAGTAGCATCAATAAATACAATTATTGAAGGTAAAAAAGAGCCAGTTACTTGTATTATTGGTGGATCAAAAATCTCAACAAAAATAAACGTAATTACGAATTTAATAAAAAAAACAAATAATATAATTATTGTCGGAGCTATGGCTAATAATTTTTTAAATTACAAAGGTTTCAAAATTGGACAATCACTTGTTGAAGAAAGCTCTAAAAATATAATACAGAATATATACGCTGAAGCAAAAAAATATGATTGTAATATTTTTATTCCTGAAGATTATAATGTGTCAACCAATTTTGAAGGTTCTGGAAAAACAAAAAAAAAAGACAATGTTAGTGAAGATGAAATAATCTTAGATATAGGGCCAAATACAATTAATAAAATAGAAACTATTATTGATCAGTCAAATACAATTTTGTGGAATGGTCCAGCAGGGTATTTTGAAAATAAAAACTTTTTAGTAGGAACATTAGCCATTGCCAGAAAAATTTCTTCAAACACAGAAAATAAATCTTTAATATCGATAATAGGTGGTGGAGACACGATTTCGGCAATTAACAGTAGTAATGATAAACTTTCTTTTACACACTTATCAACAGCAGGTGGCGCATTTTTAGAATATCTTGAAGGAAAAGACTTGCCTGGACTAAGCGTTTTAAAATAAATATCGATTATGACGTTAGAAGAAATAGCCAAAAAAATGTGTGCTAAAGGAAAAGGAATTCTAGCAGCTGATGAAAGCACAGGTACCATCGCAAAAAGATTTAAAAGTATTAACGTAGAAAATACTGAAAAAAATAGACTTACATTTAGACAAACTCTTTTTAGTTCTAAAGCAATGAAAAATTACATTGGTGGAGTTATCCTTTATGATGAAACGATAAAACAAAAATCTACAATAGGACTCAGCGTTCCAGAACTAATTTCAAAAAATGATGCAATTCCAGGAATAAAAGTAGATAAAGGAGCAAAGTCTTTGGCGGGAGCCGTGGGGGAAACTGTGACTGAAGGTCTAGATGGTTTAAGAGAAAGGCTTCAAGAATATTACAAGTTAGGAGCGAGGTTTACAAAATGGAGAGCTGTTTACAAAATTGGAAACACTTATCCTTCTAAACAATCTTTAAAATCAAATGCTCACGCTCTGGCTAGATATGCGTGTTTAGTTCAAGAAGCAAAAATGGTTCCAATAGTAGAACCAGAAGTATTAATGGAAGGAGACCACGATATTGATAAATGTTACGAAGTAACAACTAATGTTCTTAACGAGTGTTATAATGAATTAGAAATACATAAAGTTGATCTTAAGGGCACTGTCTTAAAACCAAATATGATTATACCAGGAAGCGATTCTTCAAAAAAGTCTAGCTCAGTGGAAATTGCGAAAAAAACATTAGAATGTTTAAAAAAAAATGTGCCTAGTGCAGTTACAGGAATTGCTTTTTTATCGGGTGGTCAATCTGAAATTGAAGCAAGTAAAAATTTAAATGAAATTAATAAAATAAATGATACAAATTTTTTAATTACTTTCTCATACGGTAGAGGTTTACAGGCCAGTGCCTTAAAAGAATTTGGTAAAGATCAAAATAATGAGAACAATATACAAAAAGCATTTGATCATAGAGCAAAAATGAATGGTCTTTCTTCAAAAGGAGAATGGTCAGAAAACTTAGAGAAAGAAGCTGCAGCTTAATCGACTTGAAAAAGTTTGTATATTTAATTTCACCTAAAAAAATAAACAATGTTTTTTATAAACAATTGGAAAGAGTTCTTTGTTTCAATAATGTTAAGTTTTTTCAGTTAAGACTAAAAAAAAACAAAAAAAAGGAAATTATAGTATTTGCAAATAAAATTAAAAAAATTACAAATAAATACAATGTTAAATTAATTATTAACGATAGTGCTGATATAGCCAAAATCGTTAATGCCGATGGTTGTCATTTAGGTCAAAAAGATGGCTCTATCAATGAGGCAAGAAAGTTACTTAAGAAAAAAGTAGTTGGAGTTACTTGTCATAATTCAAAATTGCTTGCTAAAATTGCAATTAAAAATAGAGTTGATTATTTAGCTTTTGGATCTTTTGGTAGATCTAGGCTTAAACCTAATGCAAAAAAAGCAAATTTAAATATTTTGAACTGGGCAAAAAGAAATATAAAGAAACCAATTGTTGTAATTGGAGGAATAAATAATTTAAATTATAGAAAATTTTTAAAATCCGGGGCAAAATATATTGCAATATCAAGTTATATTTGGGATAACCCGAATTTAAAACCAGAGATCGCAATTAGGAAATTTAAATGAAAATAACTGCAATTGAAATTAAGCCAGGGATGATTATCGAACATAAAAATGATTATTGGAATGTTTTAAAAACTCAACATGTAAAACCTGGGAAGGGAGGAGCTTTTAATCAAGTTGAACTAAAAAGCCTGATAAAAGGTACAAAACTAAATGAAAGATTTAGATCAAGTGAAACAGTAGAGAAAGCAGAGGTAGATGAAAAAAAATTTAACTTTTTATATATAGATGGTGAAAATTGTCATTTCATGGATAACAAAACCTTTGAACAAATAGAAATACCAAAGTCAATTGCAGGCGAAAAATATAAATTACTTAAAGAAAATTTAGAGGTAGTAGTATCTTTTATGGAAGATAAGCCAATTTCAATCGAACTTCCTAATAATATAGAGTGCATTGTTGAAAGCACGGACGCATCTATTAAAAACCAAACTGCCTCTTCATCATACAAACCAGCTTTATTAGACTGTGGGATAAAAATAAATGTACCTCCTTTCATAGAAAGTGGGGAAAAAATTGTAATAGATACAAGAACTTTAGATTATGTAAAGAGAGTTAACTAATGAGATTAAACTCTCCCAAAATAAATATTATTAATAAGGCTTGTATTAAAGCCTCAAGATCGTTGATAAGAGATTTTGGCGAAATAGAAAAATTACAAGTTTCTACAAAAGGTCCTGGTGATTTCGTTACTTCAGCTGATAGAAGAACAGAAAAAATAATTATTGAAGAATTACAAAAGGCTCATCCAGACTACGGAATAATTACTGAAGAAAGTGGAATAATCAATAAATCAAATATTCAAAATAGATGGATAATAGACCCCATAGATGGAACTATGAATTTTATGAATGGTATCCCTCAGTTTGCTATTTCTATTGGTTATGAAGAAGAAAATGAGATCAAATGTGGCGTTATTTTTAATCCTATAATGAACGAAATGTTTTGTGCCGAAAAAGGCAATGGAGCATACCTAAATAATTCAAGGATAAGAGTTTCAAATAAGAAAAAAATAAAAGACTCTCTCCTTGTTACTGGTGGTCCAAAACAAGCTAGTAAAATTAAAGATAAAATTTTTTCAGAATATATAAATGTATCTACTAAAGTGTCTAACGTGAGAAAGTTTGGAAGTGCTGCTTTAGATATGGCTTATGTCGCTTGTGGAAGATTTGATGGATATTGGCAAAGAGAACTGAATTATTGGGATATTGCTGCAGGTATAATAATTTTGAAAGAGGCAGGAGGTTTTGTAAAATTTTTTGAAGAAGAGCCAAACTTCCCTTTAAAAAAGAACATTTTGGCTTCAAATTCAAATATTCACGACGAATTCAGTGAACTAATAATTAAAAAAAATATTGAGTAAGAACGGTTAATAATATAAAACTCGCACCATGAAAAAAAACATACACCCTAATTATCATAAAATAAAAGTCGTTATGACTGATGGTAGTGAATTTGAAACAAGATCTACTTGGGGTAAAGAAAATGATACTTTAAAATTAGATATTGATCCAAAATCTCATTATGCTTGGACTGGTGGGGCTCAAAAGATCTTGGACAAAGGAAGAGTTAGCAAATACAATAAAAAATTTAGCAACCTAAGAAAAAAGAAATAATTATGTCAGAGGCACCATTCATGCCAAAAGCTACTGCTGTTTGGTTGGTAGAAAACACAACATTAACTTTTAAACAAATTGCAGAATTTTGTAATCTTCATGAACTTGAAATAAAAGGAATTGCTGATGGAGATGTAGCTAAAGGTATCAAGGCCTATAACCCAATATTAGCTGGGCAATTGTCTAGAGAGGAAATTGAAGAATGCTCAAAAAATTCAGAAAAAAAATTGAGCTTATTAAAGAAAGTTGATGAAGTAGAAATTAAAGATAGAAAAAAACCAAAATATACTCCATTGTCTAAAAGGCAAGATAGACCAGATGCTATTCTATGGCTTTGTAAAAATGCTCCAGAATTGACTGATGGACAAATTTCTAAATTAGTAGGAAGTACTAAAGGGACGGTATCTTTAATCAGAAAGAGAAGTTATTGGAATTTCTCTAACTTGAAACCTAGAGATCCTGTAATTTTAGCACTTTGTACCCAGGAAAATTTTCAAAAAAGTCTTGAAAAAGCTAAAAGGAGAGTTGAGAGAGAAAAAAAAGCTAAATTAAGAGAAGAAAAAAAAGCACAATCTGCTTCTATATAGACAATTAACGAAGCAAATGATAACTAACAATAAATTAACAGGAGGTTTTTATTAAAATAGACGTTAAAGATAACAATGTAGAACAAGCAATAAGAGTTTTGAAAAGAAAATTGCAAAAAGAAGGTTTTTTTAAAGTAATGAAAATGAAGAGCACTTACGAAAAACCATCAGAAAGAAAAAAGAGAGTTCAAACAGAAAATATTAAAAGAATAAAAAAACTCCAAAAATTAAAAAACAGATATTAAATTTTAAATGAGAGGAATAACAATGCCATCGGGTAAAATAAAGTGGTTTAACTCCAAAAAAGGCTATGGATTTATTACAGATGATGAAACAAATAAAGATATTTTTTTACATGTTTCAGCCTTGGAAGAGTCTAAGCTAAGAGTTTTAAAAGAAGAACAAAAAATTAAATTCGATATTAAGGAAGAAAAAAATAAACTCCAAGCAATAAATATTAAAAAATTTTAATTCAACGCGGGGTGGAGCAGTCTGGTAGCTCGTCAGGCTCATAACCTGAAGGTCGTAGGTTCAAATCCTACCCCCGCAACCAAGATAATGACTGATATAATTAGAAATATAACAATCATCGCACATGTCGATCACGGTAAAACAACTTTGATTGATAATTTAATGAAACAAAGTGGTCTGTTCAGAGATAACGAAGTTGTTGAAGAAAGACTAATGGACTCAGGTGAGCTTGAAAAAGAGAGAGGTATTACCATTCTAGCAAAGCCAACCTCTATTAATTGGAAAAACTCAAGAATAAATATAATAGACACTCCTGGTCATAGAGATTTTGCTGCTGAAGTTGAAAGAGTATTGCACATGGCAGATGGAGCTTTGTTATTAATTGACTCAGCGGAAGGTGTAATGCCACAAACAAAATTTGTTTTATCTAAAGCGCTAAGACAAGGCCTTAAGCCGATAGTGATTATAAATAAGATGGATAAATCGGACCAAAGAGCAAGTGAGGTTCTTAATGAAACATTCGACTTATTTGTTAGTTTAGATGCTAATGAAGAACAGTTGGATTTTCCTGTTTTGTATGCCAGTGGAAGGTCTGGATGGGCCAGCAAAGAAGTTGATGGAGTTAGAGAAAATTTACATCCGTTGTTAGATCTAATAATTGAAAAAGTTAATCCAGCTTCACTAGATAAAACAAAACCTTTTGCAATGTTGTCCACTCTTTTATACGCTGATAGTTTTTTAGGCAGAAGCTTAATTGGTAGAATTGCACAAGGAACGGCCAAGGCAAATCAAGAGATTAAAGCCATAAATCTTAAAGGTGAAAAAGTTGATGAGGGAAGATTAACAAAAATTTTCAGATATGAAGGGACAAAAAAAGTTCCTATTGAAACAGGTGAAGCTGGAGATATTGTGATAATAGCCGGCTTAGAAAAAGCCAATGTGGCAGATACTATTTGCGATTTAGAAATAGTTAACCCTATAGATGCAACGCCAATAGATCCCCCCACAATGTCAATTACAATTACAGTAAATAGCTCTCCACTGGCTGGAAAAGAAGGCAAGAAATTAACGAGTACACAAATAAGAGAAAGATTAATTGTGGAGTCAGAAAATAACGTAGGAATATCATTTGATGAGAATGAAAATAAAGATGCTTTTATAATAAGTGGACGTGGAGAATTAATGTTAGAAATTTTACTTACCCAAATGAGAAGAGAAGGATTCGAAATGACTGTCAGTCCACCAAAAGTATTATTACAAAAAGATAATGAAGGAAACAAATTGGAGCCAATTGAAGAAATCACGATGGATTTGGATGAAAAATTTTCTTCCAAAATAATTGATTCTATGAATAGAAGAAAAGGCAAATTAATAGAACTTAAAGATACAGGTAAAAATAAAAAAAGATTAATTTTTCATGCGCCAACTAGAGGCTTAATGGGTTACACTAGTAGGTTTTTAACTCTTACTAAAGGAACTGGTGTGATAAATAGAATTTTTCATTCATATGGAAAATACACTGGAGATATGGAGGGGAGAAGAAATGGTGCTCTTATTTCAATGGAAAATGGAAAGGCAGTAGCATTTGCAATATTTAATCTTCAAGCTAGAGGGGAAATGTTTGTAACTCATAATGATCCTGTATACGAAGGTATGATAGTTGGTCTAGCTTCAAAAAGTGGAGATCTTGAGATTAATGTGATGAAAGGTAAGAAACTCACAAATATGAGAACCCAAGGAACAGATGAAAATGTCGTATTAACTCCAGTTAGGAAAATGGCTATAGCTGAACAATTAGCCATGCTAAACACTGACGAAGCACTAGAAATTACTCCAAAATCTTGCAGATTGAGAAAATTAATTTTAGATCCACATCAAAGAAAGAGACAGTCTAGAGCGTCTTAAATTTTAAATTTAGACTTATTACTATCAATTAAGAATCCTTTTACAGTATCAAGAGTTAATGCTTTAGAGCTCTTTCCGAATGAGCTTACTTTATTTATAACTTTTGGAGGCATAGTTATTATGTTGCATTTTAATTGCTTAGCTTGAATAAAATTATAAGCTTCTCTTGTGCTTGCCCAAAGAATTTCAATATTCTTATATCTTTTTGTCAAAGAAATGCTTTTTTTAAATATTGGGACTGGATCTTTGCCTTTATCAGCCATTCTCCCTGCAAAAATAGATATAATTGATTTGGTTTTTTTGTCTAGACAATTCAGGATTTTCTTTGTCTGTTCAAATGTATAAACCGCAGTTATATTTAATTTAATTCCTTTACTACTTAATTCTTTTATAACTTTGCCCATAAATATACCTTTAGAATTAACAACTGGAATTTTTACATAAATATTTTTAGCCCATTTATTAATTTTATAAGCTTGATAAAGCATTTTCTTTTGATTATCTGCGAAAACTTCAAAAGAAATTGGTTTTTTTCTACAAATCTTTAATATTTTAAGACAATAGTTTTTGTAATTATTTGCACCAGCCAATCTCATTAAACTTGGATTTGTTGTAAAACCATCAACAATTTTTTTTTTGTTATATAATTTTATACTTTTTAAATCGGCGATATCACAAAATATTTTTGTTTTCATTTTTCTAACTTTTATTTGTAATTGCTGCTCTAATTTTTGCCTCTTCCAAAATCGTATTATAAAAAAACCTAAATCTTTTATTATTTATGCTTTTAAAAATCAATTGAAAAAAATTTTTAATACAATCATCTTTTTTAACTTTAATCTTTTTTATATTATTGTTTGTCTTTACTAAAATATTCAAATCTTTATTTGGAGGCAAAGCAAAAACTCTTTGGGGAGAGAAAATTATTTTATTCTTTGTATAAAAAATAATCTGTTGAGTATATTCTCTTTGAAAAGCAAAATTTCCAAAATATGTTAGTTTTTCAGAATTAGCCATTACATAAAAATTTTTTACTAAATTTGTTTTTTTGAAATAGTTTTTGTGTACACTGAAATTTTTTAATTTATCACTTTTAAATAATCTTATAATTGCTGCTGCATACGTAGCTGTATCTGCCTCACAATCACCTTTGATATGTTTTAATTCTTTAATTGATTTAACTAAAGGTAGATTTAGGTTAGATTGAATATGTTCAACATTTTTAAAACCCCCACATAAATTTTTAATTTTTTCGAAAACTCTGTGATAATTAAATAAAGTAGCCTCAGCAAAAAAAAGCTTTTTTCTTTTTGCAATATTAAGTAATTCTTTAGTCTTCTTAATTTCTAAAGTAACTGGCTTATCAACAATTACGTTGAAACCTTTATTTAAAACACTTTTGGCGTACCTGTAGTGTAAAGAGTTTACAGTTGAAATATAAACTAAGTTTGGGTTAAATTTCTTCAAACCTTCTTCAAAACGATTGAATAAAATCTTGTTTTTAAAATCTATTTTATTAGACTTTGAACAAATACAATACTTAATGTTTTTATTTTTCTTTAATGAAGGAATAACTCTTCTCCTTACAAAAGAAGAATAACCTATTATCAAAATTTTTTTATTTTTCATAACTAATTTATTAAATCATTTTTTGAAATTTTAACAATTTCTTTAGCTTCATAGTTTGAGGTAAAAGTTTCCTTTATCTTTTTATTTTCTTTATTATTTAGATCAAACTTATCATTAAATAATGCGTCGAATATCTTTTTAGCAAACAAATCTTTGTCAAAACAATTAATTTTAAATCCGTTTATATTGTTTATAATTGCATCTATTGCAACCCCTTGATCAAAAGCTATTACTGGTAAATTGTTAGATATTGCTTCAATTACCATGTGAGGCCCATTACATCCAGTTGATGGAGATAACATTAAATCTGCCGCTCTATACAATAAGTTAAGTTTTTTGTCTTCATTTATGACACCAAGATGTATCCAATCAATATTTTTAATATCTATATTAAAACTATTTTTTCTTCCAAAAGTAACGAGTTTAACATTTTCTGTAGTATTAATTTTTTTACTTAAAATCTCTAATATATTTTGAATAATTTCACCTCCTTTGTGCTTTGCATCTAAATTAAAACTTCCATAAAGCATAATCTTTTCATTAGGCATAAAGTTAAAAAATTTTCTAGCCTTATCTTTTTCATAAAAAACATTTCTCTTTTCATTCATCCCTAAAAATATTGGTTTGATTTCAAGTTTTTTACAAGATAGTGAATTTTGATAGAGTTCTTGAGTGAATGTATTTTCAACTAAAATTTTTGGTTTATATTTTTCAAGAATTTCTTTTTTCCTTAAAAAGATTTTCTTTGATAAATTGAATATATTAAATATGTTTAGTTGGGGGCACGAAGAGCAATTATGTTCAAATTTTCTACATTCATTTCCAAATTTATCAAAATTGACATGACAACCTCCTGATGCTAATTCCATATCTAAAGGTCTAAAATATACAATCTTTTTTTTACTCAAAAGTTTTTCAATAGTACCTAATGATAACACATTAAAAAAAGAATAAATTATTATTATATCAGATTTAGATATTTTATCTTGTATAGTATCTAAGTTAATTCCAGCATAACCGAAGCTAAATAGTTTATAGAATTCTTTTTTCAAGAAGTTTAAAGGAAAAAAAAATATTCTTTTTAAAATTGATCTCTTGATTTTAATAATATTATTGTTGTTAGATAATTTATTTAATACTAAAGCTTTTGAGTCATGGCCTAGGTTAATTAATTCGGTATTTAACCTTTCAACATGTTGGCCTACTCCATCGTAGTCATTGTTTGATAACAATAAAAACTTCATTTTAAATTAACTGATTTAAGAAAATATCTTTATTTGTGGAAATAGTCTTTAATTTTTTTTGTAATATAGTCAACTTCACTTAATTTAAGCCTATTATGCATCGGAAGACGCACAATTTTTTTAATTATCTCATTTGTTGTGTTAAGACTTGTCTTACTATTTAAAAGTTTTTTTCCATATTGAGAAAGATGAAGAGCCTCAAAGCTGATAAAGGCAATTATTTTATTCTTTTTTAAATATTTCAAAAATTTCTCTCTTTCTTTTTTTTTCAAAATAATAGTAAACGCATGGTAATTATATTTATATTTATGATGAATCTTATTACAAATTGAAAATTCATCTGTAAGCCATGTGCTAAGGTTTTTTCTGTACCTGTTATAAAGTTGTGACCTATAACTTATAACTTTATCTATATCTTTAATTTGAGGTTGCAAATAACTAGCGTTGAGTTCTCCCATCCTAAAACTTGAACCTAGCGTTATCCATGAATAATATTTCTTATGATAATTAGGTTTTGAGGTAACATATATTCTATCTGTACCTTTATCAAAAACTAGATCAGACTGTTTTTTAAATTTTTTGTTATTAACAACAAGTAAGCCTCCTAACCCACTAGTATAATTTTTTGTCTCATGAAATGAAAAAGTAGCAAAATCTCCATAGCTTCCTACTGGTTTATTTTTTACATAAGATCCTAATGCAGGAGCTGCATCTTCAATCAAAATAATCTTTCTTGATTTACAATATTTTTGCAACTCATCCAAATAATCTACGGGTAAACCTTGCATATGTATGATGATTATTACCTTTGTATTTTTGTTAACATATTTTTTAATTTGCTCAAACGTTGGCATCAAATTTTTTTTATCAATATCACAGTATTGAATTTTACAACCCGTTCTTACAAAGCTCGATGCTGTGGTGTTATAATTGTAAGACGGCATTAAAACTTCGTCATTTTTTCCAAGATTTAATAAAAGAGCACATATTTCCATTGCAGAGGTACAGCTGTTTGTTAAATGAGTATGTTCGAAGCCATATTTTTTTTTCAATTCACTTTTTATTTTAAAAATGTTTTCACCCGGTCCATGTAGAGACATTTTAGAGTCTAATAATTTCTTTACATTATTTATGTATTTTTTATCTCTTAACGGGGTATGGAATAAAATTTTATTCATGGATGTACTTATTTATATATATTAAACTAGTGAAAGTATTGATCTTAAATGAGGTCCGACAAAATGACCCATTTTAATAAATTTGTCTAACTCCCAAAGGGTTAGCCATCGATAAGTTTTTCCAGGAATGTTGATTTTACCGTTATATTGAATGATCCAATGAAGATTTCTCTTTAGATAAAGTCTTCCACCGTCCTCGGTTACCCAAAATTTTCTTATGGTTTTGAAGTTTTTCGAAAAATATTTCTTTACGACCTTGGGCTTTTGACCTAAATGGACTCTGTTTAAATTAGAATATGTAGCCTGAAGCGAAGGGCTGATTTGGATTTGGTTATAATTGCCAGGTTCATATTTTGCATCAACTAAATAATGTGGAATGCCATTAATATTTGACCTGACTAAACCAATTATCCCGCCGTTGTATCCCACTTGCTTTATAAATGGTTGATCCCAATTATCAACTTCTCTATCTGAATTTGTAATTCTTTTTCCCTCAATATGAAAAAATTTTCCACTATCATGATATAGGACACCTTTTTTTTTATCATAAGTCCATTTTTTCATTTTTTCTAAATGAATGTTTTTAACTTTAGCTTTATTTAATTTTCTAATTTTTTCATACCATTTAACTGTCTTTTTAAAATCAACATTAGTCCAATTTTCCATTTTTTCTATAGTATTTTCATAAAGAAAAATATTAGATCTTTTAAATATCTTTTCTTTTTTTAAGAAGAAAAAATATTCTTGTTTTACTTTGCTAAATCTATTTTTTTTACCTTTCATAAAGAAATTAATGAGTTTTATTTTTAAAAATTAATCTAAATTTTTAACAATATCCTCTGTCATTTTTTTTGCATCAGCAAATAACATTAGGGTGTTATCACGATAAAAAAGTTCATTATCTACTCCCGCGTAGCCAGGTGACAAACTTCTTTTTACAAATAATACTGATTTACATTTTTCAACATCTAAAACTGGCATTCCAAATATAGGGCTTTTTGGATCAGTTTTAGCAACTGGATTAGTTACATCGTTAGCCCCGATAACAAACGCCACATCCGAATTAGCGAAATCATTATTTATATCTTCTAATTCAAAAACTTCATCATAGGGCACGTTTGCTTCAGCAAGAAGAACGTTCATGTGACCTGGCATTCTACCAGCAACTGGATGAATTGCGTAAGTGACTTTAATATCGTTTTTTTTCAATTTATCAACCATCTCTCTTAATGCATGTTGTGCTTGAGCAACAGCCATTCCATAACCTGGAACAATAATTACTGATGAGGCATTCTTCATCAAAAAAGCTGCATCTTCTGCATTTCCACTCTTAACTGGTTTTTTGTCTTTGCTTTCTTTAGATTGATCGGTTGAGTTATCTGCGCCAAATCCTCCAAGTATCACGCTCACAAAAGATCTATTCATTGCCTTGCACATTATATATGAAAGAATAGCTCCTGAAGATCCTACAAGTGCACCCGTTATGATTAACGCGGTATTCTCTAATGTAAAGCCAATTCCTGCAGCTGCCCAACCCGAATACGAATTTAGCATCGAGATAACAACTGGCATATCCGCTCCACCAATTGGAATTATCAATAAAACACCCACTAAAAAAGAGACAGTTATAACAGTCCAAAAAATATTTTCTGATTGTGATTTACAGAGATAAAAAATTAAGACAAAAATCATTATTCCTAAAATTAAATTTAAGTAATGTTGGCCAAAAAAAGTGATTGGCGATCCAGACATTATTCCTCTTAATTTTAAAAATGCTATTATAGAGCCTGAGAATGTTATTGCTCCAACTGCTGCTCCCAAAGACATTTCTATCAAGCTAGCTAACTTGATATTTCCAGTACTTCCTAGGCCAAAAGCTTGTGGATTTAAAAAAGCCGCAATTGCAACAAATACTGCTGCCAAACCAACTAAACTGTGAAATCCTGCAACCAACTCTGGCATTGCAGTCATTGGTATTTTAAAAGCTATTATTGCCCCAATAGCCCCGCCTATGACTAAAAATAGAATTACATAAATTAAAGACGAGGATACGTTCTCAACTGACAAAAAAGTGACAATAATTGCTATTATCATTCCAGCAATACCAAAATAGTTTCCTTGTCTTGATGTATCTGGGGAAGATAATCCTCTTAAAGCCAGGATAAATAGAATCCCTGAAATTAAATAAAAGATTGCTGAAAGATTAGGGCTTATCATTATTTATTCTTATCTTTCTTTTTTTTGTACATTTGAAGCATTCTTTGAGTAACTAGAAAACCCCCAAAAATATTCACTGCTGCTAAAATTATGGCTACAAAACCGAACAAACTAGAAGTATTAAAAATATTTTCAGAAGATCCTGCTAAAGCTGCAATTATTGCGCCAACAATTATCACTGATGAAATAGCATTTGTAACTGACATTAAAGGAGTATGTAGTGATGGTGTTACGCTCCAAACAACATAGTATCCAATAAAAATTGACAGAATAAATATGCTTAGTCTAAATATAAAAGGATCAATTTCCATAATTAAATTTCTTTTATTAATGTTTTGCTTATAATTTCATCCTCTAAATTAATATTAAAATCTTTTTTTTCTTTACTATACAAATTACGAATAAAGCTAAACAGGTTTTTAGCGTATAAACTTGACGCTGTAAGTGGGAGTCTATTCATTAAACTTTTGACCCCGATTATCTTTATTCCTTCAACAATATTAGTTTTTCCTGCATCTGAATATGCAGAATTTCCTCCTTGCTCAGCAGCAAGGTCGTAAATTATAGAACCTGGTCGCATCAACTTAACAAGATCCTCTGTTAAAATTCTTGGTGCAGTTTTTCCAGGTATCAGTGCAGTACATATTACTATATCATTTTTTTTCAAAGCATCACGCATCATTGCCGCTTGTTTTTTTTTGTAATCTTCACTAGCTTCTTTTGCATATCCTCCTGAAGTTTCCATATTTTCTTCTTGATCAACAGTCAAAAATTTTCCACCTAAGCTCTCTACTTGTTCTTTCGAAGCCGCTCTAACATCAGTTGCAGATACAACTGCTCCTAATCTTTTAGCAGTTGCAATTGCTTGTAATCCTGCAACGCCAGCCCCAATCACTAAAACTTTAGCTGCTGGCACTGTGCCTGCTGCTGTCATCATCATTGGCACAGCTTTTTCAAATTCAAAAATACAGTCAACTACTGCTCTATATCCTGCTAAGTTAGACTGGGAAGATAAAACATCCATTGATTGAGCTCTTGTTATACGCGGCAAAAGCTCGAGAGAAAAAACATTTATATTTTTTTTGATAATATTATTAATGTCATCTTTATTTTTTGAAGGATTTAACATGCCAATCAAAATTGATTTTTGTTTTAAACCATTTATCTCATTTTTTTTTGGACAACTTACTTTTACTAATAAATCAGAATAATTTATAATCTCATTTGAATTTTCTTTTATTTCGACGCCAAAATTTTTAAATTCATCATCTTTAATTCCAAGATGTGTAGCGTAATTTTTTTCTACGCATACTTTTAATCCCAACCCAATAATATTTTTCGCTGTTTCAGGAGTAATTGAAACTCTTTTTTCTAAGGTTATATCTTCTTTAATTGAACCAACTATCATTTAATTATTTTAATTTTTTCAGAGTAATGTGATTGCTAATATTGCTAGAATGGCTATTACCAGAATAGTTCCCCACAAAACAAATTTCGTGAAGCCTTTCCAAGTTTCTTTATAGTCTTGATCACTCATGGTTAACCTTGACGAGCTTTGAATCTTGGGTTTTTTTTATTTATTACGTATAGCTTTCCTCTTCGTTTAACCAACTTAGAGTTTAAATCTCTTTTTTTTAATGATTTTAATGAGCTAGCTATTTTCATAATTTTTAAAGCCTGGCAACGTCCTACTCTCCCGTATCTTAAGATAAAGTACCATCGGCGCTGAAGGACTTAACTTCCGAGTTCGGAATGGGATCGGGTGTGGCCCCTTCGCAAAAATTACCAGGCATGGTTTTATAGTATTTTTAATTGAATAAGTAAATAGACGATTAATCTCAGATTTCTACAATATTTTTTTTAAAATTCTTTTAAGTTTATTATTTCTATAGTCATAACTGACTATCTCATAAGAATATTTTTTAACAATTTTTTTCCAATAACTATCCGAGAAACTAATTACTTTGTCTAAAATTTGCTCGTAATCCGAGTAAGATTCGGAGTCAGTCCAAAAAGGCCCCTTTCTCGGATACCTGTTAAAATTTATATGTATTTTTTTTTTCTCATCAAATGCATTAATTTCATCTGGTATCGGGAAAACTTTATTAAAACACACGCATTTTATCCCTTTTGCTAAAGCTTCAAATCCTAGAGTTGACGAATGAAACACTACCATTTGCTGATCATTTAATCTTTGATAAGTTTTTT
>CACLBB010000013.1 GCA_902605035.1 uncultured Pelagibacteraceae bacterium
TCCTGAATGGATGCCGTCAAAATTTCCAATAGCAATTACTGAATTTTTATGTTTATTTTCTAATTTTAAATTATTATATATTTTCATACTACCAATTTAATGTTTTTTGATAATAATTAGGTCTTACATTGTATTTTTTAAATAATTTATTCAATTGATCTTCATTTTCAATCTCGTTTATATGAACACCGTTTAAAATAAAAATAGAGTCTATCTTTAAATTGTTAGCACCTTTTATATCTGTTCTAAGATTATCTCCTATTGCTAAAACTTTTTCTTTATTACTGAAACACATTTCATAGATTTCCTTATGTGGCTTACCAAAGTAAACAACTTTACCTCCTAAAGACTCGAATATTTGTGCAATAAACCCTGCGCAATACTCCTCCTCTTTACCTCTGTGCACAATTAAATCTGGGTTAGTACAAATAAGTTTTTTTGAAATATGCTCCTTTAAAAGATCTCTGTAAAAATTTAAATCATTTTCGTGTTCATCGAAAAGACCTGTGCACAAGATAAAATCACTTTTTGCAATTTCGGTTTTGTTTTTTTTTATTTTAGCAAATATAGGTTCATCCCTCTCTGGACCTAAGTGAAAAAAAGATTTTCCAAATTTATTCTGATTTATCGAATACATTGCTGCTTCTCCAGAGGTTACAATATTATTTAAATATTTATCATCCATTTTCATATTTCTTAAAAAATCTTTAACATTCGAACTAGGCCTTGGAGCATTTGATAAAAACACAACTTTTTTTGACTCAAGATTTAATTTTTTAACCGCCTCAATTGCATCTTTGTAAAGTGTAATGCCGTTATGCATTACTCCCCACAAGTCTATTATGAAGGTATCATAAGAGCTATAAATCTCTGAAAGATGATCTAATTTTTTCAATTTTTTAAGTCCCAATTAATGATTATCAGAAATTATCCTTTAAAACACAGCAAATTCGCCTACTTTTTAATGCTAAATACCCTTGAAATTTTCTTAAAAAATACCATATCAGCCGTACACAAAAATTTATAGGAGAAATAAATATGAAATTTAGACCCCTACACGATCGAGTCTTAATAAAAGTGTTAGATAGTGAAGAAAAAACTGCAGGTGGTATTATTATCCCGGATACTGCAAAAGAAAAACCTCAAGAGGGAGAAGTAGTCGCTGTTGGTCCTGGGGCAAAAAACGAAGATGGAAAGATTACTCCAATGGATGTGAAAATAGGTGACATAGTTCTTTTTGGTAAGTGGTCAGGAACAGAGGTAAAAATAGACGGTAAAGAGTATAGCATTATGAAAGAGTCTGACATAATGGGAATTTCAAAAGGTAAAAAATAACTTACGGGGAGAATTAAAATGGCAAAAATTATTAAATTTGATACAGAAGCAAGATCGAGAATGCTAAAAGGTGTAAACACTTTAGCAAATGCCGTAAAGGTAACTTTGGGACCAAAGGGACGTAATGTGGTTATGGATAAATCATATGGGGCTCCAAAAATCACTAAAGACGGAGTATCAGTGGCTAAAGAAATAGAATTGGACGATAAATTTGAAAATATGGGTGCTCAAATGGTTAAAGAAGTTGCAAGCAAAACAAATGATAATGCTGGAGATGGAACAACGACAGCAACTATTTTAGCACAAGGTATTGTGAACGAAGGTTTAAAATACGTTACTGCTGGCATGAACCCAATGGATATTAAAAGAGGAATTGATAAGGCTGTAGAGCATGTAATAGAAAAATTAAAAACAACTTCAAAAAAAGTCAAAGCCAATGAAGAAGTTGCTCAAGTTGGAACTATTTCGGCTAATGGTGAAAAATCAATAGGAGATATGATCTCTAAAGCAATGCAAAAAGTTGGGAATGAAGGAGTTATTACTGTTGAAGAAGCTAAAGGAGTAGAAACTGAACTTGATGTTGTTGAAGGTATGCAGTTTGATAGAGGATATCTATCACCTTACTTTGTGACTAATACAGAAAAAATGACAACAGAATTAGACAATCCTTTAGTTTTATTAGTTGAAAAAAAATTAACAAATTTACAACCAATGGTTCCACTTCTAGAGTCAGTTGTTCAGGCAAACAGACCTTTAATGATTATATCTGAGGATGTTGAGGGAGAAGCTCTGGCTACTTTAGTAGTCAACAAACTTCGAGGTGGCCTAAAAGTAGTAGCTGTCAAAGCTCCTGGATTTGGAGATAGAAGAAAAGCTATGCTTGAAGACATAGCTATTCTAACTGGTGGACAAGTAATTTCAGAAGACATTGGCTTAAAATTAGAAAATGTAAAAATCAATGATTTAGGCTCATGCAAAAAAGTAAAAATTGATAAAGAAAATAGTACACTTGTTGCAGGAGAAGGAAAAAAATCTGACATTGAATCAAGATGTAATCAGATACGATCTGAAATAAGTGAGACGACTTCTGATTATGATAAAGAAAAATTACAAGAAAGATTAGCCAAATTAGCTGGTGGAGTTGCAGTAATTAAAGTAGGTGGAGCTACAGAAGTAGAAGTTAAAGAAAGAAAAGATAGAGTTGAAGATGCTTTAAATGCTACAAGAGCTGCTGTTGAAGAAGGAGTAGTTATAGGCGGTGGTTGTGCTTTACTTTACGCTTCACAAGATTTAGATAACCTAAAAGTTAAAGGAGATGATCAAAAAGCTGGCGTAGATATAGTTAAAAAGGCTCTTCAATCTCCTATAAGACAAATTACTGCTAACGCTGGTGTAGATGGTTCTGTTGTAGTAGGAAAACTTTTAGAGGGAAAGAAATCAACCCAAGGGTACGATGCACAAAATGAAGAGTATGTTGACATGTTTGCTAAAGGTATTATCGATCCAACAAAAGTTGTCAGATCTGCATTACAAGATGCTGCCTCTATTGCTGGATTATTAATTACTACAGAAGCAATGATAGCAGATAAACCTGAAGAAAAAGACGCGACACCTGCGATGCCTCCAATGGGAGGTGGAATGGGTGGAATGGGCGGTATGGGTGGAATGGGAATGTAAACTCAACTAGCACTTTATTTTATAGAATTTAAACCCCAGTAGTTTCAATACTTCTGGGGTTTTTTTTTATTTAATGTATTATGTTATTGCATGGGTTTGAGAAGACTGATCAAAAATTATATTTACCGAAAAAAATTTGATGTACACAAAAGTATAGAACTTAAAAAAATAAAAAATAAGAATATCTTGATAACTGGAGCTAATTCTGGGATTGGATTAGCATTGACCAAAAAATTTCTTGATTTAGATAACAGTGTTATTGCGACCTATAATGAAACAAATGATAATCTACTTAAAATAAAAAATGATAATCTAAAAATTTATCAATGTGATCAAAGTATTATTGAAAATATCAATAAGTTAAAAGAATATATTTTAAATACGCCAATTAATATAATTATAAATAACGCAGGTACATGGGGAGGAAAAAATCAAAGTTTTAATAATATCGATTATGAAAACTTCTCTAAAGCAATTAATATTAATGCAGTTTCAATTTTAAAGCTAAGCGAAGTAGTTCTAGAATGCTCAAAAACAAATAGTTTGAACACAATATTAAATATAAGTACCCTCTATAGCAGCACTGAACATAACTCTACTGGAAAAAATTATGTTTACAAAGGCACAAAAAGCTTAATGAATTCTTTTTCTAAAAATTTGTCAATTGACTTAAAAGATGAGTATAAAATAAATGTTTTTTCAATTTGCCCAGGTAGTGTTAAAACTAAATTAAATCCTAATGGTATTTTAGATCCTGATAAAGTTGCAATAAACATTATTAATATTCTTTCAAGCTCAAGTGAAGAATTAAATGGTAAGTTTGTTGATTTAAATAAAAAAGAATTAACTTGGTAATCTAAATATTTAACTTTTTAAGAATTGGACTTAAGTTTATATTTTTTTTCTTAGAAGTAAATAAACAAGCTTTTGATTCAAGAATAAGCCCGTCTTTTAGAATTCTTAAATTGTTATCTCTTAGTGTTTTTCCGGAAGAAGAAATATCGGTAATAATTTCCGATGATCCTATAAAAGGATAAGTTTCGGTAGCACCTAAGCTTGGTATTAATTTAAATTGTGTTACACCTTTTGATAGCAAAAATTCATTAGTTAAATTAGGATATTTTGTTGCTACTCTTAATCTTGTGTTTCTTTTATTTCTTATATCGAAAGAAACTTCTTCTAAATCAGCTATAGTCTGAACATCTATCCAATCATCTGGAACTGCAACTACTAAATTTGCATCTCCAAAATCAAGTGTTCTATTGGTAATAATTTTATCCCTCAGATTCTTTTCTGACTCTTTTAAAAGATCTAAACCAGAAATTCCTAGATCTAAGGTTCCATCCCCCAATCTTTGAATAATTTCTTTAGCGTGTAAAAAAATAATTTTTATGTATGAATAATTTTCTATAGTGGCAAAATAGTTTCTCTCTCTGTTACTTGTTAAAACTTTAAAACCTTTTTTTTTAAAAAAGTTCTTAGATTTATCTTTAAGTCTCCCTTTACTCGGTAATCCTATTGTAATCAGATTTTTCATATCAATAAATGTTATTTAAAATAAACGCCGCACCTACAGCAGGTAAACTTTTTGGTGCTCCTAAACTTTTCAATAAATCATCGTATCGTCCCCCTCGCGCGATTACTTTTTTGCCAGAGCTTATTTCAAATACCATTCCAGTATAGTATTCAAATTCTCTTCCAAAATTAGTTACAAACTGAACTTCTTTATTAAGTTTTCGAAGATTTTGAATTGACCGGAAATTTTTAAAAATATCTTTTGATAAATTATTATTCAGCGAAAAATTTAACAATCTCTTGTCTAGTTGTGATAATTTGCAATTTATTTGTAAATAAGATCTTATAAGTTTTACTACTTTTTTTCCTTCCATAAAAGATCTTGGGTCTTTAATCTTCTTTTCAAATCTTTTTAATATCTCTGAAACAGATCTTCCGGCAACTATTTTGTCTTGTTTGATTGTTTTCATTTCGTTAAATCTTTTTTTATCTGTATCAAAAGTAACTGGCTCTATATCAGAGTTTTTTTCAAGTCTTTTTAAAAGTTCTTCAAAATATTTGGGACGCCAAAAATGTCTAATAAGTCTTAGCTTCCACCTTTCTGGCATTTCTAAAGATTTTACTAATCTTTTGAATAAACTAATGTCTCCGACTTTAATAGAAAGATTTTTCCTTTTTATTTCTTTTGTTGAGTTAATGATGGTTTTAATTACTTTGTAATCGTCTTGCGTCTGATTCTTGGAGCCTAAAATTTCTATCCCTAATTGATTATTTATAAAGTCTGATCCCTTTTTATTAGATCTTCTGTAAGCTTGCCCAGAGTAATATATTTTAGAATTAGTTTTATTATTTAAGAAATTAATACATGAAGCCACGGTCAGATCAGGTCTTAAACACATACTTTTGCCTTCTTCGTTATCGAAAGTAAGCATTAGTCTTCTAAAATTTTCACCAGATCTCTGTATTATGTATTCGGAGTCCAACAAAACGTCAGGTTCTGATAAAACAAAACCATTGCTCTTGAAGGTTTTAATAATTTGCTCAGATAATTTTTTTGATTTCATAAGATAATTCTTTAATTGATATTGATTTCTCCTTACCTGTACTTAAATTCCTAATGGTTGGTTTTCCTGATTTTAATTCGTTTTCGCCATAGAGAATAACCGCTGGGGCATTTATTTTATTTGCATATTCCATTTGTTTTTTCAATTTACCTTCACCAGGATAAATTTCTGTGCTAATAGAGGCACTTCTCAAAATAGTTTGTAAACCGATATATTCTTTCATAGAATTTTTATCAAAAACACAAATAACAACAGGCTTTGATTGTTTAATCTTAAATTCTTTTTTCTGCATTAAAGCATATACCAATCGGTCTAAACCAATTGAAATACCAGTTGCTGGAGCATCATAATTTCCAAAGTTGCTTACTAAATTATCATATCTTCCTCCTCCACCTATAGAACCAAACTGAATTACTTTTCCTTTACTATTTGTTACATCAAATTTTAAATTCACTTCAAATATTGGACCCGTATAGTATTCAAGACCCCTTATAATAGACGGATCAAATTCAAAATTATTAAACTTATAATCTTTAAATATTTTTAATATTTCTAGTAGATCATCCGTTACAGGTTTTTTTTTCTTAAGTTCCTTTTCAATAATTTCTATTTTAGATTTATCTAAATTAGCTCCATCTGTAAAATCTCCTGATTTATCTTTTCTTCCTTCGCTAAGAAGTTTTCTTACTTCAGTCCATCCTAAACGATCTATTTTATCTAAAGCTCTTAGGACCGAAAGTTTTTGTTTATTTTCACTTAAATTAATTTTTTTAAACAACTCTTCGGTAATTTTTCTTGATGAAATTTTTACTTTATATTCTTCTTTACTAAGACCACATTTTTCTAAAATTTCTGCTATCATTATACATAGTTCTGCATCTGCTTGTAGGTTATTTGTACCCACGAAGTCAGCATCGAATTGAAGAAATTCCCTAAATCTTCCTGGTCCAGGTTTTTCATTTCTCCAAACAGTTCCTAATTGATATCTTTTAAATGGTTTCGAAATTTCTAAATAATTTTTTGCAATATAACGCGCAAGTGGAGCTGTAAGATCATATCTTAAAGATAACCACTTATTTTCATCTTTAAAAGAAAAAACTCCTTCGTCTGGCCTATCTTTGTCAGGCAAAAATTTTCCAATACTATCAGTATACTCAAAACTTGGTGTTTCGAGATACTGAAAACCATACTTGATCATAATTTCTTTAATGTTTGAAATTATAAAATCACGTACAAGTAATTCCTTTTCTTTTCTATCTACAAACCCTAACGGAAGTTCTTTTAAAGGTTTGTTGTTTTTTTCTTTCGTCATTTTTTGGTACAGCAGGGTGGATTCGAACCACCGACCCCTAGTTCCACAAACTAGTGCTCTAACCAACTGAGCTACTGCTGCGTCCTTTCTATTTTTATCTTAATTTTTGTTAAATTTATATATTTTTGATTATAAGCTAAGCAATAGCCTAGCGTGCATTCTGTGAGAATGTAAGTTTAGAATAGTGATATTATTTTTTATAATCATTGGTGTTTATGTAAGAAATAATTGTGTCTTTTTCAAGTAAATTAACGGGACAAAAAACTAATTAAAGCTCAATGTCCCGTTAATCTAGGTTTTTGGAAATAAGATTTAAGATGTTTTCTGCAATTTAACTGCGGAAGGACCTTTTTCTCCATTCTCCACTTCAAACGTTAACTCATCACCTTCGTTTAAGTATTTTAAACCAGCTTCTCTAACTGCTGAAGAATGAACGAACACGTCTTTTTCTTTGTCTTCTCTTTCAATGAAACCATATCCTTTAGTACCATTGAACCACTTTACTTTACCTTTTAGTGTACTCATATTATTTACTTTTCCTTATTTGTTATTAACTATAGTCAGTAAATTACCAACTGAGATCCTTAAATAGATTTGTATACCGAATGTCAATAGTAGATTTAAATAATTTAAAAAATTGTTTTTTTGCAACAGTTTCTAATAAACAATTGACACCAATCCTGCTACTAAAATAAGGCTAATACCAATATAAACCAATTTATTTTTGAATAAGTGATTTTTTATTTTCTGAATACCTGAGCCTTTGTAACTCAGTCCTTTATCACTTAAGCTTGATTTACTAAATCCTTTTTGCCTACCGATTTTTAAAAATTTTGCTTTTCGATGTTCATATACTTCTTCTCTGGATAATCCATCAAAAGTTCTTAAATTTTTTAATATAGAATGTTTTATATCTTCAGCTATTGTTTCAGGATTTCTATGCGCACCTCCAAGAGGTTCTAAAATTATTTCATCGATGATACCTAAATCTAATAGATCTTTCGCAGTCATTTTCATAGCTTCTGCTGCTTGTAAAGATTTACTCGGATCCCTCCATAATATTGAAGCACATCCTTCTGGAGAAATTACCGAGTAAATTGAATTTTCTAACATTATTACTTTGTTTGAAGATGCTAGCGCTATCGCACCTCCAGAACCTCCCTCTCCAATGATGATTGAAATATTTGGTACAGTTAATGACATAGATGACTCAATTGAATTTGCTATTGCTGATGCTTGCCCTCTTTGTTCAGCGCCTATACCTGGATACGCTCCTGGCGTATCAACAAAAGTAATAACAGGAATTTGAAACCGGTCAGCTAATTTCATTAACCTAACACATTTTCTATAACCTTCTGGACGCATCATTCCAAAATTTCTCTCAATTCTGGTATTAAGATCTTCACCCTTTTCTTGACCAATGACTAAAACAGATTTTCCGTCTATTAAACCAAATCCTGCTATAACAGACTTATCATCTCCGAAATATCTATCTCCCGAGAGCAATGTGAATTGTTTAAATATTTTACTTATATAAAAATTAGCTTTCGGTCTATCTTCATGACGTGCAACTAAAGTTTTTTGCCAGCTATTTAAGTTATTGTAAGTCTCTTTAAGCTTTTCATTAATTTCTTCCTGGGTGCTTTTAATTTTTTTGGTATCCACTTCGGATATACCTTCAGATCCAAATGGATTTTTGAGACTATCAACTTCTTCCTCCAGAGCTTTTATTTCTTTTTCAAATTCTAAATAATTTTTCATATCAAATATCTCAATAATTCTACTACTATTAGTAATCAATTGCGTCAATAAATAGACTTAAAAAAAATGGAATTTATACATATTTGACTTTAAATTGACAATAGAGATAAGGTGAGTAAAAAAATATGAAATATTTAGAAAAAAATGACTTAAAAATAGACTCTGTTTTATATGAATTTATTAATCTAGAAGTTTTGCCCGGAACTAATTTAGACCAAGATGACTTTTGGAAAAAATTTACAGATGTAGTCAACGCGCTGACGCCTTTAAACAAAAAGTTGATTTATAAAAGAGAAACTATTCAAAAAAAGATAGACGAATGGCATTTAAGAAATAAAGACAAAAATTTTGAAAAAAATACGTATTTTGAATTTCTAAAATCCATCTCTTACATCGTGGAAGAAAAAGATGATTTCAAAATCGAGACATCAAATGTTGATCAAGAAATAACTTCAATTGCCGGACCCCAACTTGTTGTTCCTGTTGATAATGCTAGATATGCGTTAAATGCGGCTAATGCTCGATGGGGAAGTTTATATAACGCATTATATGGAACTGACGTCATACCAGGTGAAATAGGAAAAGATTGGAACAAAGAAAGAGCATTAAAAGTTATAAATTATGTTAAAGAATTTTTAGATGACTCGGTCCCACTCAATAAAATAAGTTGGAAAGAAATAGATAAAATTAAAATTATTAAAAATGCTGGCGAAAATATGCCAGATTTTTTAGTTGGCGGGGAAAAATATAAACTTAAAAATGCTAAACAATTTGTTGGCTTTGATGGAAGTATAGATAGCCCAAAATCAATTTTGTTAAAAAATAATAATTTACATATCGACATTTTAATCGATCCAAACACAACAGTTGGAAAAGTTGATCAAGCCTCTATTTCAGACATAATAATTGAGTCGGCAATTTCAACTATTATTGATAACGAGGACTCCGTGGCTGCTGTTGATGCTGAAGATAAAGTTAAATGTTACCGTAACTGGCTTGGTTTGATGAAAGGTGATCTTACCGCTAAAATAGAGAAAAATGGAAAGAAGTTTGTAAGAAAATTAAATCCTGATCGTAATTATACCTCCAAAGATGGAAAAAAAATTTCTCTTCATGGAAGAGCTTTGCTATTAAATCGTAACGTAGGTCACTTAATGACAAATCCTGCAATTATACTAAAAGATGGTTCTGAAATACCTGAAGGTATAATGGATGCATTTGTCGCTACTCTTTGCGCGCTTCACGATTTCAAAAATAAAAAAAATTCAAGAACTGCTTCTGTGTATATCGTTAAACCAAAAATGCATGGGCCTGAAGAAGTTGCATTCACCGATACGCTTTTTGGAAAAGTTGAAGATGTCCTAGGTATTAAAAAGCATTCAATAAAAGTTGGTATAATGGATGAGGAAAGAAGAACAACAGTAAATTTAAAAGAATGCATAAGACAGGTAAAAAACAGAATTGTATTTATCAATACAGGTTTTTTAGATAGGACAGGTGATGAAATGCATACGTCCTTTGAGTCTGGACCTATGATATTCAAGGGAGAAATGAAAAAATCAATTTGGCTTAACACATATGAAAATTGGAATGTTGATATAGGATTAAATTGTGGTTTTTCAGGTAAAGCTCAAATAGGAAAAGGGATGTGGGCTATGCCAGATCAGATGGCTAGCATGATGGAGCAAAAAATCGGACATCCTAAATCAGGCGCTAACTGTGCTTGGGTACCTTCTCCCACTGCAGCTACATTACACGCTACTCATTATCATAAGATCAATGTATTTGATGAACAAGAAAAAATTAAATCTAGAAATAAAGCAAAATTAAACGACATTTTAGAAATACCAAAAGCTGATAGACCAAATTGGTCTACAGAGGATATCAGTCGAGAGCTTGAGAATAATGCTCAAGGTATTTTGGGTTACGTAGTACGTTGGATCGATCAAGGGGTTGGTTGTTCTAAGGTACCAGACATAAGCAACGTAGGATTAATGGAAGATAGAGCTACTTTAAGAATTTCATCTCAACATATAGCAAATTGGTTACATCATGGAATTTGCACTAAAGATCAGGTTATGAAAGTTATGAAGAAAATGGCTTCAATAGTAGATAAACAAAACGAGAAAGATCCTGCTAATCAAAGAAGCGGGAGATCAGGTTATAAGAAGATGTCTGACAACTTTGAAAACTCTATAGCTTTTTCAGCTGCTTGTGATTTAGTTTTCAAAGGAAGAACTCAACCCTCTGGATATACAGAACCCCTTTTACATAAAAAAAGATTAGAAAAGAAATCTCACCTTTAGCTTTCAGTGACCGGTACTCGATTTTTAAATGCTGAAAAAAGTGTTCCATCATCAAGTTGCTCTATCTCGCCTCCAACAGGAAGTCCTTGGGCTAATTTTGTAATCTTTAGTTTGTCATTTTTAATTGTGTCTTCGATGTAGTGAGCAGTTGTTTGTCCTTCTACAGTTGCACTTGTGGCGATTATAACCTCTTTAAGATTATTTTTCTTAATTCTCTTAACCAAAGAATCTATTAAAAGATTTTTTTGATCATAATTTTCACTAGAATTTAAAGTTCCACCTAAAATATGGTAGTGACCTTTATAAATATTTGCAGAATCGATGACCCACATATCTGCTAAATTTTCAACAACACAGATTTTATCGTAAGCATTATTTCTTGAGCAAATGCAAATCTTATCAATAATTTTCAAATTTCCACAATCTGCACAGCGTACAACGCTTTTATAAACCTGTGCTAAAGATTTAGCCAAAGGTTTTACCATCGAGTCTTTGTTGTTTATGAGTTTTAGAATAATTCTTTTCGCTGATTTAGGTCCAAGCCCTGGTAATTTAGCAAATTGTTTAATCAATTCATTTATTTCAGGAATATTATTATCCATTAGAAAGGTAATTTAAAATCAATAGGTAAATTTAATCCACCTGTAACTTTTGAAAGTTCCTCAGCAGATTTTTTTTTTAAATTTTCTTTAGCGTTATTATATGCAGCAATTATTAAGTCATTGATAATCTCTTGACCTTCTTTTTTGGCCTGATCACTAATAACTATTGATTTTAACTCATAGTCACCTGATAAAATAACTTTAACTAAATCTCCGCCAGCTTTTCCCTCCACTTCAATTTTTTTTATTTGCTCTTGTGCTTGCTTCATCTTATCTTGCATCGCTTTAGCTTTTGAGAGCATGTCAGTAAAATTAGTCATTATCTTCCTCTTTAATATCTATAAGTTTAGCATCAGGGAAAGTTTTTTGAATTTGTTGAGCAATATCACTTTGTAGAAAATCTTTTATAGAAGATGACTTATTCTCTAAATTTTTTTCGTAAATACTTTTTGCATCACTATTTTTACTTAAAGAAATAATCCATCTTTCTCCGGTCCAGAGTAATAACTTTTCGGTTAACAACTTAATAAAATTTTTATTTAGCTTTTCATTAAAACTAATGTCGATTTTTCCTTTTTTAAAACTTACAAGCTTTACATTTCTTTCTAAATCAAACTTTAATTCAACTTCTTTCTCTTCATTTGCCCTATCAATTAAATCTTGAAAACTTTTAATTCCCAATTCATTAGTAGAAGATTTGGAAGTTAAATTCTTAATAGGATTTGATTTTATTTGATCAGTATTTTTTAATTGATTTTTTATTTGTTTTTGGGGACTGCTCTCCTTCTCGTCAGTGCTCATCTCTTTACTAATTAAATTTTTTTTATAACCTTGATCATTTAGATCTTCATTTATTTCAGAAACTTCATTATTTAATCGTACACTCTTTAAATGTGTTAATTGCATAATAAACATTTCTAAGGTTAAATTTTCATTTCCTACTATATTAAGATCTTCTATAGTTTTGATAGTTAACTGCCAAAACAAACCTATATCTTGCATATCAATATTTTTTGAAAACGTTTCAACTAACTTAACTTCTTCCTCAGATATAGAGGTATCTTTTGCAATAGAACCTAAATTAATTTTCCTACTAAAAAGATATAAAACTTCTAAAATATCGTTAAGGAAATTTTTTGCATCTACACCATCATTAATTAGCTCTCTTAAGTATTTAAGGGCGTCTTTGTCCTTACCTTCTAACACCTCTTTTAGTAAATAGATTGTTTTGCTTCGATCTGCTAATCCGAGCATTTCTCTTATATCTTTTTCTTCAACTAATCCTTTCTCTTTTATGGATTGGAAAATTAGTGCTCTATCAAGGAGAGAAATTGCGTCTCTTACTGAACCTTCCGATGTTCTTGCAATCAACCTAATCGCATCGTCAGAAATTTTTCCATTCTCTTTTGTAGATATTTTTTTTAAGTGATCAAATAATAGTTCTATGCTAACTCTTTTAAGATCAAACCTTTGACATCGAGATAAGATCGTTACAGGTATTTTTCTTGACTCAGTAGTAGCTAAAATAAATTTAAGGCTGGGAGGTGGTTCCTCTAATGTTTTCAGTAAACCATTAAACGCTTGTTTTGATAGCATGTGTACCTCATCAATTATAAAAATTTTATATTTTGCACTAGTAGGACTATACTTAGAGTTTTCTATTAACTCCCTTATATCATCTATGCCCGTTTTTGAGGCTGCATCCATTTCCAAAATATCAATATGATTTGAATTCATAATTTCAGAGCAATGACAATGTTCGCCTGTTTTGCACTTTTCACCTTTAGAAAAATCCTTGATACAGTTTAAAGCCTTAGCAATTAGCCTTGCTGTCGTAGTTTTTCCAACTCCTCTTATTCCAGTTAATAGATAAGCATTTGGAGTTTTATTAAGTTTAATAGCGTTTGTAATTGTTTGCGACATTACCTCTTGACCTATTAAATCTTTGAATTCTTGAGGTCTATATTTTAGTGCTAGAATTTTATTTTTTGTCATTATTTTAAGAGGCAGGCAACAACCTGAATAATTTTCACTACGGCTGCTTCTTTTCAGACCTGACCGGGTTTATGAAACATCCACCTGATGCCAACCTCAATATGAGTATATCAAGATCAATTTAAATACTACAAGACTAGATTTGAAATTTGTGGACTATTTTCGCCTAAATGGGGAGGCCTCATAAACACCTAAAATATCTAGAGTTACCGTATGAAATCCAAGTTCTTCCATGGCCTTTTTGACACCTGATTGTTCTAAATGACCTTCTAAATCCAAATAAAAGTTTGCCTGGTCAAAAGTATTTTTTACAGAAAAGCTCTCTAATTTCGTCAAGTTAACTTGATTAGTCGCAAATCCACCTAAGCATTTGTACAAAGCCGAAGGTTCACTTTTTAATCTAAAAATACAACTTGTGATAAATTTTTTTTTCTCATGAAATTCTGGTTGTTCAATATTTTTTCCCATAACAAGAAAACGAGTAACATTACCTTTTTCATCTTCAATATTTTTTTCTAAAACTTTTAATTTATAAATTGTAGCTGAAAGATTTGATGCTATTGCTGCAATAGATTTATCGTTGCCCTCTGATAAATCTTTGGCAGAGCCTGCTGTATCAGCAGAAATAATAGACTGAAATTTATGGTTATTAATCAATTTTTGACATTGGCCAATAGCCTGTGCATGGCTTCTAACATATTTAATATCTTTAATTGTTGCTTCAGGTTTACAAAGTAAATTATGTTCAACATTTAAGAAATATTCACCATGTATTTGTAATTTATACTTAGGTAATAAATAATGTATATCAGCAACTCTTCCTGCTAATGAATTTTCAATTGGAATTATAATTTTACAATTTTCATCTTCATATGCTTGTTTGAACGTCTCCTCAAATGTTGCACAAGTTTTAATTTCTGCATTTTGAAACAAATCATTTGCAGCGATGTGAGAATATGCACCTAATTCACCTTGAATAGCGATTTTAAACTTTTTCATTTTCCATTAACTTTTTAATTTCAATTAGATCTTCCTCGGTGTCAACACTTAGAGGAGGAGATTTAACATACCCAACATGTATCGACATCATATTTTCTAATGCTCTCAATTGTTCTAATCGTCTTTCTATTTCTAATTTAGATCTTTTTAAACTTACATACCTTACTAAAGCTTTATTAGTAAAGCCATAAATTCCAATATGATGGTATAAATTTTCTGATGATTTTGTATTCAATCTAAAAAAATCGTTAGCTCTTAAAAAAATGTTATCTGAAAGCTTTTCTTTTAATTCTACTTTAACAATATTCGGGTCCTCAAGCTCATCAGGAGATTTCAAATCACTGGCTAGAGTGCTTATATCACAATTATCGGTACTCATGTAATCAACTAAAGTAGAGATTGCTTCCGGTTTGATATTAGGCATGTCTCCTTGTAAATTTACAATTACTTTGGGTTCCTGCTTAAGAGTCTTCTCAAAAACTTCATATATACGGTCGGTTCCTGTAAAATGATTTCCATTAGTTTTAATTACTTTTCCCTTATACTGATTTACAACATCTATTATTTTCTGGTCTGGTGTAGCAACATATACATCTCCTGATCTTGATTTAATCGCTGCATCATAGACATGCATAATCATTTCTTTATTGTTTATAAGTTTCAAAGGTTTATTAGGAAATCTTTGAGCATCAAGTCTAGAGGGTATTATTATGGCTGTTTTATTCATAGTTATGCGTCTCAAAGACGCAAAAAATTTAAAGTAATTTCAAGTTTTTCTTTTGTAGTCGTGTTATATGTCATTAAGTTTTATCAAAATTATGGACAGTTTTGAAATAAATAAAATCATTGCTGCAATTTTACTTACTGCACTAATAGTAATAGGTATTGGAAAATTTACAGATATTCTTTTCCATGTAGAAAAGCCTGAGCAATCTGCTTACAAAGTCGAAGGTTTAGAAACAAAAACTGTATCTACTGACTCAACTAAAGAAAAAATAGAGGAAAAAATAGATATTGGTCAATTACTTGCAATGGGAGATTTAGCACATGGAGAAAAAGTTTTTAAAAAATGTAGTGCTTGCCATATGATTGTAAGTGATGGAAAAAACATGATTGGACCTAACTTGTGGGGGGTAATAGGAAGACAAGCGGGATCAATATCAGATTATAAATATTCTAAAGCAATGGTAGCCTATGGCAAAGAATGGAGTTTTAAAGAAATGAACTCATATTTAATTAAGCCCCAAGCCTACATTAAAGGAACTAAGATGGCTTTTGCGGGTCTAAGAAAAGAAAAGGATAGAGCCTCGGTCATTCTTTTTATGAACTCTAAAAGTAGCAACCCAAAACCTCTACCTTAATTTAAACACCAGTTAATTATACTTTTTTGAGCATGAACTCTATTTAGAGCTTGTCTCCAAACTACTGATTGTTTTCCATCAATGACATCGTTAGAGACTTCTTCACCTCTTCCCACAGGAAGGCAATGCATAAATATCGCGTCAGGTTTAGCAATTTTCATTAGTTTGTTGTTAACTTGGTATTTTTTTAAATCCTTTTTTTTTGCATTCTGATTTACCTTGTCGTTCATAGAAATCCATTTGTCTGTCATAACGCAGTCAGAGTCTTTGATGGCTTCTTCAGGTTTTGAGGTTATTAAAATACTGGCTTTGTTTGATTTTGCCCATTTCAACATTTTTTTACTTGGCGAGTATTTTTTAGGACAGCCAATTTTAAGTTGAAAATTAAATTTACCAGCAGCTTCGATTAAGGAGTTGGACATATTATTATTTCCATCTCCAAGCCAGGAGATAATTTTGTTTTTAATCGATCCTTTTGTTTCTTCAAAAGTAAGAATATCTGACATAATTTGACAGGGATGACTTTGTTCTGAAAGACCGTTAATAATTGGAATATCTAAATGTTTTCCAAATTCTTCAAGGTTCTTATGCGATGAAGTTCTTAACATTACGATGTCTACATATTCAGTAAGAACTTTTGCAGTATCTTTGAGTGTTTCATTTCCTTTTCCATAATGAATACCATCTGGATTTAAAATTATAGAAGAGCCACCAAGTTGTTTCACCGCGATATCAAAAGACATTCTTGTTCTAGTAGAGGGTTTTTCAAAGATCATTGCCATAGACTTGCCCTCAAAAGGTTTGTCTTTATCAGGGGCAGATTTATTAAAATTTTCCCTTTTTTGCTTTCTAGCTTTGGCTTCCTCTATGATAGATCTTAGATCATTTGAAGAAAGATCAGATATATTTAAAAAATTTTTCATTATTTCTTTTTACAAACTTTTTCTATTATTTTTAAAGCTAATTTAATTTCTTTTTTTGTAACTGTTAAAGGAGGCAAAAGTCTGACAACATCTTCTGTAGCTCTTACTGTAAGTAGATTGTTTTTCATTAATTCATTTATAAAATCAGTTTGGTTAGTTTGTAATACCAGTCCAATAAGTAATCCTTTGCCTCTTACCTCTTTAATAATCTTAGGAAAATTTCTTTGAAGCAATTTTAATTCTTTAATGAAAAAATTACCATTTTTTCTGACGTTATTTAAAAAACCTTTTTTAAACATTATATCTAAAACAGCATTACCAGCGCTCATTGCTAACGGGTTGCCCCCAAAAGTAGAGCCATGCGTTCCAGGTTTCATTCCTGATGCAACTTTTTTATTTACAAGTACAGCTCCAATAGGAAAACCTCCGCCTATTCCTTTTGCAATAGGTACAATATCTGGCTTAATCTTTGCGTATTCATAAGCCATGAATTTTCCACTTCTTCCAACACCACATTGTACTTCATCTAAAATAAGTAAAATTTTTTTTTTGTTACATAGTTTTCTAAGGCCTACCAAACAGAAATCGGGAATTACTTTAATTCCGCCTTCTCCCATTATTGTCTCTACCATAATTGCAGCTGTTCTTTTTGTTATAGATTTTTCTAACTTTTTATGATCCCCGAATTCAAAATGATCAAATCCATCAACTTTTGGAGAGAAGCCTTCTGTCATTTTTTTACTTCCACTGGCAAATATTGTGGCTAGTGTTCTGCCGTGGAAACTATTTTTAATACATAAAATTCTATTTTTTTTAAATTGACCTTTCGAATAAAAATATCTTCTGGCAAATTTTATTGCGGCTTCAGTAGCTTCAGCTCCAGAGTTTTGAAAAAAAATGTAATCTGCGAAAGTTTTTTGTTTCAATCTTTTAGCCAATTTTTCCTGCTCAGGTATAGTAAAAACATTAGATACATGCCAAACTCTTTTTAATTGTTTTTCTATAGCTTTATTTAAATAAGAATTTGAATGGCCTAAACAATTCACAGCAATTCCTTGAACAAAATCTAGATATTTTTTTCCGTTATTCGTGTATAGAAAACTCCCTTTTCCTTTTTTAAAAGAAATTTTTTTTCTATTATAGGTATTTAAAATTGCACTCATGTTTAAGATTTTATCTTATATCCTTTTCTAAATAAAATATAAGCTGTAAACCAGCTTAAAAAGCCTAAAATTGTTAGGTAAATAATACCGATCTTTAAAGACCCATCAGCATTACCGAGAAAACTGTATCTCAAACCATCTATCATGTAAAAGAATGGATTTAATTTACTTATTGTCTGTAAAAACTCAGGCAACCTATCTATTGTATAAAATGTACCTGATAGAAAAGAAAGTGGAATTATAATAAAATTTGTAACTGTTGCCATGTGATCAAATTTTTCGGCCCACAGGCCAGCAATAATTCCTATATTTCCTAAAATGAAAGACGATAAAAATGTATATAAAATCAAAATCAAAAAATATTTAACCTTAATATCAATCAATAAATAAAAAGTTAAAATTGAGATTGCTGCTATCATAAAACTTCTTGTAACTGAGGCTAAAGAGACTGAAATTGTAACTTCAGTTGCCGATAATGGAGCATAAAGTAAATCAACTATGTTTCCTTGTATTTTTCCAATCATAAAGGACGAAGATGAATGGGAAAAAGATTGTTGAATTACTTGCATGGCAATTAAGCCGGGCGCTAAAAAAACAACAAACGGAAAACCTAAGACCTCACCTCTTTCGGTTCCTATAGCAACTGAAAGAACTAGAAAGAATAGAAGAGATGAAACTAATGGAGAAAATATCGTTTGTATCCAAACGTTTAAAAACCTAAGCACTTCTTTCTTGTATAAAGTCCAAGCTCCTACCCAGTTAATTACACCAAATCTTCTTTTTCCAATTTTATATTTTTTTATCATTTCAACCATTGATAGACTTATAACCCTTAATTTAAAAAAGCTGTGCAAAACTAATCCTATTAACAGCCTATTAGCTTTTTAATGTTTTAAACTACAACATAATGTTTTAGCTTTTATAAAAATACTAAATATTGAAAATATATACAATGAGTTGGACTAGCGAGAAAGTTGAAAAATTAAAAGAACTATGGTCGAAAGGCCATACAGCAAGTCAAATTGCTGAGATGTTGGGGGATACCACTCGAAATGCGGTGATAGGTAAAGCTCATAGGCTTAAATTGGAAGCTAGGGCCCCTTCAAAACTACAGTCAGGGCAACCAAAATCAAGGGATGATAAGCAAGTTACAAGAAGAAGCGCTGCAGCTCCAATGTCTAGAAAAGCGAAATTTCAGTCTATTTTATTAGATAAAAATTTTGAAGCTGAAAATCCAAAATCATTAGAAGAGTTAACTGAGGAAACTTGTAAATGGCCCATAGGCCATCCTAATGAGGAAAAATTCTACTTTTGCGGGAGAAAACCTGAAGGAGAATTCCCTTACTGCAAACTACATGTGCTGTACGCTTTTCAACCTAAAAATCAAAAAGAAGACGATCTGGATGAAGACATCCCAGAAATTATTGAGAAAAAAGTTAAGTCAGCAGGTTAACAATCTTGTTTTATGAATTTCGTTAAAAAATACCTTAAATGGCTAAGTACTTTTTTGGTATTAACTGGTATTTTGTTAACTAACTTAAATATGTATCCTATAAATATCATGTTTCATGGTGCTGGAGTTGTCGGTTGGACGATAGCTGGTTTTTTATCAAAAGATAAAGCTATTCTTACAAACTTTGGATTACAGATACCTTTATTTATGGTTGGATTTTATCAATTGTTGTTTTAATGAAAAATAAAATTTTTATAGGTGAATTTATAGGTAGTGCCTTTTTAGTCATGGTCATTGTTGGTTCTGGGATAATGGCTCAGAATTTAACTAGGGACTTTGCAGTCATGTTATTAGCAAATACACTAGCTACTGGAGCGGGTTTATTTGTTTTAATTAGTTCAATAGCTAATATTTCAGGTGCTCATTTTAATCCTGTGGTCACAATGGTAATGTATTTTACAAAAAAAATTAAAAAAGATTTAATAATTACTTATATAAGTGCACAAATTTTAGGTTGCTTATTAGGAGTAATGCTTGCAAATTTTATGTTTGATTTACCCCTCATAGAGTTATCAAGAAAAGCAAGGCCAGGGATTAATATTTTTATTGCCGAACTAATAGCTACTTTTGGTTTGATTTTTATAATATTTGGTTCGCTTAAGAATGGTACTGTTGGAGTGGCTGCATCCGTTGCAACTTATATTACTGCTGGGTACTGGTTTACTTCATCAACTTCTTTTGCTAACCCTGCGGTTGCATTAGCACGAACTTTTACTGACACATTTACAGGTATTAATTATTTAAACACACCTACTTATATTTTCGCAGAAATACTCGGTGCCTTATTAGCTTTATTTGTAATTCAGAAAATTTTTTTTAAAAAATAACCCCGTGAAATGCAAGCGTGAAACTACTTATTTTTTACTTAGATTTTTAAAATATAATGTTATCAAATTTATAGAATTTATTAGTTTACCAACAGTTAATTAGTTTGCAAAAATTCAAAAAATTTTTATAAACGATCCAAGCTCTATTCTAAAAAAAAAAAAAATAAATTCTTTAGTAGATTAATTTTTAACATCATTTAAAACTTTCATTAAGAATGACGATTCGGATGTCAAGAATAACAATATAAAAATGACAAAAAGGAAATAAAATGGAACTTACTTTAATATACACGATTATAGGGTTCGGGTTAGCAGGTTACAGTGTAATCGCTAACGACTCTATACAAACACTCGGAACATTTATTGCTTCAAAGCAAAAATGGTTCAAATGGTACATATTAGCAAGTGCTGCCTCTCTAGTAATGATTTTTGCGATAACTTGGGGTTGGTACAGTTATGACGGAGATATTTCTTACGGAAGATTAACAAGAATACCTTTCCAAGAAATTCAATGGTACCACGCGGTTGCTCCAGCAATTCTGTTATTACTTACTAGAATTGGTATTCCAGTATCTACAACTTTTTTAGTTTTATCTGCATTTGCCTCAACAATAGTTTTAGAGAAAATGCTTGTAAAAAGTATAGTGGGTTATGGTATAGCAGCAACAGTTGCTTACATCAGTTGGATAGCAGTATCTAAATTTATTAATGAGAAATTAGATGAAGTTAAAGGTGAAACATGGATTGCATTTTGGCGTAATTCAGTTTGGGTATCATCAGGTTGGTTATGGTGGGTTTGGTTATCACATGATGTTGCAAACATTGCTGTATACTTACCTAGACAATTAGATTTATCATTACTTTTAATTGTATTAACTTATTTTACCGCTCTTCTTTTTTACATCTTTTACATTAAAGGTGGTCCAATACAAAAAGTGGTTTTGGAAAAAACTGGAACTAGATACGCTCGTTCAGCTACTATTATTAACGTAATATATGCTGCCGTTCTTTTTTACTTTAAAGAACTGAACGATCTTCCAATGTCAACAACATGGGTATTTGTAGGTTTGTTGTGTGGTAGAGAGCTGGCAATTTCTACAATGAATAAGGACTATAAATTCAAATATGTGTTTCCACTTATAGGAAAAGACTTTGTGAAAATGATATTTGGTTTAAGTGTTTCGGTAGCAATAGTGCTAGCAATTCATTACTTTATAATTCCTAAGGGATTATATTAATAATCAAGACTATTTTTTCTTCTGGAGATCTTCATAAATTTTTTTGAGATCTTCAGGAGACAAATTTTTATCTTTCAACTTATCTAAAATCTCCTCATCTTCTTGACTAACATTCTCGTTTCTTTGTTGTTCTTTTACTTCGCTTCTAGCTTCAAAGCCTTTTTTAATATGTTTCGCTGATACAAGAATTACGATAATAGCAATTATAACTGCTAAAGATAAAAACAATAAAGTCATCGGTAAATTATACCTGAAATTTAGCTAAGTGTTAAATGAGTTTCGTTAGTATGTAAATTTGTAGCAATAGTATCAAAAAAGGTAGAATAGTTCTGATTAGCTCCATTGTATGGTTATATTCATCAAGTTTTCTCTCTAACCAGTTTCTTTGATATTTTTTTTTTGCCATGGGTTTATTTACATTAAGATAAAAATTTTTTCAAGTTTTTGACCTTAAAACCAAGAAATATTTTTGGATTTACAAATTTCTTGAACTTTTTTTGGGTAGTCAGTGATAATTCCATCAACTCCGTACTCAATCATCCTAATAATATCTTTTTCTCTATTCACTGTCCAAACACAAGTAGCAAGTCCATGCTTATGTGCTAGCTCCACATTTTGTTTTGTAACATCACGGTAGAAAGTACTCCATACATGTCCCTCTAATGATTTGATAATATTTGGTAATAAAAATAATTCTTCCATTGGATAATTTTTAACCATCCAAGGAGAGTTCTCGTAAACATTTTTTTTAGTTGTAAGAAGATCTTGTTGCAAAGTAATAAATCCTCTTAAAATATTAGGATTTTGTTTTTTAAGTTCATATAAGATTCTCCAATCATAAGACGTAATTAATGTTCTGTTTTCTAAATCATGTTCTTTAATATCTTTTAAAATTAAAGAGACCATTTTTTCTGGATTTGGTGTAACATTTTCTTGAGTTAAAGTTGATTTTATCTCTAAATTTAAAAAAACATCTTTGTGTTTATCTTCGGCAACTAATTTGAAGAAATCAGTTAATTTTGGTATTTTTTCACCTTTAATAGGTTTTTGATTTTTAAATCTTTTTGCATACTTTGTTTCAGGCTTTACACTTCCAATAGTATACTTGCTAATTTCTTCATAAGTAAGTTCTACTAATTTCATACTTTTATCTGTGATCCAGTTTCCTGAGGCATCTTTAACTAAATCTGGGTTTAGTCTGTAATCATGAAATATTGTTGGAATATTATCTTTTGAAATTACAACATCAAACTCAACAGCTTTAATACCAAGATCAAACGTATATTTGAAACCAGAGATTGAGTTTTCAACAATATCACCTCTAGCTCCCCTGTGGCCGTAAATTCTTATGTAATTAGGTTTCGTTAGAAATGGATTGATCAATTAATCCTCAAATCAGTATTAGTATCGAACAGGTGTAGTTTGTCATTTTGGATGGAAAGATTTATATTTTTTCCAATAGTGTCTTCTTTAACAACACCTGAGATACTTGCAACTAAAATTTCATTACTATTTTCAAGTTTACCATGGATAAGTGTATTCGCTCCGATCAGCTCTACAAGTTCAACTTTTAATTTGATCGGACCATTTTGATCTAATTCAAAATCTTCAGGTCGCATACCTATATTAACAGGTCCATTAAATTTTGAATTCGCCGAAAGAGAAGCTTTGTTTGCTAAAATTAATTTGTTACCTTCGCAATTACCTTTTAAAATATTCATTGCTGGACTTCCAATAAATTGAGCTGTGAATAAAGTTCTAGGTTTTGTATAAACTTCTAAAGGTGTTCCAATATGTTCTACATTACCTTCGTTCATTACAATCATACGATCAGCTAAAGTCATCGCTTCAACTTGATCATGTGTTACATAAAGTGAGGTAGTTTTTAATTGAGTTTGAAGTTTTTTAATTTCTAATCTCATTTGAACTCTTAACTTTGCATCAAGGTTTGATAAAGGTTCATCAAATAAGAAGGCTACA
>CACLBB010000014.1 GCA_902605035.1 uncultured Pelagibacteraceae bacterium
GGCAGGCACTGGTCTTTCAGGAGGATCTCTTCCCTTAGAAGATTGTGTATTACTAGCTATGGGGAAGTTTAATAAAATTCTGGAAATAGATTTTGAAAATAGATGTGTCGTTACACAGCCTTGTGTAACAAATCTAGCAATAACACATGCAGTTCAAGACAGGGGTTTTTATTATGCTCCAGATCCGTCGAGTCAAATGGCTTGTTCTATCGGCGGAAATGTTGCAGAAAATTCTGGAGGAGTTCACTCATTAAAATACGGCGCAACAACTAATAATCTTTTAGGTATTCAAGTAGTGTTAATGGACGGAACAATTACTAAATTTGGTGGAAAGGCAATGGACGCAGAAGGTTATGATTTTTTAGGATTGATGACTGGCTCAGAAGGTTTACTTGGAGTTATCACAGAGGTTACTGTGAAAATTTTAAGGTCACCAGAGGTAGTTAAAGCAGGATTAGTTGGATTTCCATCAATTGAGGATGCTGGAAACTGTGTTGCGCAAATTATAGCTGAAGGATGTATCCCAGCAGGCATGGAAATTATGGATAAAGCTTTAACTAAAGCTACAAACGATTATTCAAAAGCAGGTTACCCGACAGATGCAGAGGCAATGATGATAGTAGAATTTGATGGGACTGCGCATGAAGTAGAAGCATACATTAATAAGGTGAAAGATATTGCTGAGAAAAATAATTCATCAAGTTTAAAAATAAGTAAATCAAATGAAGAAAGATTAAAATTTTGGGCAGGTAGAAAAGCTGCTTTTCCAGCTTGCGGAGTTCTTGCTCCAGACTACATGTGCATGGATGGCTCAATACCGAGAGGTAAATTAGCTGAAGTTCTAAATGAGATATCTAAACTTTCTAAAAAATATGGCTTACCAGTAGCGAATGCTTTTCACGCTGGTGATGGAAATCTTCATCCACTAATCATGTTTGATGCAAACGATAAAGAATCTTTAAGAAAGTGTGAAGAGTTTGGGGCTGACATTCTTAAATATTGTGTAAAAGTTGGTGGAGCACTTACGGGCGAGCATGGTGTAGGAATTGAAAAGCGAGAATTAATGTGTGAAGCTTTTAACAATAGAGATATACAACAGCAACTTACAATTAAAGTAGCTTTAGATCCAAACTCATTACTAAATCCAGGTAAAGTATATCCAATACTTAGGAAGTGTGCTGAGGAAGGAAGGGTTCATGTCCATGGAGGAAAAACAAAATTCCCAGACATTCCAAGGTTTTAATCAATCAGTTTTAAGACCTTCTACTAGAGAGGAAATTTCTGAAATAGTTAAACTCTCTTACAAAAAAAGTGTCCCACTTGAAATAACTGGTCTTAATTCAAAAAAAAAAATTGGCAGAAATTTCCAGGCAGAAAAGACTTTAGATTTATCTAAGTATTCAGGAATTATTGAATATAAACCAGAAGAGCTTTATATCAAAGTTAAAGCAGGAACTCCTATTGAAGAAATTGTAAAAGAATTGGATAAAAACAATCAGCAACTTGCATTTGAGCCAATTGACTTTGGTTATCTGTTTTCTGGAAAAAGTAATTGGGGTACTATTGGAGGAGTCGTGTCTTGTAACTTTGCAGGTCCAAGAAGATTTAAAGTTGGTAGCGCAAGAGACCATGTACTTGGCTTTCAAGGTATAAATGGAAAAGGAGAAACAATTAAATCTGGTGGCACAGTAGTAAAAAATGTTACAGGTTATGATTTATGTAAACTTTTATCTGGATCCTTTGGAACATTAACCGTACTAACTGAATTATCGATTAAAGTTTTACCAAAACCTGAGATTAGTAAAACACTAATAATAAATAATCCTCATGTAAAAAAAGCTTTAGAGTATTTAGGTAAGTCTTTATCCTCTTCTGCAGATCCTTCTGGAGGAGTTTTTTACCCAGACTCATTTGAAAAACATTTCACATTCAATGATTTAATCCACAAAGGAGCACTTACAGGCATAAGAATAGAAGGACCCTCTAATTCAGTCGACCATAGAATTAATATGTTATGTAAAGAGTTGGACTTACTTAAAAATGAATATTCTGTATTAGATGTTGAACAATCTTACATTTTTTGGGATAAAGCCAAAAATTTAGAAATTTTTTCCAATACTAAGAAAAATCTAATCAGAATAGTTTTGCCTATGAGCGAAACTCTAAACTTACTGCAAAAATTAAAAAACATTGATTTTACCTATTTTTTAGATTGGGGCGGAAGCCTTATTTGGCTTGAGCTTAATGAAATCTCGATTAAAATTCTAAATGAAATTAAAGAAATTGCTAAACAACATAATGGATATTACACGTTAATTAAGGTGGAGGAAGATATGAAAGCTTCAGCTGATATTTTTACAATAGATCCTATAAAGTATAGGATTTCCGAAAAAATAAAAAAAAGTTTTGACCCTAAAAGAATTTTTAATCCAGGCAAAATGTATTCAGGTATATAATGCAAACATCTTTCACAGACAAACAGCTTCTAGATAAAGATAACAAATCAAGTGAGAGCATCATAAGAAAGTGTGTCCACTGTGGTATGTGCAACGCAACTTGCCCTACTTATTGTGTTAATGGAAATGAACTTGAGGGACCTAGAGGTAGAATTTATTTGATTAAAGATATGATAGAGAATAAAAAGCCGGCTAACAAAAAAATTGTTCAGCACATTGATAGCTGTTTGTCCTGCTACTCTTGTATGACAACATGTCCTTCTGGAGTGAACTACATGCACTTAATAGATCATGGAAGAAATTATGTTGAAGAAACCTATAAAAGACCTTTAATAGATCGCATATTTAGAAATATTCTTTCCTACGTTTTGCCAAGACCTAAAGTTTTTTTATTAATGGCAATTTTAACTAAAATCGTAAAACCCTTTAGTTTTCTTTTACCAAAGTTTCTCAAAAATTCTTTAGAATTAATGCCTAGCAAGATTCCCTCTAAAAAATTAAAAGAAAAAAAAATTTACGAGGCAGAAAGTGGAAAAAAAATTTCAAGAGTTGCTCTACTTACAGGTTGCGTGCAAAGAGTAATTTCACCTGAGATAAATGAGTCTACAATAAGATTATTAACAAGACACAACGTGGAAGTAGTTGTCATGCAAGATATTGATTGTTGTGGATCTTTGAATCATCATTTGGGAAAAAAAGACTTAGCTCATGCGTCTTTTACCAAAAATATTGAAAGCTGGCATCAAGAATATTTAGATAACGGATTAGATGCGATTATAAGCAACACATCTGGTTGTGGAACTACTTTAAAGGACTACGGACATATTTTTAAAAATAATAATGATTTAAAAAAGAAAGCAAAAAAAATTTCTGAGCTAACTAAGGACATAACAGAGTATCTAGATGAAAATTTAAAACTAAAAATAAATCTAGATAAAGAAAAAAAATACAAAATTGCTTATCATTCAGCCTGTTCAATGCAACATGGACAAAAAGTACATCAACAACCAAAAGACTTGATTTCAAAAACTGGAAATGATGTTTTAGATATACCTGAGGGACATTTGTGCTGTGGTTCAGCTGGCACATATAATATCCTTCATCAAAAAATGGCAACAACTTTGCTGAGAAATAAAGTAAAGAATATTGAAAAAATTTCTCCAGACTTCATATCAACTGGAAATATCGGTTGCATGACCCAAATTTCAAATGGAACTAAAATTCCTATAATCCATACAGTTGAGCTTTTAGACTGGTTTACTGGAGGACCAAAACCTCAAAAACTAAAAAATTTTTAAGATATGAAAAAAATATTAGTAACAAGAAAGCTATTACAATCTAACGAAGATAGATTAAAAAATCTTTATGATGTGAGATTAAATTCAAATGACGAATTATATTCTGAGAAAAAATTAATTGATATGAGCGAGGGGTGTGACGGTATTTTATCAGCTTTGACAGACAACCTTGATGCGAAAACGATAAATAATTTACCTGAGAGTATAAAAATTTTATCAAATTTTGCTGTTGGATTTGGAAATATTGATTTGGATGCTGCTAAGAAAAGAAATATTATTGTGACAAATACACCCGATGTATTAACCGATGCTACAGCGGAAATAGGAATTCTTTTAATTTTAGGCGCTTGTAGAAGAGCTTCAGAGGGAATTGAAAGCGCAAGAGCCTCCAATTGGAAATGGTCAGCTGATTATTTAATAGGTAAACAATTAACTGGAACTCGTTTAGGTATTTTAGGAATGGGAAGAATTGGAAAAAAAATTGCAAAGATAGCTAAATCACTTGGAATGATCATTCATTATCATAATCGTTCTCAATTAAGTACCGAAAAGGAATATGATGCGACTTATCATAAAGATTTGAAAAGTTTACTTAGCATTTCAGATGTATTGTCAATATGTTGCCCAGCTTCAAAAGAAACATCGAACATGATAAATAAAGAGACTTTAGAATTTTTACCCCGAGGTGCCGTTATTACTAATGTAGCAAGAGGAGATATAGTTGACGACGAGGCTTTGATTGATGCGCTTAATAGAAGAAAAGTTTATGCCGTTGGTTTAGACGTATACAAAGGGGAACCTAATTTAAATCCTGGATATTTAAAACACAAAAGTGCATTTATCTTACCTCATTTGGGTAGTGCGACAAAAGAAACACGTACTGCGATGGCAAACCTAGCCATTGATAATCTTGAAGAGTTTTTTAAATCTGGGAAGTGCAAAAATAAAGTAAATTAAATACTTTTTTAACTACCCAAGGTTGTAAAAAAAAAAGATTTTTTAATTATTTCGAGACTCTTAAAACCTTATATGTTTAAATATTTTTAATTATTAATAATTAAGGGGGACATATGTCAAAAAAAACGATCAAGGGAGTAAAAACTCCTTCAAGACGTAAGTTCTTTAAAGCAGCTGCAGTTACAGGTGCAGCAGCGGCAGCAACAGTTGCAATGCCAAACATTGCATTCGGTGCGCCGAAAACTTTAAAGATGCAAGCAGCTTGGCCTTCAGGAGCAAATATATTCTTCGAAATGGCTGGCGACTATGCAAAAATGGTTAGCGACATGTCAGGTGGTGAATTGAAGATTGATCTTCAGCCAGTTGGTTCAGTTGTAAAAACTGGAGAGATTGGTCAAGCAGTAAGCTCAGGTGTACTAGATATGGGACACTGGGTAACTGCATACTGGTATGGTAAAAACGCTGCCGCTTCATTGTTTGGTACAGGTCCATCATACGGAATGTCATCTCAAGAAGTTATGGGATGGATGGAGTACGGTGGAGGTAGAAAACTATATAACGAGACACTTGCAAAAGTTGGTTTCGATTATATTGGTTTCTTCCATATGCCAATGCCTGCTCAGCCTTTTGGTTGGTTCAAAAAGAACGTAACTAAAGTTTCTGATGTTAAAGGAATGAAGTACAGAACAGTTGGTTTAGCGACTAACGTATTAACAGCGATGGGAATGGTAGTTAGACAATTACCTGGTGGTGAAATTCAACCTGCTATGAAAACAGGATTGATTGAAGCTGCTGAGTTTAACAACCCAACTTCAGACTCTCAATTTGGTATGCAAGATGTTTCTAAGCATTATCACTTAGGAAGCTTCCACCAATCTCAAGAGATGTTTGAAATTCCAGTAAATAAAAAAACATTTAATGGTTTATCGCCTGCGCACCAAGCGATACTAAAAAATGCTGCTTATGCTGCGAATACGGACAACTATTTCAAAGCGTTAGTTAGATACTCAGCTGATTTATCTAAATTGATGAATCAACACAAAGTAAACGTGTATCAAACGTCTGATGAAATCTTAGCTCAACAATTAAAAGGTTGGGATAAAGTAATAGGAGACTTTAATAAGAAGGATCCATTCTTTAAGAAAATTGTAGATTCTCAGAAGAAATACGCTAAGAGAGTTATGAAATACTTACTGATGAACCAGCCGAATTACAAGCTGGCTTATGAAAATGAGTTCGGAAGTATTGCTAAAGTTAAAATTTAATTAACTTTCGTATAATTTTAAAAAGGGGGCTTTTCGCCCCCTTTTTTTTATGGAAAAAAATAAATTTTTAGAATAGTTTAGTTTTATGAGAGGATTTATCAGTTTCGCAGATCATTTAAGTACCTCAGTTGGAAAAGCATTTTCTTGGTGCATCGTAATACTGATGGGTGGAACATGTTATGAAGTAGTTATGGCTTATGCATTTAACGCTCCAACTTTATGGAACTTTGACTTTAGTTTACAAATGTATGGAGCAATATTTATGATGGCAGGAGCTTATACTTTATCTACAGAAGCACACGTAAGGGGAGATGTAATTTACAGATTGTTTAAACCGAGGACTCAAGGTTACATAGATTTAATTTTATACTTCATATTTTTCTTCCCAGGTGTATTAGCTTTAGCATTTTATGGTTATGAATATGCTGCACTAGCTTGGAAAATTAAAGAAACAAGTTGGAATAGCCCAGCTCAAATCCAAATTTATATGGCAAAAGCATTAATACCTTCAGCAGGAGTTCTTTTAATTATTCAAGGTATTAGCGAAGTATTTCGATCGATTATTTGTATTCAAACTGGCCATTGGCCTGCAAGAATGGTTGTAGCAGAAGAAACAGAAAAAATGTTAATGAGAACTTCACAAGACGAGGATCAAAAAGATGTTATTTAGTTTAACAAATCCAGAAGTCGCAATTTTTATGATGGGTATTTTTCTATTTGCTGTGCTTTTAGGATTTCCTATAGCCTTTACTTTAATGGCTATGGGAGTTGGTTTTGGTTACTACGCTTACTTTGACCCAACTCGAATGGAACATTTATTAGATAATAGAATTTTTCAATTATTCGTTCAAAATACATATACAGTAATGGATAATACAGTATTAACTGCAGTCCCCTTGTTTTTATTTATGGGGTATCTTGTAGAAAGAGCCGGAATTGTTTCAAGATTATTTTTTGCAATTAGATTAGCTTCGCATAGATTGCCAGCATCAATGGCAGTTGCAGCTTTAATTACTTGTGCACTATTTTCAACTGCGACTGGAATTATTGGTGCAGTGGTTACTTTAATGGGTTTGTTAGCTTGGCCAGCTATGATCAAAGCAGGTTATGATAAAAAATTTGCCTCAGGAGTAATATGCTCAGGAGGATGTCTTGGAATATTAATTCCACCGAGCATTATGCTAATTGTTTATTCAGTTATTGCCCAGCTTTCACCTTTAAGGTTATTTGCTGCCGCGATACTTCCTGGTTTGCTACTTGCTGGACTATATATAGGTTATGCAATTACTAGAGCATATTTCAATCCTTCTATAGCGCCTAAACCACCAGAGGAAGAAATACCTCCTAGATCAGAAATATTGAAAGAGGTTTTGGTTTCATTTCTTCCACTCTTTTCACTAATTATCTTAGTACTTGGTACGATCTTAGGAGGATTAGCTACACCAGCTGAGGCAGCAGGTGTAGGAGCTTTTGGAGCAATAGTTCTCTCATTTTTTTATAAGACTTTAAAATGGAAAAATTTTAAAGAGTCGGTCTTTCTAACAGCAAAGACAACAGCAATGATAATGTGGCTATTCATAGGATCTTGGACATTTTCATCTGTTTTTTCCTATTTAGGCGGCCATGAAGTCTTTGAGCATTTCTTTAAAGCCATGGATCTTGCACCGTGGCAGTTTTTGGTAATTACTCAGATAATAATTTTTTTACTTGGATGGCCATTGGAATGGACTGAAATATTAATCATTTTTGTTCCAATATTTTTACCATTAGTTGAGTTTTTTGGAGTTAATCCATATTTCTTTGCAATGTTGATTGCTCTAAATTTACAAACTTCATTTTTAACGCCTCCTATGGCAATGTCAGCTTATTATCTCAAGGGTGTTCAAACTAAAAATGTAGAACTTCTTGATATCTTTAGAGGTATAATGCCTTTTTTAGGAATAGTAATTTTTGCAATGGTTTTAATGTATTTATTCCCAGGTATTGCTCTCTGGTTACCCGATACTTTATTTGCAAATTAATAACTTAAAATGATAGACACAGCTTCTTTAAATGCCAATGAACTGGTTTCTAAGTTAAAATCTGGTGATATTTCTTCTGTAGATCTATGTAAGGTTTACATAAAAAGAATAGAAAAATTTGAAAAGGATGTTCAGGCTTGGGCTTTTTTGGATAAAAAAATTCTTTTAGAAAAAGCTGAAGAGGCAGATGAATATAGAAAGTCAGGCAAACCTTTAGGGGCTTTACATGGTCTTCCAATAGCAATCAAAGATATAATTGGAACGTATGATATGCCGACTGAATGTGGAACTGTTTTTAGAAAAAAAATGTCTAGCTCCCAAGATTCAGAAATTGTTAATTTATTGAAGACAGCAGGCGCTATCATTATGGGAAAAACTGTAACTTGTGAATTAGCTTACATTCACCCAAGTAAAACAAAAAATCCACATGACTATTCAAGGACACCAGGTGGTTCATCTAGTGGATCAGCTGCAGTAGTGGCTTCTCATATGGCTCATTTATCAATTGGTTCTCAAACTGGTGGTTCGATTATTCGACCCGCTTCATACTGCGGAGTAGTAGGATATAAACCTTCTTACGGATTAATTTCAAGAAATGGTGTTTTAAAAACCTCTGAAAAACTAGATACTATGGGTGTATTTGGAAAAACTGTTAAAGATGTGGCTTTACTTGCAAAAACTTTAATAAAAAAAGATTTATATGATCCCGCGACTGTTCATTTTGCGGCAGATGATATGATTAAAATTTGTGAAGAGGGACCAATATTTGAGCCAAAATTTATTTTTTATAAAACTGACAAATGGAAAAATATAGATAAAGAATCTCAAAAAGCATTTGAATTTTTGATTAAAAAATTGAAAAAAAATATTGAAGTGTTTGACACACCTTCATATTTTAAAGAAATTCCAGAATATCATAAAATTATTCACGAAGTTGATTTAGCTAATAATTTTCAAGTCTATTATAAAAAAGATAAAAACAAACTTTCTAAAGAAATGAGAGATGCGATTGAAAGAGGAATGAAATATTCTGCAAAAGATTACACAGATGCAATTGATTTTATGAAACAAAGTTATGAGTCTTACAAAGAAGTTTTTGAAGATTATCATGGAATAATAACTCCTTCTTCTAACGGAGTAGCTGACAAAGGTTTAAAATCAACAGGAAGTGCTGATTTTCAAAAAATTTGGACATATTTAGGATTACCAACTATTTCATTACCTTTACTAACTGGAGAAAATAATTTACCATTAGGAGTGCAATTAGTTGGAAATAAACTTGATGACTTAAGATTTTTAGGTACTGCTAATTGGTTGGAAAAAAACTGTAAAGATGAATAAAATAACCTCAATAATTGGCTGTGTTTTCTGTATTGCTTTTCTTATTGGTTTAGCAACAACATTAACCAGGTCTATGATGATAGGTTTTAAAGATGTTTTGCCAGTTTATATTCTAATGGGCTTAGTAATAATAATGATGTTATATGAAGCCTTTGGTGATAAAAAGAAATAATTTTTACCCTTATCTACTTTTATTTGTACAGCCAATTTTTATGGCTTCAAATATTATTGTTGCTAGAGGAGGAGTTGAATATGTTCCGCCAGTGTCGCTTGCATTTTGGAGATGGCTTACTGTTTTCTTAATTTTAATGCCGTTCTTTTTTAATGAAATTATTAAAAAGAAAAAACAATTTAAAAAAGAATCTTTAAAACTTTTTTTCTTAGGGCTGACGGGTTGCGGCATCTGCGGTGCATTTCCTTTTATAGCAGGCATGTCTACAACTATGGCTAACATGGGAATAATTTATACATCTTCACCAATATTTATTATTATTCTATCAGTTCTATTTTTTAATGATAAAATCAATTTTTCTAGAATCATAGGCTTAATTCTATGTCTTTCAGGTGTCTTAATAATAATTTGTAAAGGAGATCTTTCTTATCTATTAAATTTTAAATTTACCTCTGGAGATTTATGGATGTTGGGAGCTGCAATTGGATGGGCAGTTTATTCTATCTTTCTTATTAATTGGAAAAGTAGTTTTAGTCTTATGGCCAGGTTTACTTTAATAGCTTTTTTTGGTGCAATTTCTTTGATGCCATTTTATTTGATCGAAGAAACTTACTTATTTAATACAGAGTTTAACAATAATTTTTTATTTTGGGTTTTATTTGCGGCTATATCTCCAGGGATAATTGCTTTCACTTTATATACTAAAGTTCAAAAATATGTTGGAGCTTCTTTAGCAGGATTTACACTTTATATATTTTCAATATATTCAGCCATTTATGGAATAATTTTATTCGACGAAGCTCTTTTAAATTTTCATTATTACGGAGCTGCTTTAGTGTTTATCGGAATTTATTTAGCTAGAAAAATTGTAAAATGAAATATTTGTATCTAATTTTATCATCTTCAGTAATTGCTTATATAGTAGTAATAATTTTTATATATTTTTATCAGAGAAATTTACTTTATCATCCATCAGAGAATAACTACCAAGGCGATAAAATCCAATTTGATTATGACGAGATTTTTATAGAAGTTGATGAAGAAATAAAACTAAAATCGTGGATAATAGAAAAAGATTTTAAGAAATATAAAACACTTGTTATATTCCATGGTAATGCAGGTCATTTATCTAATAGAATATATAAGCTTAATGAATTGTATAAATTAGATATAAATATTTTATTGATCTCTTGGAGAGGATTTAGCGGTAATAAAGGATCTCCAACCGAACAAAATCTATATAAAGATGCTGAAGCGGCAATCAAATGGCTTAATGAAAAAAACATTAACAATAATCAAATTATTTTATATGGAGAGTCTTTAGGAACCGGAGTTGCAGTAGAATTGGGTAAAAAAAATAATTTTAGTAGTATAATATTAGAGTCACCTTTTACGTCTATAGAAAATTCTGCAAAAATCTATTATCCATACCTTCCAGTAAGACTTCTTTTAAAAGATAGGTATGATTCAATTGGTAAGATTAAAATGATTAATACTCCAATTTTGATAATGCACGGAGAGAAAGATGATGTTGTCCCTATTTCAATGGGTAAAGAATTATTTGAAAAGGCTAACAGTCCAAAACACTCATATTTTACTTCCGAAGATGATCATATGATGGAATTTAATCCAAATTTATTAAATGAAATAAAAAATTTTATTCTGAAATATTAAGAATTAAATCCTAACAATGCTTTAGCAAAATATTCAGCCTTAAATGGATATAAGTCTGTATCTTTTTCACCCATTCCTACAGCAACAATAGGTAAGTTATATTTTTTACAAATAGCTAAAATGATTCCACCTTTAGCAGTACTATCAAGCTTAGTAACTATTAAACCTGTAATGTTGTGAATCTTACTAAATTCTTCAACTTGATTTAAAGCATTTTGTCCAGTGGTAGCATCTAGCACTAAGATTACCTCATTAGGAAATTTTTCATCGATTTTTTTAAGAACATTTATAATCTTTTTGTACTCGTCCATTAAATTTTTTTTATTTTGCAATCTTCCAGCAGTATCTATTAAAGCAATGTCTATTTGATTTTTTTTTGCAAATTCTGCAGTTTTAAAAGCAACTGAAGCTGGATCGCTATTAATTTCAGATTTAATTATATCTACCTTTACTTTTGCAGCCCAAACTTGTAGTTGATCTATTGCTGCAGCTCTAAAAGTATCTGCTGCACCAAATACAACAGATCTATTATTGTCTTTAAAATATTTTCCTAATTTTCCTATTGTAGTTGTTTTACCCACTCCATTTACTCCTGAAACAACAATAACAGATGAACTTGCATTACCCATAAGGCTTAAATCTTTTTCATATTTAAGTAAGTTAATGGCCATCTTATCTGCTATTAACTTTAAAATTTCTTGGTGATTATCTAATTTTTTATCAATTTTAAAATTTTCGAAATCTTTTCTTAATTCTTGAGCAACATCTATTCCCGCATCAGAGGAAATAATTAACTCTTCAAATTTAGTTAAAACACTATCATCTATAACTTTTTTTGAAAAAATATTTTTAAAGCCTTCTGAAAGATCATAAGAGCTTTTTCCAAGCCCTAATTTAAATTTATCAAATAATCCCATATTAAATATTTATTTTTATATTTTTAATTTCAGAAACAGGCCCAGTCATAAATATATTTTTAGACTTATCCATCTTTATATTTAAAAGACCTTCTTCAAATCTAATATCTACTTTATTGTTAACCAATTTTTTTTCAAAAGCAGCAACAGCAGTCGCACAAGCTGCAGTACCACAGGCCTTGGTAAGTCCAGCTCCTCTTTCCCAAACATTTACAGTTATGTTTTTTTTATCAATTATCTGAGCAAATGTAATGTTGATTTTTTCTGGAAAAAGATCATGGTTTTCAATCTTAGGACCTATTACTTTTAGATCATATTCGAAACAATCTTTAACAAAAAAAATTATATGTGGGTTTCCTATATTTACACAAAATCCACCATCAAATGTTTTGTTATTAATGTTTAAAGATACATTACCTGGATTAATCGTTTTAGATAATGGAATATCTTCAAAATTTAATAAAGGCTGGCCCATCTCCAGTTCTACATGAAAATCTTCAACTATTTTTGCATTAAGTATTCTATTGTTAGTTTGTAATTTAATTTCCTTAGTATTTAAACTTTTACCTAAAAGATATGCCACGCATCTTGATCCATTTCCACAAGCGCTAATTTCACCTCCATCAGAGTTAAAAATTTTTATAGGGTAAGAATTTTCTTTTTCTTTTTCTATAAAGATTATTTGGTCAAATCCAATATTAGTTCTACTTCCTAATTCAATAATTTTTTCTTTTTCTAAATTAATAGGGTTTTCCCTTCCATCGATGATGATAAAGTCATTCCCTAACCCATCCATTTTAAAAGCGTCAATAGTTGCCATAATTGATTAGTATAATTATTCATTGACTTTTAAAACCCCAAATTGTAGTTTCTCCAAACTTTCCGCAAATACTTAAGTTTTTGCGGTGCTCTTGAAATCAAGAGTGTCGACACTAGTCAGCGAAGGTTCGCCCACTAGTGCGATAGGTGTTGGTTGTTATAAAAATGTTTGAAAACTTAACAAATAAATTAGAAAGTATTTTTTCTAAGCTTAAAAGCGCGCCCTCATTAACAGAGAATCAAGTTGACTCTGGTTTAAAGGAAATACGACTTGCTTTATTAGAGGCGGATGTAGCTCTTTCAGTCACTAAAGAATTTATTTCAAAAATAAAGCCTAAAGCTATTGGCCAAGAAATCATTAAATCGACTTCAGCAGGTCAGATGATAGTAAAAATTGTTTATGATGAATTAGTAAATATTTTAGGTTCTAAAAATGAAGAATTAAATTTAAAAGCTGTTCCCCCAGTTTCTTTATTATTGGTTGGTTTACAAGGATCAGGAAAAACAACTTCTGCAGCAAAGTTAGCTAAAAATATTGAGAAAAATTTTAAAAAAAAAGTGATGTTAGTTAGTTTAGATGTTTATAGACCAGCAGCTCAAGAGCAACTTAGATTGCTTGCAGAGTCAAACGGAGTCCAATGTTTGCCAATAGTTGAAAAGCAACAGCCAATTGACATTGTTAAAAGGTCTTTAAATGCTGCTAACCTTAATGGTTCAGATATTATAATTTTTGATACAGCAGGTAGAACTCAAATAGATCTTCCAATGATGTCTGAAATAAAAAAAATTAAAGAAATCACAAAACCAGCTGAAACAATATTAGTAGCTGACTCATTGACTGGACAAATTGCTGTCAACGTAGCAAAGGAATTTGATAAAACTCTCGGTCTTTCTGGAATAATTCTAACAAGAGTTGATGGAGATGCTAGAGGTGGAGCAGCATTGAGCATGAAACATGTTACAGGTAAACCGATTAAGTATATTGGAGTTGGAGAAAAAATTACCGATCTTGAATTATTTCATCCCGATAGATTAGCTAATAGAATTTTAGGAATGGGCGATATTGTTACTTTAGTGGAGAAAGCTCAACAAGATTTAAGTGAGGAAAAAATAAAAGAAACTGAAGATGAACTAAAAAAGGGAATATTTACTATGGATGCTTATCTCTCACAACTTAGACAAATGAAAAAAATGGGAGGGATGGAAGGTGTTATGTCTATGTTACCCGGCGTGAATAAAATGAAAACAAAAATGGATCAAGCAAATATTGATGAAAAAATGTTAATAGAAAATGAAGCTATAATTTTATCCATGACTAAAAAAGAGAGAGAAAATCCAAAGATTATAAGCGGATCTAGACGTAAAAGAATTTCAATAGGAGCGGGTGTGGATGTTTCAAAAATTAATAAGTTACTGAAACAATTTAAAATGATGTCTGAAATGATGAAAAAGATGTCTCAAGGAAAAAAAATTCCATCTGGAATGATACCAGATGAAATGCTTAATCAACTAAAATGAAAGGTACAATATGTTAAGAATAAGATTATCAATGGGTGGAGTAAAAAAAAGACCTGTTTATAAAATAGTAGTAGCTGACGGAAGATATCCAAGAGATGGCAAGTTTATTGAAAAAATTGGATCTTACAACCCTTTATTGCCAAAAGATAAGAAGGAAAGAATTAAGGTAGAATTTGAAAGAGTTAAATATTGGATAAGCAAAGGTGCTCAACCAACTTTAAGAGTTTCACGGATATTAGGTGAAATGGAATTGATGCCTATGCCTAAGCCAGGAAATAATCCTCATAAGGCTATTCCCAAAAAAGATAGAAAAAAAACTGAGGGTGACAAAAAAGAGGAGACCACTAAAGACGCTCCAGTT
>CACLBB010000015.1 GCA_902605035.1 uncultured Pelagibacteraceae bacterium
CTTGAATTTTATTTTTATTTTTATTTTTAATAACATTTTGAATTTTTATTTTATCTAATTGTTTAGTTAATACTTTCAAGTTTTCATTTAAATCTTTGTTTTTATTAAAATTAGGTTTAATTTTTAAACTTAATAGTTCTTTTTCAATTTTTTCTAATTGATCTTGATTTAGTTTTTCTTTTTTTGATATATCTTGTTTTTTTAATTTCTCATACTCTTGAAGTTGTTTATCTCTTAAAGCTTCTACTCTTCTAACTCCAGAAGCAATTGAAGACTGGCTAATAACTTTAAAGTATCCAATGTCTTTTGTATTTTTTACATGTGTTCCTCCACAAAGCTCTGTTGAAAAAAAACCATTAGATTCTTTACCCATAAATACTACTCTGACTTCCTCACCGTACTTTTCTCCAAAAAGAGCTAAAGCTCCCATTTTTATAGCTTCTTTAGGTGTCATTATTCTTGTTTGAACCTCAGTTGAGCCGTCGACAATTTCATTCACGACTTTATTTATCTTAATCATTTCATCTTTTTCAATAGGTTTGTTATGGCTAAAGTCAAATCTTAATCTCTCTGGAGATACCAATGATCCTTTTTGAGTTACATGTTTACCTAAAGTCCGTCTCAAAGACTCGTGTAGCAAATGTGTTGCAGAGTGGTTGGCTTTAGAATTATTTCTATTTTCAACATTAATCTCAAGATTAACGTTTTGACCAATTTTTATTGCGCCAGACTCAATTTTTCCAATATGAACAAAAAGATCTCCCATTTTTTTTTGTGTATCAGTTATATTAATTCTACAATCTGAATTAAAAATTATTCCCTGATCCCCAACTTGCCCTCCTGACTCACCATAAAAAGGTGTTTGATTTGTTATTATCTCAACTTCATTGCCTTCGGTAGCACTATTTACAAACTTGTTATCTTTAGAAATTTTTACAACAACCGCCTCTGCTTTATTAAACTCATAACCTAAAAATTCTGTTGGATTTAATTCCTCTCTAATTTTAAACCATTTTTCCTCTACTGATTTGTCTCCAGAACCCTGCCAGTTAGCTCTAGCCAAAGTTTTGCTTTTTTCCATTTCTTGCTCGAAAGATGAATTATCAACTTGTATATTTTTTGCTCTTAAGATATCCGCAGTTAAGTCTACGGGAAACCCGTAAGTATCGTACAATTTAAAAGCAATTGATCCAGGTAATGTATTATTTTGTACTTTACTTAAATTGTCGTCTAAAATTTTCATTCCTCTCTCAAGAAGAGAAGAAAATTTTTCTTCCTCATTTTTTAAAGTTTCGACTATGAGATCTTTGCCTGTTTCTAATTCTGGGTAGCTCTGTTTCATTTCATGGAGTAAAACGTCAAAAAGTCTATAATATACAGGAGACTTACTGCCTAAAGAGTGTGCGTGTCTCATGCCTCTTCTCATTATTCTTCTCAAAACATATCCACGACCCTCATTTGACGGTAAAATTCCCTCAGCTATTAGAAAACAGCTTGCTCTTAAGTGATCTGAAATAACTCTGTGGCTAGCAATAGTTTTATCGTTAATTGGTGATTTAATAAAATCTGATGAAGCAGACATGATCTTTTTAAAATGGTCAATGTTATAATTATCGTGTGTTCCTTGGAGTACTGCAGTCATTCTTTCAAGACCCATTCCAGTATCCACTGATGGCTTAGGTAAGTTAATTCTTTTATTTTTTGAAATTTGCTCATATTGCATAAAGACAAGATTCCATATTTCTATAAATCTGTCTCCATCTTGATCTGCACTTCCTGGTGGGCCTCCTTTAAGTTTTTCTCCATGATCATAAAATATTTCTGAACATGGTCCACAAGGTCCAGTATCTCCCATTGACCAGAAATTATCAGATGTTGAAATTTTAAATATTTTATCCTCACTTAACCCAGCAATTTTTTTCCACAAATCAAAAGACTCATGATCTTCATGAAAAACTGTAACAGAAAGTTTTTCTTTAGGTAATTGAAAATCTTTAGTGAGCAATTTCCAAGCATGGTCTATTGCTTGCTCTTTAAAATAGTCTCCAAATGAGAAGTTTCCTAACATTTCAAAAAATGTATGATGTCTTGGGGTATAACCAACGTTCTCAAGATCATTATGTTTTCCACCTGCTCTTACGCATTTTTGAGATGTGGTAGCTCTTTTGTAAGGTCTTTTTTCCAAACCAGTGAAAACATTTTTAAACTGAACCATGCCAGAATTAGTAAACATTAAGGTAGGATCGTTGTTTGGAACCAAATTGCTAGAGTCTACTATTTCGTGATTATTTTTCTTAAAATAGCTAAGAAATTTCTCCCTTATATCAGTCAACAAAAATTGGCTCATATAATATTAAATACAGATATTTATAGGGTTGTCTATAAAGAGATTAACCGGTTTTTTGTTTTTCGTTATCAACTACTAAGCAAATTTCTGATTTTGTTAAAAATCTTTCTCCTGTTCCATTATCCAATGAAAACATTCCGCCTATTCCCTTTACAGCGTCTATAGTCAGGTCAGTATGTTTCCATTTTTCGTATTGATCACCATTCATATAAAAAGGAACTCCACCTATCTCTCCAAGCTTAACGTCATTGTCTCCTAGAGGAAATTCACCTTCTTTAAAGCACATAGGAGCACTGCCATCACAACACCCTCCTGATTGATGAAACATAAGCCTCTCTCCGTACTTTTCCTGAAGTTTAGATAGCAATGTTAAAGCTGAGTGAGTTGCAGATACTTTCATTTTTATAGTACGGCCCATGATTTAGAATCATGGGCCAGTATATATTATTGATTAAAAGAATCCCAATTTCTTCTCAGCGTAAGAAACGTGTAAGTTCTTGTTTTGTCTGTAATGGTTAAGCATCATTTTGTGAGTTTCTCTTCCCACACCAGATTGTTTATAACCACCAAATGGTGAATGCGCTGGATATGCATGGTAACAATTTGTCCACACTATTCCTGCTTGTATAGCTCTCCCCATTCTATAAGCAATGTTCCCATTCCTAGTCCAAACACCTGCTCCTAAACCATAAAGAGTATCATTCGCAATTCTTAATGCGTCTGCTTCATCTTTAAATTTAATTACAGAAACAACTGGGCCAAAAATTTCTTCTTGAGAAATACGCATATCGTTTTTAGCTTCAAAAATAGTTGGTTGAATATAATTTCCTTTTTCCAATCCACTATTAAGTTTTCCAACGCTTCCTCCTGTCAGAACTTTAGCTCCTTCTTTTTTTCCTAGATCAAGGTAAGATTTTATCTTCTCCATTTGCTCTACAGAGGCTTGTGCTCCGATCATTGTTTCCATTTTTAAAGGGTTGTCTTGAACAACAGCTTTAGTTCTTTTGATACATCTTTCCATAAATTTATCATAGATAGACTCTTGAACTAACGCTCTGCTTGGGCAAGTACATACTTCACCTTGGTTTAGATTAAACATTACAAAACCTTCAACACATTTATCTAAGAAATCATCATCTTTATTCATAATGTCTTCAAAAAATATGTTTGGAGATTTTCCACCTAATTCCAAAGTAATTGGAATGATGTTTTGTGCAGCATACTGCATTATCAATCTTCCAGTTGTTGTTTCACCTGTGAAAGCTACTTTAGCAACTCTTTTTGATGACGCTAAGGGCTTACCTGCTTCTAAACCGTAGCCACTTACAATGTTTACTACTCCTGGAGGCAGTAAGTCTCCAATTAGTTCCATCATTACCATGATAGATGCTGGCGTTTGTTCAGCTGGTTTAAGAACTGAACAGTTTCCTGCAGCTAAAGCTGGAGCAAGTTTCCATGTTGCCATTAATAATGGAAAATTCCATGGAACTATTTGACCAACTACTCCTAATGGTTCAGGTATATTATATGAATATTGGGAGTTACTTATTTCAGCCACTGAACCTTCTTCAGCTCTTATTACTCCAGCAAAATATCTCCAATGATCTATCACTAAAGGCAAATCTGCTGCCATACATTCTCTGATTGGTTTACCGTTATCTAAACACTCAGCCGTGGCTAATAAATTTAGATTTTTCTCAAGTACATCAGCTATTTTGTACAAAATATTTGACCTAGTAGTGATGTCTGTTTTTCCCCACTCAGGGAAAGCTGCGTGAGCTGCGTCTAATGCAGCCTCTACGTCTTTTTCGTTCGATCGTGCAACTGAACAGATTTTCTCATTATTTATCGGGCTAACATTATCAAAATATTTGCCTGACTTTGGCTCTACAAATTTACCATTTATATAATTACCGTATTTAGCTTTAAATGGAAATTTTACTTTTAAATGAGAGGTATCTAGAGCTGAAGACACTTTCGAGCTTTTAGCTTGTTGTGTGCTCATTTTCCCTCCTTGTTAACGAACTCCTTATTGAACTAAATTTATTTAATTTTGTACACTATTAATTTTACAACTTGAAGTGTTATGTACTATATGTTGAATGAGTCAATTTTAAGTTGTTGTTTCATGGGAAACGGGAGAAATATATCTCCCGTTTTAATTTTGAGATGGCTTATTAATTAGTTATCTTCTTTGTCTTCGTTAATTTTTTGGTTTGGTGATGGATTTCCCTCTAATTCTTTTGAAATTGCTGAAGCTTCGTTACGAATTACCCCTTCAATTTCAACCGCAATTTTTGGATTTTTTTCTAAATAAATTTTTGCATTTTCTCTGCCTTGTCCGATCTTTTCACCTTTATAGGCATACCAAGCTCCAGATTTTTCAACTACACCAGCTTTAGTTCCGAGGTCGATTAATTCGCCAACCTTACTAATCCCTTTTCCATACATCAAATCAAACTCAACGACTTTAAAAGGTGGTGCGACCTTGTTTTTAATAACCTTAACTCTAGTAGAGTTTCCAATTATTTGATCTTTGTCCTTAATTGCACCTATTCTTCTAATATCCATTCTAACAGAAGAATAAAATTTAAGTGCATTTCCGCCTGATGTTGTTTCTGGATTTCCAAACATTACGCCAATTTTCATTCTGATTTGATTAATAAAAATTACCATTGTGTTTGATTTTGAAACAGAGCCAGTTAATTTTCTTAAAGCCTGACTCATAAGTCTAGATTGAAGACCTACATGGTGATCTCCCATTTCTCCTTCTAACTCAGCTTTTGGCGTCAGTGCTGCAACTGAGTCAACTACTAATACAGAGACTGAGCCTGATTTAATTAATGTATCAGTGATTTCTAAAGCCTGTTCACCTGTATCTGGTTGTGAAATTAAAAGTTCTTCTGTTTTTACTCCAAGTTTTTTTGCATACACTGGGTCCATTGCATGTTCAGCATCAACAAAAGCACATATTCCACCTGCTTTTTGAGCTTCAGCCACTACTTGTAACGCTAAAGTAGTTTTGCCAGAGGACTCCGGACCATAAATTTCTATTATTCTACCTTTTGGTAAGCCGCCAATACCTAAGGCTAAATCTAAGCTTAATGACCCCGTTGAAATGGCTTCAACATCTAAGGCTTGTTGTTGGCCAAGTCTCATTACTGAACCCTTTCCAAAATTTTGGTCTATTTGGCTGATAGCAGCCTCTAAAGATTTGTTTTTTTCTTTTAATTCTTGCTCTTTTTTGTTGTCTGATTTCACAACTTTTAAATTATTTTTTGTCATTTTTTATCCTTTTATTGTTACGAATCGATAATTTAAATGTACACATTTTGTTCTTTTTTGCAAGAACTATTAAAAAAAGCCTCAAAAAACCTTGTTTTACAAAGATTTAATTGAGGTTGAGGATAGTGTCCCTAATTGAAATGCTAGCTTAAACTTAGAAATTATAAAATCTCTTTCAGCCTTTGCGAACGCAATTCTTGCATCAAGAAGCAAGCTTCTGGATTGAATAACATCGAGCGTGGTTCTCGTATTTCCAGAGTCATACTCTAGGGTAATTCCTTCATTAGCTATTTCTGCTGCTTTTAGCTGAGCTTCCGTAGCTACTAATACACTTTCTGAAGATTGATAATTAGACCATGAATTCGTAGTCTCGGTAATAACTTTGTTCTCAGCATCTTCAGCCAATAATAAAGATCTTTGTTTTTTCAAGGATGATTTTTTTATTGAGGATATATTCTCACCTCCTTTAATTATAGGCCAAGAAATAGTTGCTTTAACAGTCTCTTCATCGAATTCATCAAGAGTTGAGCTATAGTCTTTATTCTCAGATTTCGAATAATTTATAGAAGCTGATGGTGATAATTTTGCTTTTTCTATACTAAGATCTTTTTTAGATATTTGAAAGTCTAATTTTGCAATTAATAAATCTGAATTATTTAATTTTGCAATATCTATTGCCTCCTTTAATGAAATTGGAAGATTTACCTTAACTCTCTCATTAGTATTTATTGAGCTTGGTATCTTTTCCCTAATAACTCTTTCAAAATTTGTTTTTGAGGCTAATAATTCTGTTTCAGCTTTAATGAGGTTCGCACTAGCTCCAGCTAAAGATGACTCAGATTGAGCTAAATCTGTTAGAGTTATTTCACCTTTTTGTAATCTTGCACTATCAGACTCTACTTGTCTTTCAAATAAATTCACATTGGATAAATTGAAATCTTGATTTTTCGTTTTGAATATTAGATCAAAATAAGCTGTCACAGTGTCTAAAATTGTCTCTTGTTCTACTTTTTTTAGTTTTACATTAGCTTTTTCAAATTCTAGCTCAGATTTTTTAAGAGAATTATAACCCTTGAAACCCTGGAATAATTTCTGGTCTACAGAAACCGTAGTTGTTTCTGTGTCAAGATTTGAGTCTGAAAGCTTTGCGCCACTTTGATTTATTTTATTTGTGGTCTGGGAGCTACTTTGATTTCCAGATAAAGAAATACTAGGTAAAAATTCGCTTCTTGAAATATTAATATCTTGTTTTATTGATTTTTGATTTTTTCTTTCAGCGTTTAATTTCAAATTATTTTTTAAGGCAGCGCTTATAAAATATTCAAGGTGATTTTCCGCGTTCACAGAATTAGAGAGAAAAATAAATATAATTAAAAATTTTTTCATCTTTATCTTAAAAATTTTATTCTTTTTGATCTATGTTTTTTATCTAAAAAAATAGTTAAATCCGGTATCTTTAAACAATCTTTCATCATTTGCTTTGTAATTCTTTCATAAAACATTATAAATTCCTTAATCTTAGAATTAGACATAGTTCCTTTATTTTTTGTTATCAATTTTAATTTTTGTTCCTGATGCAATCGCCATTTAAATATATAGTTAAAACTTGGTGCTTTCAAATAAACTAGTTTATCTAGTTTGCTAAAAAGTTTTTTATACTCATTTTTTAAGTAAATATTTGCTTTTTTCCTCCATTTATAATTTGCGTCATATTTTCTCTCAATGAAGTTTAAAGGTTTCTTAAGTTCATAATTTTTTTGATGTCTAGCTCCAACACACCATCCTTCAAAAATTATTATATTTGGATGTGTTTTTATTTTTTTCCACTTTGATTTTTTAAATCTGTCGTCTGTTGATTTGTCAAATCTTGGAATTAAAACTGTATTAAATATTTTTTTTTTTAGTTTTGTAAAAGTTTTATTAATTAACTTTGTGTCATGCGTACCTGGGACACCTCTTGTTAAAAACAAAGGGTGTATTTTTTTTGACATCTTTAAACGTTCAGATTTTGTTTTATAAAAATCGTCTATAGAAAATATACATACTTCTAATCCATACAATTTTTTAAGAATAAATTTTAATATCCCTGTTATTGTACTTTTGCCAGCTCCTTGACCTCCTGACAATCCAATAATTTTTTGTTTATTATCTTTTTTATATATTTGATATATCCATTTTGAGAGAGGTAAATAGAAACTATTCAGTTTACCAACTTTATCTATTATAGGCTTTCCTGAAACTTCTATCTTTTTTAAAAATGCTAAATAATCTTTTTTAATATTTTCGTACTCAGATTTCTGTAAATTCATAGCTTTAATTTTTATCTAAAGGATGATTTTTGCCATCAGCTATATTTATTTTTTCCAATTTGAATGTGTCGACTTCATCTATACACCCTAGATTGAATCCAGTCATTGCAGGATTTATTCTTGGATTGTGATGTGTATATATTCCACAAATCGAACAAAAATAGTGGTTAGCAATTTTTGTATGAAATTTATAAAGTGTTAATCTTTCTTTCCCTTTTATAATTTTAAAGTCTTCATTTTTAACCATTGACATGGTTGACCCCTTCCTTTTACATATTGAACAATTGCATTTAATTACTTTTTCAAATGTAGAAACATTTATTTCAGCTTCAATTGCTCCACAATGACAAATTAATTTTTTCATTTTTCCTCTTTCGGTTAGTGTTCATAATTAGATACCTCTGATTAAGACTGTCCACAATAGAGGATTGTATTGATTATAATGTTCACCTTTTGACACCTATTTGATTCCTTTTAAGACTCATAATACAACCTTTTAGTGTGTTATTATATTTTCATTTAAAACGTTTTCCTCACTTTTAATTAATTCTGACTCATTTTCCCTTAAAGAAACAACAAAAATAATTAAATTAAACAAAATTACTAGTATTTGAACCAGAATTAAAAAAATTGATCCAAAAAAATTATAAAAGAATGACAAAATTATTATTATCACTGCAGATCTAAAAAAAACTATACCTTTAAAGACTGCAATTATTGAAAATGAATGAACTATTAGATTGAATAGTGACATTTTGGAAGGTCCATAAAATCTTAATCCTCTATTTGAGTAAATTTCATTTAAGTTAGATATATATTTTTTTATAGTTCCAGAAAAACTGCACCATAAGCTACCTTTGTTTGAAATTAAATTAATATCTTTTATTGTTAAACAGCAATAATTGCCAAAATTAATTTTTTTTCCAGTAAAAATTAAAGTAATAAATTTATGAATTTTATACAGAATTTGGAATATGTTACTTTCTGATCTTTTTACTCTGGAGGCAACAACTGAAGTTTCAGGATCTCTTTTAAGTTTATTAATTAAACTCTCTATTTCTACAGGTCGATCTTCACCATCGCTATCTAAAATTATAGCATAATCATGATCTTTTTTCGCACTTATATACCTTAGTCCATAAGCTATACACCTAGCATGTCCTCTATTTTTTTTCATATTAATAATTTTAAGATAATCTATATTTTGTGGTTTTTTTATTTCAGGGGCTTTTTTTAAAGACGCATCATTTACTATAATACATTCAAATTTATAATCAGTTATATTTTGAATAACGGAATTGATTTCATTTAATAACTTAGAAAGTGAGTCCCAATCATTATAGACTGGCATTAAAAAGACAATTTTTTTCATCTCTGACCTATCATGCAATACCCAGAAGGTCTAATCACTCCAAACACTCCGGGGCAAACTTTTTTAAGTATTTGCGGATTACCTATATAAATTACTCCTTCACTAGGTTTTAAATCTCTAATGCTATTATTAAGGCTTTGAGTCCATTTAGGTCTAGACATTAGGTGATAAGATAAATTTCCTGCCCCCCACTCATCTCCAACTACAATATTTATTTCGTTTCTAAAATTATTATCCCATTTATTTTGAACTAATTGGGCTATTTCTTTTCCGGGGTAATCAGTTCTTTTTTGATCGCTAGAAAGTGAAACACCAAGATAAACTAATGGAGAAATCGAGAAAAAAAACACAAAGACTAAATAAAATTTTTGGACATTTTTTATCTGAATATTTTTTTTAAAAACGTAAATTAAAAAAACACCTATAAAAAGATAAAATGGCGTCATCCACATAGTTCTAATTTTTACACCCATTATTAAAGATGTTAAAAACATCAAAGCAATTGGAGATATAGTGGTAAAAAATAAGAATAATAATTTTTTATCTTTAAAATTAAATTGAAATTTTATCTTTTTAATAAGAAAAAAACTCATAATAAAAAAGGGAATTAATATTCCAAATTGCTTACCTAAAAAAATCAAAGGATAAATAATATGGTCTAAGTAATTTCTAGAATTGCCTGTTCTTTGTAATGCGTAAGTAATAGTAGAATAATCATTTTCTACAAGCCAGACTAAATGTGGAAAAAGTATTAATAAAACTAAAGGTCCAGCAATCAAATAATTTCTCCATTTAATTCCTCTTTTATTTCTTATATTTCTTAAAAAATAAAGAAACACAATTTTTATTCCTATTACTAAGTATATAAATAAATATTTTGATAGTATTCCTAGGCCGATAGATAAGCCTAATAAAAAATAATCTTTTGCTTTATCATATTGAATACACCTCCAAGCAAAATAAACACTTAATGCCCAAAAAGGTAATTGACAAACATTTACGTTAAATTCTGGAGTCGTAAAATTATAAAAAAAAATTCCCTCTAATAGTAATACAGATACAATAGCTAATTTCCTGTCCCCTAAAAAATCTTCAGAAAATTTATATACAGTATAAAAAGCAATTATTACAAATATTTGACTTAAAAAATAATATGCCCAATCTTGACGTCCAAAAATTTTATAAAAAATTTCTAATGCAAAAGCACTTAACGGAGGGTGCTTATTAAATCCCCACTCTAGATTGCTACCCCAAGCCAAAGCTTCAATTGTATCTAGAGGTAAATTTACATTTGATACAGTTGGGATCAAAGTCCAAACTATCATATGAAAAATTAGGAATATTAGAAAAACATTAGATATATTTTTTTTT
>CACLBB010000016.1 GCA_902605035.1 uncultured Pelagibacteraceae bacterium
ATTTCTTACTAAATTTTTATACTCTTTTCTTATTTTTCTTAAATACTCTCTGTCTTTATCATCACATATAATTTCATCCATTTTCTGCCACATGCCAGATGGCACTGCCACATTTAATAATGTTTTATATTTTTGATCTCTTGAATAATCTAGCAATTGTTTGAAATGATCCGTATTAGCATTGTAATGCCCCACTGTTATGTTTAAATAAGGATCCATTCCAGCATCTTTTACATGTTTTAATGCCTCTATCGCTCTTCTCCAAGAGTCTTTTCTTCCTCTAATTTCGTCGTGAATTTTTTCATCCATGCTATCAATGCTGACAGAGACCCTGCTTACTTTATAATCAGCTAATTTTTTTGCCATTTCTGCGTCAAGATAATATCCGTTAGTAGTTAAGTACATATAAAATCTTTCAGGCCTAATAGCCTCTAAAACTTCAAATAATTTTTTCGGTTGAAGCAATAACTCTCCACCTTGTAGATCAAATTCGAAATATCCTAATTCATCAGCTTCATCTGCTAATTTTTTTATTGCTTTAATATCCAAGTATTCTTTGACGTGATCGCCCTTAGGAGAATTGGTAAAACAATATTTACATCTAAGATTGCAAGCATTATTAAAATTCAAATCAATGCCTCTGGTTTTTTGGCCCACCTTTCCATCATTTTTTTGGACATAATCATAAAACTTTCTGAGTTTTGCTAATAATCTGGGCTTATTAAGTAATGAGGAGGCTATTGGCATTATATATTATTAATTAATTATTTTCACCTTATACTTTTTTTAAATTATACTAGCAAACATTATTTCCTTGAAAGATGCAATAATTCTTTATACTTATACTGTACAATTATTGAACAAAAGTGTAAATTTATGATAAAAAATCTTAATTTATTATACAATTAAAATGAATATCAAAAATATATGCAAAAATTTTAATAAAAACGGGTATGTAGTGATACCTAATTTTTTGAGCAAATCTCAAGTGAGAAAGATTTTTTTTCAGCTAAATCAATTGATAAATGTACCATTAGACTCAATTGACACTTCTCTTAAAAAAAAAATGAATCTTGATGAAAAATATCTTTATTTAAGAAAAAAAAATCCAAAACTAAAATCACGTTTTTATGAAACAATAACCTATCTTGATAGCATCAATACCATTTCAAACTCAAAAAAAATTACTAATATTGTTAAAAACATTATGAAAGAAAAAACGGTTTTTGTTGGGTCTTCTCAAGTTAGAGTAGATCATTCGAGTGATCCATATTATTTACCGCAACACCAAGAACTGGGTCAAATGTCTACTAAGTTAGTTCTTTTTTATATGCCACTTGTAAATCTTAATAAAAAAACTGGGGGTCTTTATATTCGTCCGAAGACTCACGAATTAGGATATTTACCTTTTAAAGGACATAACAAGGAAGGTAGGGAGGCAGGCCATGGAAGACAAAAAATTATTGACAAACTTTTTAAAAAACCTGATCTTGCTAAATACAAGTCTCAATACATAAAGTTGAATGCTGGTGATGCTGTGATTTTTCATAACTATTTATTTCACGGTACTTTACCAAATTTAAACAAAAAAAAATGTCGGTGGGTTTATTTAGTAAGGTTTAATTCGATAAAAAAGACACCATTCATTAAAGATATAAATAGTCCTTTAGCTATACCATACACGGCTGATTACAGTTTATTATAATTAATTAGTTAAATGAATGAATTAGAAGTTTTCCTTAATAAATTAAAAATTAAAAAAGGGGATAAAATTTTAGTTTCCTCAGATATTTTAAGACTTTTAATTCATGCAAGAAAAAAAAAATTTAATTTCAATCCTAATGATTTAATAAATATATTGAAAGATAAAGTAGGTAAAAATGGAAATTTGTTTATTCCTACTTTTAATTGGGACTTCTTCAAAAAAAAAGTTTTCAATCCACTTAAAACTGTATCCCAATCAGGCTCATTAGGGAATGTGGCTCTAAAAAGAAAAGACTTTTCAAGGACTTTTAATCCAATTTACTCTTTTGCAGTAACGGGCAAAGATAAAGATAAAATTTGCCGACAAAAACACGACAACTGTTTTAGTTTAAATTCACCTTTTGGGTATTTAATAAAAAATAAAGGAAAAAATTTAATTATCGATTTACATAATAAAGACATTAGAGAAAAAAAATTTGTAGGTTTCGTATTTCATCACGTAGTAGAACAAGCTGTTGGTGTCTCATATAGATATATAAAAGATATAAATGGGTTCTACAAAAACTTCAGCAATTCAAAAAAAAGTTTAAAAATAAAATTCTATGCTAGGGATTTAAAAAAAAATTATAGAGTGTATTTGAGTAAAAAACTATATAATGATCTATATAAGAAAAAAATTCTTCTAAGAAAAAAATTTAATGGGGTTAATTTTGACATATTAGATATTAATCCAACTTTTAAATTACTTAAAAAAGATTTAAAAGGTAAAAGAAAATATTTTATGGAATATTCAACGATCTGATATTTTTTTTATGTAATCCTAATTTGTAAAGTTGTTTAATTATACGTCTTGAATCCTTAGATTTCAAATTATGACTAATAATTACTAATATATTTTGACCTTTTTTGAGTTTCATTTTAAGTTTTTTAGGATTGATAATTTTTTTGCCAAAATAAATTTTGTTTTGAAAATTACTTTCGTTATCTAAAAAACCTTCAATTCTCAATTTTTTTTCATCAATTATGTGAAAAATTGTTCGACCATTAATACCAAAGCCAAATACGTAGATTGAATCAAATTTTTTAAAATTTTGTTTTAAAATTTTCGACGTAACCTTTTGCTTTATCTTAAGCATGTTGTTTAATGAAAAAAAATTTTCATAATAAATGTTTTTCTTCAAACTCATTATTCTAAATTTTTTTTTATAATTTAATGCAATTTTTTTTATTTCGTTTAAAGAACTAATAGCAATATATTTTTTTGTATTATGTAAAATGAAGTTTTCTCTATTTTTAATAAAAGATATTTTATGTTTGGTAAGCTTGTTTTGTTTTAAAACTTGAAAGTTTAATATAGCATTCATGCAAGATTTTAAAGCTATTTTGCCTGTTATTCTCGATAAGCTAAACGGTCTTTGTATGTAATTATGAAAAGTGCCTGGATATATTTTAAGTTTATTAAGATTAAACAAAACTTCGGTACAAAATACCTGGTCTTCAAATATATCAATTCCCCTAAAAAAAATTTTCTTCTGAAGCAAAAATTTTCTTCTTAGAATCATATTCCAACAATTAGGATTGTATATGTTTCTTTTGTTTTCATAATTAAGAAATTTTTCAACTGTATTTAATTTTTCTTTTGTTTTTTTATTTATAAGTAATTTATTTGTCTTAAACTGTAGACATAAAATAAGATCTAAAATTTTATCTTTCATGATTATTTTTTCAATATCTAATAAAGCATTTTTTTTTAATTCATCGTCACTATCTAAAAAAATTATATATTTACCTACAGCTTTTTTGATACCAATATTTCTACAATATGAGACTTTTTTATTTATTTTATTATTTATGACTTTTATATTGCTAGATCTTCTTTTTATTTTATTAATTATTGACTTAGAGTTATCAGTAGAACAATCGTTAATAAGAATAATCTCAAATTTTTTTTTTGAAAATTTTTGCTTAAGTACGCTTTTGACTGAAGCGAAAATATAGCGTTCCGAATTGTATACTGGAATAATTATACTGAAAAGGGGTCTCATTTATGAACATTTTAACTTTTTAATTTAAAAAAAGTTAAACTCTTACGTAAGGTAAAGGTTTTTTAGTCTGTACTGCTGCTTTAATTTTTTTTACAGTATAATCTCTACCATTACAAAAATTGCAAGCAGTAATATAATCTTTATCGTACACTACATTTTTAATCTTCATTTTTAAATCTTCTTTTGAAATTTCAGTGTCACTCAAATCTACCTGATCATCTGTATTTAAAGGTATTGCTTTAAGATTTTCTGCGTTAGCAGAAAATGGACATCTGTAAAGTTTGCCTTTTAATAAACTTAATGTATCGCTATTACAGCAATCAATAAATTTTTTCTTTTTTTCTTCCTCATTTCTTTTTTGAAAAGGCAGAATTTCCCCACAGTCTTGCCAAACTGTTGTTATGCTTCTAGAATGGGAAATGTTATTTTCTTCACATACTTTTATAATCGCCTCTGCATTGTTAGAAACAACTCCATAGTCGGTCATATCTAGCATGACTTTTTTACTTTTAAGGCATTCAAGATTTGGTCCTTTTGGAATAATTTTTCCATTAGTATAAACTATTACTCTCTTAGCCTTTTCGTAGCTTACAAGTTTATTCACGACCTTATACATATCTTTATTCATAAAGGGATCACCGCCTAAAACTCTAAATTCGTCAATTTCATCAATACATTCGATAAATCTATCAAGGGATTTAAATAATAAGTCTAAATCTTCATTGACTGGTTTTTCATAAAACTGCATTAAGTTAGAGCAATTTGAACATTTTAAAGAACACCTCTCAGTAATTTGAACATCGAGATTTTTTATATGAAGAGCTTTGGAAGAATTATACTCATCTTTGAGGCACATATGTTTATAATATTCAATTCTTCTTCCAATTTTAGGGGTAGGAAGTGATTGAAATTTTTGATCGTTAAAGTCTGTATTATTTAAGAGTTCAACGCAATCGTAAAAGTTCGTAAATCCATGAGATTTTAGTTCTTCGCTTATTGATGAGTAATAATTATTACTTATAAAAATATTTGTATCTTTTTTTAACTTTATTAGTTCTTCAAAAGATAAAACTTTAATTCCAAACCTTTCCGTTCCATGCTTATCTTTATCATTATCGACAAAATAATTAACCTTGAGACCAATCTTTTTTAGGGAATAATTTGATAATTCTCCAATATCGCCTGCGCCAAATAATACGATCATTTGATTTAATTCAGACAGTTTAGTTTTTAGTTCAGATAAATTATAATTTTTCATATTTTAAAACTATACGTTCAATGTTTGAACAGTCTTCCATAAATAAACCTCAAAGTCAATCAATTATTGCTAATTAATTTTGTACTTTTTCAAAATTTGTATTCCTTTTTTAAACGAACTAAAGTCAATAATATCGTCAGACTCCATTGTAATATTAAAACCTTCCTCTAATCCAGACATTAAAGTCATATGATTAATTGAGTCCCATTCTGGAATATCATTATATTTAAGTTTTTCACTAAATTTTTTTTTATCAATGGCTAAAGATTCAACAAAAATGTCAATATATTTTTCTTTATTTTTCATTTTTTTTATAATTTAAAAGAATTTTCTCAACAATTTTTTCTGTCGATAAACCATAAATATTTTTTAGATAATCATAACTTCCCCCGCTTGAATAAAAATCTTCAGCTCCAATTCTAATAAGTTTGCAATTACATCCCTCATCTGACAATACTTCTGCTACAGAGCTACCAAGGCCTCCAATTATATTATGTTCCTCCACAGTAAATACTAAACTATAATTTTTAGCAATATTTCTTATCTTTTCTTTGTCTATTGGTTTAATGGTATGCATATTTACTACTGAACAATTGATATTCTTTTCTTTTAAAATTTTTGCTGCATCTAAACAGTTGCTTAAAATGTTACCACATCCAATTATAGCTACATCTTTCCCAGATAATATTTCAACTGCTTTTCCAATTTCGAAGTCATAATTCTTTTCATTAATAATTTTCGAATTGGATCCAGCAGTTAATCTTATATAAACAGATTCTTTATAATCCATAGCCTCACTTAATACTTTAAATAACTCGTACGGATCTGAGGGTGCTATTATCGCAATGTTAGGAATCGATCTTAATGAACCGATGTCCTCGATGCTGCAATGTGTGAATCCTAAATTTCCCAGAACTAGACCACTAGCCAGGCCTACCATGCATACTTTATGTTTCATGTAACCAAGATTAACTTTAATTTGTTCACAACATCTTAATGTTTGGAAAGGTGAAAAAGTAGTTGATATAACTTTGAAACCTTCGCTTGATAATCCTGCTGAAACTCCAATTAAATTTTGTTCAGCAATACCAACATCTATATATTGATTGGGGTGTTGTTTTTTAAATCTATCTAAACCAGCTGAGGTTGACACGTCAGATGTTGTTATAATTAACTCTGGATTTTTTTTAGCTAGTTCAAGAGCAATCAAGCCAAAAGTCGCTCTCATGCCCAGGGTAGACCAAAGTTTAATATTTTTTTCAGCATTCATATATTTTTTTAAATTTCTCTTAATATTTCTTTATAAATTGATTTTGTAATTACAGAGTGATGCCAATTATTATTGTTTTCAAATAATTTAAAACCTTTTCCTTTAATTGTGTTTGCAACGATTACTCTTGGTTTCTTCTTTGTGTTTTTTTTTGATAAAATTGAGTAGATTTTCTTAACATCATGTCCATTAATCTCAAATGTATCACAACCAAAACTTATGAATTTACTTTTCAAATTTTTTAAGTCCATAATGTCTGAGTTTTTGCCTGTTTGTTGGTAATTATTCCTATCTACAATAATGGTCATATTATCAAGCTTAAAGTGACTTGCTGATAAAATAGTTTCCCAAATTGATCCTTCATTGCATTCTCCATCACCAATAATTACGTAAACTTTATAGTTTTTTTTCTTTTTTTTTGCTGCTAAAGCAACTCCAACTCCTAATGATAAGCCCATACCTAGACTCCCAGTTGAAAATTCGATGCCATCAATTTTATTGATAATCGGGTGACCTAAAAGTTTACTTCCATCTGACTCGAAAGTTTCTAAGTCCTTCTTTTTCAACAATTTTTTTTCAACCAAGGCAGAATACAAAGCTAAACAAGCATGTCCTTTGCTAAGAATAAATCTATCTCTGTTTTCATCAACCTTTCTCGATTTTTTAATTTTAATAATATCTGAATAAAGAACTGCCACTAAATCTGCAATTGATAGAGCTCCACCTATATGAGCGCTTTTGGCCCCCGCTTTATAAGCTGTGTAAATAATATTTTTTCTTACTTGCTTAGCGAAATTCTTAAGTTTCACAATTTTCATAAATATCCACCATCAATAATTATGTTTTGACCATTGACATAAGAAGATTTATTTGAGGCAAGAAAGGTAATAACATCTGCTATTTCTTTAGTGTTAGCTATTCTTTTTAAAGATATTTTTTTAGTTTCGGTCTCTATTATTTCTTTTTTCGTATTTGAGGTCATTAAATCAGTCTCTGTAAGTCCTGGTGAAACTGCATTAACTCTTATGTTATAATTGGACAATTCTTTTGAAAGTGTCTTAACTGTTGAGATAACTGCTGCTTTCGAACTCGAATAAGCAAATCTACCAAAATCACCATTAATTCCTGAAGTTGAGGATACAAATATAACGCTTCCAGATTTATTTTTAATCATTCCTTTAGTGATTATTTGTGTAAAGTGAACTTGAGAGAAATAGTTTATTTGGAACATTTCCTTTAATTTTTTTTCAGGTGTCATCAAAAATAAAGAATTAAACAACATGCCTGCATTATTTACCAAAATATCAATATTTTTATCGATCTTATAAATTTCTTCAACACATTTTGAAATACTGGATTTGTCTGCTAAATCTAATTTAATAATTTCAATTTTTACGTTATGCTTTTTTTTTAGATTTTCAGAAAATTTTTTAAAATCATTTGTAATTGTTCTTGCACATGCAAAGACATTAGCTCCATTTTTTGCAAATTCTTCAACAGTAGCTTTGCCAATTCCTTTGTTGCTGCCAGTGACTATAACGTTTTTATTTTTTAAAGAATTCGAGTACATTTACTAATTTAACAATTAATTAATCAACAAAGTCCTCTTTTGAAAATATTTCACTAGCTTCAACAGGCTTAAATATTGTTTTCCCTGGTGTTGAATTAAACTTTTTTATGAAATTCAAATCTTCCCCTGCCAGACATTTCTCACTATAATTTCTAAAATGCTTAATTCTGAATCCATAATCTGAAATTTCCTTTAAAGTATTTTTAAAAACATTTCCTATCTTAATATGAACGTATGGACATGCCAAAACATCGCCCAATGCGGTTATATACATTCTATTAACAGTCGTACATCCCATTATTTTTTCTAATTTTGGGTCGAAAGGATTCCAAAGATTCCGATTTAAATTTTTATATTCTTTTCTTAGTTGTCTTATGTGCTTTATATCTTCTTCATCACAAACAACATCATGAACCTGATTCCACATACCTGTAGGGCAAGCAACATTTACGAGAGTTCTATATCTCTTTTTTTTTGAGTAATCTAATAACATTTTTAAATCTTCACTTTTTGCATTATAGTGCCCAACAGTTACATTTAAGTATGGATCCATACCTGCTTCTTGAATATATTCCAATGCTTGCATGGCTTTTTTCCAAGAATCTTTCCTTCCTCTCATCTCGTCATGAAAATCGGCATCCCAACTATCTAGGCTAACTGACATCCTACTTACGCCGTGCTTGCCTAATTCTTTTATTATTTTTCTATCTACTTTATATCCATTAGTTGTCACGTAAAGGTAGAATCTTTCTGGTTTGATAGCGTCTAAAGCTTCAAATAACTTGTCAGGTCTTAATAACAACTCTCCTCCTTGTAGGTCCCACTCTATAAATCCTAATTCATCTGCCTCATCTGCAATTTCTCTTAATTTTGATATTGGTAAAAAGTCTTTTACATGATCTCCTTTAGGAGAATTGGTGAAACAATACTTGCATCTTAAATTACAAGCGTTATTAAAGTTTAATTCAATTCCACGATGATAAGTTCCGATTTTTCCATCATTTTTTTTTAAATGATCATGAAAATGCTTAATTTTTTTAACTAGTCTAGGATTTTTAAACCACGATGATGCAACAGACATAATTTATGACAAATATTTTTATATATTTGTATACGATGATTCAAAAATTAGAAATAGGATTCTCTATTTATTTGGTCTTAAGGTAGATAAACCTGGTAAAATAAGGGTAAATTCAGCCTTGCAGGCTATTTTTTTTTCAACATATCCCTCTGCTTCAAACTTCAATAAACCTCTTTTGTCAGAAATCAATTTAGAAACAATTTTTAATTTATCACCAGGAATTATCTTTTTAAAAAATTTAATATTATTTGAGTCTGCTAAATAAAGTGTTTTTCCACTCATTTTCGGCAGGGTAAAAATTATAAGTGATGACATTTGTACCATTGCTTCGACTTGTAGCATTCCAGGCATATTTGGATCACCAGGCCAATGTACTTTAAAAAACCACTCATTCTTTTTTAAAATCTTATAACCCTCAACGCTTTTTCCTGGCACTACTTTTGTTGCATAATCAATTAAAAGAAACGGATCACGATTTTTTTGAATTTTAATAATTTGTTTTCTATTTAATTTCATAATTTATTTGATTTCAACTTCTCTTGATAAAATTTTTGTCAAATCATATCCATCCCAGATTAAGTTTATATTTAATGCTTGTCCAAAAGGAACAATTCTATCTATTCCATTAAAATTTTTTTTTGAAAAATAATTTTTTAGAAATTTTTTTTCGAAACCATAATAAGTTAAAGTTTGTAATCGTTTATCTGTCACGAAACTTAAATTATCGAAATTTTTAATATCGCACTCAAAGAAAAATCCCCATTTTGGTTTTTCAAGAAATAAATTAGGATAAATTTTATTCAATGTAATTACATACAAAGATTTGCTAAAACTTTTATAAGACTTAATATTTTTGTTTTTAATAATTTCTGTAACTAGTCTAGAATAATTATCAACTGTAGAAATTAACGGTGAAATATATTTTATTTTGATTAATTGGTTGAGTTGGTCCCAAAATTTTTTTTTTGAAATTTTTTTTGATTTTCCACTCCAGAGTATTAAATGTGGGGATGAACAGGCATTTTGGTCAACTACATAAGTATCATTATAAAAATTTTTTACCAAATTTGTTAAGTCACTTTTAGTCAATTTTAAAATTTTATCTGAATTAATTAATGAAATTGAATATCTATCTGAAAACGGTACATCTATATTTTTTGGTTTAGTAGCAAATTTTTTAATGTTGTTTATTGTTTCGTCACCTCCCCAAATTAACCTTGCATCACATTTTAAAGAATATTCTTG
>CACLBB010000017.1 GCA_902605035.1 uncultured Pelagibacteraceae bacterium
ATAAATAGTTTCTTTGAAAAAGTAAAATTACAAGATTTAGTTAAAACAAACGGTGTAGAAAAAAAATGAAAAACCAAAATATAGATAGTATTCAAGAATATAAATACGGATTTTCGACTGATATTGAAAATATAAAGGCACCAAAAGGTCTTACAAAAAAAACTATTGAATTTATCTCAGAAATTAAAAAAGAACCTAAATGGATGCTAGAATGGAGATTAAAAGCTTTTGATAGATTAAAAGTCTCAAAAGAACCAAATTGGCAAAAGCCAAAATTTCCAAAAATAGATTATCAAGATTTATATTACTATTCAGCTCCTAAAAGCATGAAAGAAAAGCCAAAAAGTTTAGATGATGTTGATCCTAAACTTATAGAAACATATAAGAAATTAGGTATCCCACTTAATGAACAAAAAAGACTAAGCGGCGTAGCTGTTGATGCAGTGTTTGATTCAGTTTCAGTAGCTACAACATTTAAAGATGAACTAACAAAAAAAGGAATTATTTTTTGTCCAATATCCGAAGCAATACAAAAACATCCAGATTTAGTAAAAAAATATCTTGGTTCTGTTATACCAATCAACGATCATTACTTTGCAACACTTAATTCCGCAGTTTTCACAGATGGATCTTTTGTTTATATTCCGCCAAATACAAGATGTCCTATGGAATTATCTACATATTTTAGAATTAATGCATCCGAGACAGGGCAGTTCGAAAGGACTTTGATTATTGCTGATAAAGGAAGTTATGTGAGTTATTTGGAAGGTTGTACTGCGCCTATGCGTGATGAAAATCAATTACATGCAGCAAATGTTGAATTAATTGCTTTAGATGATGCAGAAATAAAATACTCAACTGTTCAAAATTGGTATCCCGGAGATAAAGAGGGAAAAGGAGGAATTTATAATTTCGTCACAAAAAGAGGTGCTTGTAGAGGAAAAAATTCAAAAATATCTTGGACTCAAGTAGAAACAGGTTCAGCAATAACTTGGAAATATCCTAGTTGTATTTTACAAGGCGACAATTCAGTTGGTGAATTTTATTCAATTGCGATAACTAATAACTATCAAAAAGCTGACACTGGTACAAAAATGATCCATCTTGGAAAAAACACTAAAAGTAAAATTATCTCAAAAGGGATATCAGCAGGAAAAGCTGACAATACTTACAGAGGACTTGTAGACATAGGAAGAAAAGCTTCAAATTCAAGAAATTATACGCAATGCGACTCTCTTCTTATGGGCAATAAATGTGGAGCACATACTGTGCCGTATATTAAAAATAAAAACTCATCATCTACTATTGAGCATGAAGCAACAACATCAAAAATCAATGAAGATCAGTTATTTTACTGTAATCAAAGAGGACTAGATCAAGAAGAGGCAGTGAGTTTGATTGTTAATGGATTTTGCAAAGATGTATTACAGCAGTTGCCAATGGAGTTTGCTGTAGAGGCACAAAAACTAGTCGGAATAAGTTTAGAAGGAAGTGTGGGGTAATGTTAGAAGTTAAAAATTTAAAAGCTACTATAAATAGTAAAGAAATTCTTAAAGGTTTAGATATATTTATTAAACCTGGAGAATTGCATGCTATTATGGGTCCTAATGGATCCGGAAAAAGTACGTTAGCTAATGTTTTATCTGGTAAGACAGGTTATGAAATATCTGGCCTGTTAAAATACAAGGGCGAAAATCTTGAGGAAATTCCGATAGATGAGAGAGCCCAAAAAGGTATATTTTTAGCATTTCAGTACCCAACAGAAATTCCCGGAGTGAATACAAGTAATTTTTTAAAAACCTCATTAAATAAAGTAAGAAAAGCTCGTGGAGAAAAAGAATTAGATACTTTATCATTTTTAAAAAAAATCAAAGTAATATCTAAAGAATTGGGTATTGATGAAAGAATGTTATCTAGACAATTAAATGTAGGATTTTCAGGAGGAGAAAAGAAAAAAAATGAAATTTTGCAGATGAAAATTTTAGAACCTAATTTAATTATATTAGATGAAACAGACTCTGGATTAGATATAGATGCATTAAAAACTGTGGCAAATGGAGTTAATTCATCTAGAGACAAAAAAAAATCTTTCCTCATAATAACTCATTACCAGAGATTATTAAATTACATTAAACCAGACTTTGTTCACGTATTGGCTAATGGCAAGATAGTAAAATCAGGATCTATGGAACTCGCAGAACAATTGGAAAAAACTGGTTATAGAGAAATAAGTTAAAATGCTTGAAAATTTAAAAATTGACATAAGTGAAATAGATAAAATTGGTAAGTTTACCAAACAGGAGAAAGAATTTAGAGTTAAAAATTTAGATTTTTTTAATGAAAAAGGTTTACCAAATAAAAAAGATGAAGATTGGAAGTTTTCTGATTTAAGGCAAATAGTATCGAAAAACTTTAAAAAATTAGATTTAAAAATCGAAGGTTCAAAAAACGAAAACTTTGAACTCATAAAAGACTTCGATCATAATCATATAATGATAGTAGACGGTAGATTAAATTCAACTAATTTTCAGTTTGAAGAAAAAGAAAAAATACAAATCAAAAAATTTCTTAATGAAAATTTTAAAAATAAAAGAGAAAGAAACCCGCTAGTTCATTTAAATCATGCTCTTGCAAATAACGGATACTTTTTAGATGTTGCAGATAACTACAAGTTCAAAAAGGTTTTAGTTATATACAATATATTTACTAAAAATTTAAATGATAATATATTGAATATTAGAAATAAAATTAAAATTGGAAAAAACTCTGAACTTCATATATTTGAAATCGTAATAAATAGATCTAAAAAAAATTTTTTCAACAATACTTTTGATACTATTGATTTGGAAGAGTCCGCTGTATTAAAAAATATTTGCATAAATAATGAAAAAAGTTCTGGATTTTTTCACAAATTTAGAAAGAATAGATTACTTTCTAACGCAAGATTAAATTCATTTATTTTTCCATCAGGTCCTAAATTTAATAAAATAGACTTAGAATTTAATTTAGAAGGTAAAAATAGTGAATGTTATTTGCATGGGGCTTCCTATATTGATCAAAACGATCATCAAGAAATCAAAACAAGAATTAACCATTTGGCACCTAATTGCAAAAGCTATCAAAAAGTCAAGAAAGTTTTAGATTCAGAGGGTAAAGGAATTTTTCAAGGAAAAATTTTTGTCAAAGATATTGCGCAAAAAACTGATGCTTATCAGCTCAGTAAAGCTATTTTATTAAGTGAGAATTCAGAATTTGACTCTAAGCCTGAGTTAGAAATCTACGCTGATGATGTAAAATGCTCTCATGGCTCTACTTCTGGAAGTATAGACGAAGATTCTATTCATTATTTAATGTCTCGGGGATTAAATAGAAAAGAGGCTATTAAATTGTTAGTTAATGGATTTTTGAACGAAGTAATAGAAACTATAAAAAGCAACTCACTGAGAAAATATATCCAAGAAAAATTTGAAAGCGGATTTTATGAATATAAAAAACATTAAGTCAGCATTTCCCATATTTAAACAAAAAATAAATGGTAAGCCTTTGATCTATCTCGATAGTGCAAATTCTTCCCAAAAACCTCAAACAGTTATAGATAAAATTTCTCATTTCTATTCTACAGAGTTTTCAAATGTGGGACGAAGCGTACATACTTTAGCTGTAAAAGCTACCAATCGTTTTGAGTCTACAAGAGATAAAGTTAAAAATTATTTGAATGCAAAACATAGAGAAGAAATTATTTTTACAAAAGGTGCTACAGAGTCAATTAATCTTGTAGCCTCCTCTTTTGGGGAAAAATTTATTAATCAGGGTGATGAAATTTTAACCACTGAATTAGAACATCACTCAAATTATGTTCCTTGGCATTTTGTAAGACAAAAAAAAGGCGCAATTATTAAATTCGCCCCAGTTAATGAAAAAGGTGACGTAGAAATTGATGAAATAAAAAAACTTATAACTAACAAGACGAAAATAATAGCAATTACACATATTTCTAATGTGACGGGAGCTATAATGCCACTAAGAAAGATAATTGATTTGGCTAAAGAAAAAAAAATTCCAGTATTAATTGATGGAACCCAGGGAGCACCACATTTAAAACTTGATATGCAAGATCTGGATTGTGATTTTTATGCTATATCGTGTCACAAAATGTATGGCCCTAATGGATTAGGTATTCTTTATGCAAAAAAAAAGTGGCTTGATCAATTACAACCTTATCAAGGAGGAGGAGGGATGATTAGCGAAGTATTAAAGGAAGACGTTACATTTGCTTCCTCACCTACTAAATTTGAAGCTGGAACAATGCAAACAGCAGAAGTTGTAGCTTTTTCTGAAGCTATTAAATTTTTAGAATCATTAGGTATGGAAAATATTCAAAATCATGAAAATGAAGTGCTTTCTTATGGTATTGAAAAATTAAAAAGAAATAATTCGGTAAATATAATTGGTGATCCAAAAGAGAGAGGCTCTGTGATTTGTTTTACTATGAAAGGTATTCATCCACATGATATAGCGACAATATTAGATGATGATGGAGTCGCTATAAGAGCGGGACATCATTGCTGTCAAATTTTGCACGATAAATTAGGTATGCCTGCTACTGCTAGGGCTTCTATTGGAGTATATAACTCAAAAGAAGATATTGATGTACTGTGTAGCGCTATTGATAATTGTAAAAAAGTATTTAAGATTTAAATGGACTTAAAAGAACTATATCAAGAAATAATATTAGACCATGCTAAAAATCCTCGCAATCATGGCAAGTGCAATGGCTTCAACCATGATGCAAAGGCTCATAATCCACTTTGTGGGGACAAGGTTCATATTTACTTAAATTTAGGTAAAGATAAAAATATTAAAGACTTAAGTTTTGAGGGAGAGGGGTGTGCTATTTCTTTAGCATCTGCATCTATTTTAACTGATACTTTAAAAGGAAAAGACTTATCTTTTACAAAAAAACTGACTGATGATTTTTTAAATATGATCAAAACGAAAAGCAAAATAACCCTAAATAGTCTTTCTGAGGACCAAATTACTACAATTAGTTCTTTGTCAGGCGTTCAAGAATTTCCAATGAGAATAAAATGTGCAACAATGGCTTGGCATACATTACAATCAGCTATAAACAAAAAAAATATATAATATGAACAATTTAAAAGAAAAAATAATCAATGAGATTAAGAAAATTTATGATCCAGAAATACCAGTTAATATATATGAGCTTGGACTAATCTATAAAATTGAAATATCTGGTGATCAAAAAGTAAAAGTTGAAATGACTTTAACCTCTCCTAATTGTCCGGTAGCAGAAAGTTTGCCTAAAATGGTAAAAGATAATATAACTAAAGTTGAAGGCATTAAAGAAGTTGATCTCAAATTAGTATGGGATCCACCTTGGGATAAAGATAAAATGTCTGAAGCTGCGAAATTAGAATTAAATTTATGAACGAACAAATAATAAAGCTAAGTGACAAAGCTGTTACAAGAATTAAAGAAATTATGTCTAAAGCTGAGAATTCTACTATAGGAGTAAGAGTAGGGGTAAAATCTGGCGGCTGTGCAGGCATGTCCTATATATTAGAATATGCAAACGATATAAAACCTAATGAAGAGGTCATAGAAGACAAAGGTGTAAAAGTTTTAATTGACCCTAAAGCAGTCATGTATCTTTTGGGTACAGAAATGGATTACAAAAAGGATCAGTTTTCATCATCTTTTGTTTTTAATAATCCCAACGAAACTGAACGTTGTGGGTGTGGAGAATCTTTCAAAACAAGTTAAAATTTCAAAAAGATAAAGGGTTGTTTTTTTAAATTAAATAACTAATTTAATTTTTTATGAAAAAAGACTTATACAAAAAAAAATCTGTACTTTTAGAAAAATTAAGATCCAAATCTAAGCGTGAGGCAAATTTATTTTTCTCTTTATGTGAAGATGAAGATGAAATAATTAAAACTAAAAGATTTAAAGATGTTTTGTTAAATTCAGGCTTAAAAGCCAATGATAAAAGATTATTTAACCTTTTTCAAAGTTTAGATGCTCATGGTGACAAAATTGTATTTGAAGACTTTATTGAGATAATTCGAAGTTCAGAGTTAATTGTTGAGAAAGCTTTACGAGGCGAATTATCAATACCAGATTTCAGTTATTTTGCAAAAAATTTAGATAATATGTTTGATGAGGTTAAAAAAGTTAAATCGGGAAAATTAGCTTCTTATATTCCTCCTCTAGCAAATGTTGATCCAGACCAATTCGGTATTGCTATTGTTACAACAGATGGTCAAATATACCAAAAGGGTGATAGTGAGGTTGATTTTTCAATTCAATCTATGTGTAAACCTTTTAATTACTGCTTTGCAATGGAAAAGTTAGGATTAGAAAAAGTTCACCAACATGTCGGTCAAGAACCTTCTGGTAGACAATTTGATGATCTAACTCTATTAGCCAGAACTGCAATGGGCAACATGCAAGGAGAATATGCTAAAGATGATCTTGAAGGAAAATTTAGTCGTGTGCCTTTCAACCCAATGGTTAATGCTGGCGCCATAATGACAGCAGGACTTATAGGTCCAGAGGAGTCCCACAGTCAAAGATTGAGATATATAAGACAACAATTTGGAAGACTAATAGGGTGGTCTCCAAAAGATGAATTTAGTGCTGAGCTACCTAGATTTAATAAAAATATGGCACGACAGGAAAATTTTACAGGATATAATAATATTGCCATGGGGTATCTTTTGATGGCCACAGGAAATTTGCCTCATACTAAAACAGAACTACACAATGATATACATCCTGATGAAGATGAATTTGATTTTTATTCTGAACCTGCAGTAACAGAAGCTCTTAAACTTTATTTTAGCATATGTTCGTTAGAAATGACTGCTGTAGATTTTGCAACGGCAGCGTCTACGCTTGCTAATAGTGGAGTTTGTCCTGTTACCCAAGAACGTGTGCTAAGCCAGAAAACAGTAAAAAACTGTTTACCTGTTCTGCAAACCAGTGGAATGTATAATGCTAGCGGTACATTTTTTCAACAAGTGGGATTACCAGCAAAAAGTGGAGTAGGAGGAGGAGTTATATTAGTAGTTCCAAGATTAATGGGGATATGTATTTTTTCTCCTCGTTTAGACAAACAAGGCAATAGTGTTAGAGGAATTGAAATGGCAAAACGAATTACATCGAAATATTTAGTTCATACTTTTGATGGTACAATGACAGATACAGATCGTCTTGATCCAAAAGTTCCAATTTCAAAGTGGCGAGCAAATAGTTGTGGAGAAGCCATTTGGGCTGCAAGTAATGGAAATATTAGAACTTTAGAGCGTTTAGTAAGTGAGCAAAGAGATCTCCAAAATGGAGACTATGATATGAGAACACCATTGCACCTAGCGTCAGCTGAAGGTCAACTAGAAGCTGTTCAATTTTTACTTAAACAAGGTGTCAAACCAATTCCTGATCGTTGGGGAGGTTATGGTTATTTTGATGCAAAAAATAATAACCATAAAGATATTGTAAAAGAATACGAAAAACTTGATATTAATTACACTCAAGCATCACATTTTGTAGAAGACCCAAATGGAAAGACAGATAAAATGGCAATTTATGATGATGAATTGGCGGTAATTGAGTTACTATTCGCTGCTTTTGAAAATAACGTTGAGGGTATTCGAACCTTAATTGCAAAAGGAGTACCTGTGCACGCAGGAGACTATGACTCTAGAACAGCTTTACATCTTGCAGCAGCAGAAGGCTGTTTGGATGTAGTTGAGTATTTAGTCTCGCATGGACACCCATTATTCGTTCGTGATAGATGGGGTGCCACACCTTATGATGAGGCTAAAAGAGAAAAGAGAAAATCTGTAATCAATTATCTTAAAGATTTTAAATAAATGGTTTAACAACTATAATACATTTCATACTCAATAGGATGAGGAGTGTCTTGAAAGTTGTTTACTTCTTGCATTTTTAAATCAATATAAGCATCTATTTGATCATCGGTAAACACCCCACCTTGAGTTAAAAATTTTCTATCTTCATCTAACGCAACACAAGCTTGTCTTAAAGATGAACAAACTGTTGGAATTCCTTTAACCTCTTCGGGGCCTAAAGCATACAGGTCTTGATCCATTGGTTTACCAGGTTTGATTTTGTTTTTAATTCCGTCTAACCCAGCCATTAACATTGAGGCAAATGTTAAATATGGATTTCCAGATGCATCACCAAATCTTACTTCTACCCTTTTACCTTTTTTACTAGTACTAAATGGTATTCTACAACTTGCAGATCTATTTCTAGATGAGTATGCTAATAATACTGGAGCCTCAAATCCAGGTATTAATCGTTTGTAACTATTTGTTGAGGCATTAGAAAAAGCATTAAGTGCTCTAGCGTGTTTGATAATACCACCGATGTAATGTAAACAATCATCTGACAAACCTGCGTATTTATCTCCCGCAAATAAAGGTTTTTCACCTTTAAAAATCGATTGATGAACGTGCATTCCTGAGCCGTTATCGTTTTTAACTGGTTTTGGCATAAATGTAGCTGTTTTACCAAATGAGTGAGCTACATTGTGAACTGCGTATTTATAAATTTGCATAGCATCACCTTGATTAACTAAAGTATTAAATAATGTTCCAAGTTCATGTTGGCTAGGCGCAACTTCGTGGTGATGTTTTTCAACTTTTACACCCATATCTCTCATTGCTTTCAAACATTCAGATCTCAAATCTTGGGCGCTATCGACTGGTGGAACAGGGAAGTACCCTCCTTTAACTTTTGGCCTATGTCCCATATTTCCATTTTCGTATTCTTTTCCAGTGTTATAAGGACCTTCCGAACTGTCAACTTCATAACTTACTTTATTCATATGGTTAGTGAACCGCACATCATCAAATACAAAAAACTCTGGTTCTGGACCAAAATAAGCTTTATCTCCTATTTTACTTTTTTTTAAGTATTCTTCTGCCTTTTTTGCAGTTGATCGAGGATCTCTCTCATAATAAGTTTTTGTAATTGGATCCATCACATCACAAAAAAGTACAAGAGTGCTGTGTGAAAAAAATGGATCTACGAA
>CACLBB010000018.1 GCA_902605035.1 uncultured Pelagibacteraceae bacterium
ATCGCCAAATTTTTAATTGCGTCTCCTGCTGTTGTAGATTTTAATTCTAAAACTTTTGTACCAGGTTTTGAAAATATCAAATTAGCAAACCCTGCGCCATGTAATCCAATAACAAAATCTACACTATTAAAGATTTTTACCTGATCTAAAAAAGTGTAGTTACTAAGTGTTATACTTTTAAACCCTTTGGAAATTAAAAATTCCTCAACCTCATTTTCATTAATTATATATCTCCATCCTGTACCGTCTTTTCGATTTATAAATATTTTTGATGGGTAAGATTTTTCTTCTAGATATTTAAAATTTTTAGTCTTTGAGAATTGATTTCTTAAAAAATCAAATATCCAGGTAGGGATTCTAAGTGAGTCAATCAAAGGATCATTTAAAAAAGTATAGGGATGTGTCGTAGCTATTATCTGATCAGATTTTAAATGCCTAAAATATTTACTTGATAATCTTTTTCTTTTTGGAATATTAAGAATATCTAAAGTTTCATTTTGGAATTTTTTTTCAAGACCTGGAAATAGGTAATAATCAATTTCATCTTGATTATTAACTTGATTCACGATTTGTATTCTAGGAAGAACATCAAATAACCAATGCCAGTAATTTGAATTTCCGCCGCCTCCTGTTAAAAGAGACAAAATCGACCCTTTCATATTTTTTCTTAATTTTGGAGTTCCATTTTTTAAAACTGAATTTTTTGTAGAATCTTCGTAAATGTTGTCTCTTAATTGAAATGAAGGGCCTTCTATAACACTATTATTTTTAATTATAGCCGTATCATGTACTCTGTCAGTATATAAGATCGATTCTTTACAAAAAAAAACTTTATATTCACTTTTTTCTATTTTGATTTTTTTTTCTATTATTTCTAAATGATTTAAATCAGTTGTTACAGAATCAATTTCTCCGTATACAAGTTTGAAAAATTTATAAATCATTGATTTATACAAATTTGAAAAGAATTTCTTGTAAAACATAGTAAATATTATCTTATTATATTTTCATTAATTTGTTGAACAAACTCTCAAAGTGAGGCTGAAAATAAAAACTATAAGCATTAATACCGTGAGGTTGTGCTGCAGGAAAATATGGACACGACTCTAACAATCTTGGCTTATTCAAACCTTCGGCTATTGGAAAAGCAATTGATGAGTTTGCAATAACAAGTTTGGAGGAATTAATTAGGTTTGCCATATCCAAAAAGTTTTTACAGTCATAAAAATTTAGATTTTTTATTTCTTTTTTCATATCTAAGTACTCATCTTTTGTGCCCACAAAATATAAATCTTCATGATTATTTAAAAAATTGTAATTTATAAAATCATTTCTATATCTAAATGTTCTTTGTATAATAATCTTATCCTTGATCTCAGTATGATTATCTGCTTTTAAAAAAGGTAAGCTGTAATCAGGTCGTATTCCTGTAGTAATTGAAGCATATGTAATGTTATCAAATAATTGGTTTATAGGCATGTCTCTATACATGTCTAATTTTATATCTATAGGTTGGTTTTTATAAACGTCTACGCTGTTTAAATAATCCTGATTATCTAAAAGAGGTTTTAATAAAGAAAAAATTCTTTCGTCCATAAATACACCATTTGCAGGATGTTTGTAATAAAATTTTATAGGTCTATTTAATTTTATAAACAAGTTGCATTCATGCTCAAATGATAATTCTTTAATTACTGGTAAAAGATTTACTACATCAGCTGCGTGTCCTGAGTGAAGAAAGTTTAATTTTTTTTGATTTCCAATTTTTTTATGAATTAAATCAATTTCTTTTGAAAATTTTTAATTTAAATTCACTTTTTGCTTTTTCTCTTATTTGGAGAAATTTTTGTTCCCTGAACTCTGAGGAATTTGAAAGTTTAAGCCAAAGTTTTTTTAAAAACATATTTTATTTAAAGTTTTTTTTCACCATTTTTATCAACTGTATGAGGATATGGCATAGGAAACATAAGGGTTCCACCATTATCTAAATATTCCTTTTCTCGCTTCACAATTTCATTTTTAAAATTCCAAGGTAAAACCAAAAATGCCTTGGGTTTTTTTGATCTAGCATTTTCTTCTGAAATCAACTCAATATCAGATCCTAAACATCTTAACCCAACTTTTTCAGGATTTCTTTCGCTTATAAAAGGTATTTTTGATTTGTCTAATCCAAAGTGCTGAAGTAAAATGTTTCCTTTTGTGCTTGCCCCTAATGCAAAAACTTTATTATTGGACTTTAGTATATTATCTACAAATAAATTAGTTTTTTGCTTTATATTATCAATTTTGTTTTGAAAATTTCGATAAGTTGTATCTTCTTTCAAATTATAACTTTGTTCTTCTTCTATTAATTTATTGAGCTGGGCTACAAATTCCTGTTTATCATAAGTAGTGACGTCTTTTCTACAAACAAAAAGCCTAATGCTACCACCATTAACTGCATTTGTTTCTGCAAAAAATAATTTCAAATTAAAACCATTCAATACAGATTTAAACGTATCGATAGAGTAGTATGATAAATGTTCGTGACAAATATCATAAAAGTTATTGTATTTTAACATTGACGTTAAATAACTTATTTGTACACACCATATTCCATCTTTATCTAAAATTTTATCAATATCTTTCACAAATTTTTTTGGATCTGCTAAATCATAAAACATTGCACAAGAGGTAATTATTTTTGCTTTACTCTTAAAATCATTATCAAAATCTTTAGAATTGAAGTATGTTGGAAAAATTTTTATCTTCTTATTGTCATCAATAAACTTAATATTTTGAGCCGGTTCGAAACCAACTAATTGTAGATTATTTGGATAAAAATTAAGTAGGGTACAATCATTTGAACCTATATCTACGACAATATCATTAGTTTTAAGATCAACAATTTTTCTTACACTGTTAACTACATCTTTTAAATCATTTCTCATTGTGTCGCTTGTTGCGGATCTGTAAAAGTATTCTTTATATAAAAGATCTGCCTCGGTGATTTCTAAAAGCTGTAACAAACCGCAATTATCTTTTTTTTCATTTTCAGAACATAAAACAAGTGTTAAAGGAGTTTTTATTTTAGTTAATTCATTATTATGGTTTGATTTTACAAAAGTAGCTGAAATATATTGTTCGTTAATAAAAAGTACGTTTTTAAGATTAATATTTCCACAAATCTTACATTTTTTTAAGTAAGAAATATTTTCATTCTTGGTCTGCATTTTTTTAATGTTATGATATTAAATCTCTATAAGATATAAACAAGTATGTCAAAAATTGCTATAATTACGGGAATCACTGGCCAGGATGGTTCTTATTTAGCTGAACTATTGCTAAAAAAAAAATATATCGTTCATGGTTTTATAAGAAAAAAAATTAACAATAAAAAGAATTTATGGAGAATCCATAAGATTATTAAAAAATTAAAATTACATAAAGTCGATATTTCAAATTTAAATTCAATTAGCAAGTTAATAAAAAAGATTAAACCAAATGAGTTCTATCATTTAGCTGCACAAGCCTATGACGGCCATTCCTTTAATAATGAATTTTATACTTTTGATGTAAATTTAAATTTTACTCATAAAATAATTTCTTCTGTTTTTAAAGCAAATAAAAAAGCTAAGTTTTTTTTTGCTGGTTCATCAGAAATGTACAGCAAAGATATGGTAAAAAAAATTGATGAAACTACAAATTTTAATCCAAAATCTGCCTATGGTATTGCAAAAGTTGCAAGCCATTTTCTAATTAAAAATTATAGAGAAACTTTCAATTTTAATGCTTCTACCGGTATTCTATTTAATCACGAGTCACCTCGAAAAGACGAAAATTTTGTTTTAAGAAAAATATCAAAATCTGTAGCAAAAATTAAACTTGGACTACAAAAAAATCTTCTTTTAGGAAATATCAAATCTAAAAGAGATTGGGGTCATGCCAAGGATTACGTACATGCTATGTGGCTTATAAATCAACAAAAAAAAGGATCAGATTATATTATTGGTTCTGGTCAAATGAATAGTGTGGAAACTTTTGTTAAAAAGGCTTTTAAGCATGTAAAGTTAGACTATAAAAAATATGTAATTATTGATAAAAAATTGATTAGAAAGAAAGATAGCAAAGCAAGATTGGCTAACCCAACGAAAATACAAAAAAAACTTGGATGGAGAAGAAAATATAATTTTAATTCTTTAATAGTCGACATGGTTGAAAACGATCTTGAAATTTTAAAAAAGAGAAAAAATTAATGAAATATCCTCTAGTCGAATATCCTTTCTCAAAAAGTGACCTTAGTTCAGGACGTAGAATTTTATCTAAGGGTAAATTTATAACTATGAATAAAATTACAAAACAATTTGAAAAAAAATTTGCAAAATATTTAGGGGTAAAATATGCATTAATGGTAAATTCAGGATCATCTGCAAATTTATTGGCATTTTTTGCTTTAATAAATCCTAAAGCAAAAAAAAGAATTAATTTCAAAGATGAGTGTATAATACCATCAATTTGTTGGTCAACATCTTTGTGGCCAATAGTTCAAGCTGGATTGAAACCAGTTTTTGTAGATGTTGATTTAAAGACATTCAATATAAATTTAAATGATTTGAAAAAAAAAATTACAAAAAAAACAAAGGCAATATTAACGGTTCATGTGCTAGGTAATTCAACTAATATGAATGAACTTAAAAAAATCATCAAGCAAAAAAAACTAATATTAATTGAAGATACATGTGAGTCACTTGGATCAAAGTTTGGATCTAAATTTTTAGGGAGTTTTGGACGTTTTGGAACATTTTCTTTTTATGTTTCTCATCAAATTTCGGCTGGTGAAGGAGGAATGATAGTTTGTAATGATTATAATGATTACAAGATTATACATAGTTTGCGATCTCATGGTTGGGATAGAGGATTAAATAATAGCAAAAAAAATAGTTTTAATTTTATAAATTCAGGATTTAACCTCAGGCCAATGGATATAACAGCAGCTATAGGCTTAAATCAATTTAAAAGGCTAAATAAGATGATACAAATCAGATCCAGTAATAGAAAAAAAATTGTTAATAGTATTAAAAGCTCACAAAATTGGAATGATCAAATTGAGTTTTTAATTTCATCAGAAAAAGTCAAACCTAGTTGGTTTGGATTGCCTATTTTGATAAATAAAAAATATTTGAACAAAAAGAAAAAATATTTAAGTTATCTAAACAAAAATGGAATTGAGACAAGACCTATAATAAGCGGAAATTTCTTAAATCAGCCTGCCTCAAAGCTTTATAGATTAAATGCGAAAAAGGAAACTTTTAAAAATGCTGATGAGATTGAAAAAAGAGGCTTTTTTATTGGACTGCAAACAAAAAAAATTGATACTAACTTAGTCAAATTTTTAACAAAAAAATTATTAATGATAGATAAAATATGAAAAGAAAAGTTGCCTTAATTACAGGCGTTACTGGCCAAGATGGTTCTTATCTAACAGATCTATTAATTAAAAAGGGTTATAAAATTATAGGTGTTAAAAGAAGATCATCTAGTTTTAATACTAAAAGAATAGATCATATTTATAATGATATGTCTCAATCGAAAAATTTTGTTCCTTTTTATGGGGATTTAACTGATTCAAGTAATATTTTAAGAATTATTCAGTCCACTAAGCCTGATGAAATTTACAATCTTGGAGCCCAGTCACATGTGCATACAAGTTTTGAAATTCCTGAGTATTCAGCAAACGCAGATGCGCTTGGTGCGTTAAGGATATTAGAGGCTATAAGAATTTTAAAGTTGCAAAAAAAAACAAGATTTTACCAAGCCTCCACATCTGAAATATTTGGTAATACTGATATCCCTCAAAGTGAAAAACACCCTTTAGACCTAGAAGTCCTTATGCCATCTCTAAATTATATGCCTATTGGACAACGGTAAACTATAGGGAAGCTTATGGTATATTTGCTGTAAACGGGATTTTGTTTAATCATGAAGGTCCTAGAAGAGGAGAAACTTTTGTTTCAAGAAAAATTACTAGGGCAGTTAGTGAAATAGCAAATAATAAGAGAGAATTTTTTACTCTTGGAAATTT
>CACLBB010000019.1 GCA_902605035.1 uncultured Pelagibacteraceae bacterium
GTGACAGCTTCTGATTGAGTTGGATTAACTTTACCAGGCATAATGGATGAGCCAGGTTCATTGGCTGGTAATATCAGCTCTCCATAGCCAGCTCTAGGACCTGAACCTAAAAATCTTATATCATTAGCAATCTTCATTAAACAAACCGCAGTAGTATTTAGGGTTCCAGAAAAATTTACAATCTCATCGTGCGCTGCTAAAGCTGCAAATTTGTTTGGTGAAGGCTTAAAAGGTAATCTTGTAATTTTACTTATTTCTTTGATAATTTTTTTGTCAAAGTTTTTCCTTGTATTTAAACCAGTACCTACTGCTGTGCCGCCTTGAGCTAAGTAGTAGATTTCTTTTAGTGCATTTTCTATTCTATCAATACATTTTTTTAATTGATAACGATAACCTGAAAACTCTTGTCCCAAAGATATAGGTGTAGCATCTTGCAGATGTGTTCTACCAACTTTGATAATATCTTTAAATTCTTTTGTTTTTTTTAATAACTCTTTATCTAGCAATTTTAAAGAAGGTAAAAGTTTTTCTTTTGCCTTAATCGCTATTGCAATGTGCATTGCTGTTGGAAAAACATCATTTGTGGATTGTGATTTGTTTACATGATCATTAGGATGAACAGGTTTTTTTGACCCCATATTTCCACCCATTAATTCAATTGCTCTATTAGCAATTACTTCATTAACGTTCATGTTCGTTTGAGTACCTGACCCAGTTTGCCAGACTTTTAAAGGAAAATGTTCATTGTGCTTTCCTTTAATTACTTCATCAGATGCTTTAATGATATACTTGCCTAATTTTGGGTCCAAATCTTTATTTTTTGAATTAACAATTGCAGCTGCTTTTTTTATTATTGCAATAGAGTGAATAACTATGGGTCTAACAAGAAAATCACCTATATTAAAATATTTATTTGATCTTTCAGTAGATGCTCCCCAATACTTATCACCAGGGACTTTAATTTTTCCAATACTATCAAATTCAGTTCTATATTTCATATATGATTCTTCCTATAATACACTCTATTTTAATATAGACAAATTAGAATCGGAGTTAAAATGAGTAATTTTGAAAAAGTTAAAAAGTTTATGGAAACCTTTGGTCAAGAGGTAAAAAATTCGCCCTCTTTTCCTAAAGACAATGTAATTAAACTTAGATATGCATTAATAGAAGAAGAATTATCTGAATTGAAGTTAGCAATAGAAACCAAAAATATAATAGAAGTTGCAGATGCTCTAACTGATATCTTATATGTCACTTATGGTGCCGGTCACTCATTTGGAATAGATTTAGATAAATGCTTTCAAGAAGTTCAGAATTCTAATATGAGTAAATTAGATAGTAATGGAAAACCAATTTTTAATGAAAATGGTAAAGTTATGAAAGGTCCTAGCTATTTCAAACCAAATTTAAAAAAATTTTTAACCTAATTTTATGAAAGAAAATTATTTTTGGATACTTGTTGGTATTTCTGTAGGATTGTTACTTTATTTAGGAGATAAATATATTTTTTAAAAATTATGCTCGCCTGAAAAATTTCCTGACACGATGTTCTCATGAACAGAATAAGCAGTGAGATCTGGTCTAGAGCATTTTGCAACATACCAACAAAATTCTATTTTATTTGAATTTTTCATTATTTGTTCTGCATTAAGTATTAATGACTCTTTTGGGTTTAACTTTTTTTCTATAGATTTAAATAGTCCATTAGAATTATAAAAGTCTATATAAAGTTTATCAGAATTTTTTTCTGGAGATGCAAAACAAAACCCAATTTTACTATTATAATTTTTATGATTAATAAACTGACCCCACGCAAAACCAGTTTTCTTTTTTGGTACAAACATTTTTTCATTGTACAAAGATACATTTATAGAACAATTTAAAGGATTTACATTTGACTTCTGACCGTAAATTAATTGATGGCTCAATCTTGTAGGTATTTTTTTGCTTAAGCTTTGAGCTATTAAAGTAAAAGCACTTATATTTTTCAATTTTTTAGAATTTAAAAAATCATTAACGTTTAAACTTAAAGGTGTTTTTGACTTTGATGAAAATTTTATTTTTGGTGAAAGATATGTTTGATTTTTGTCAAAAACTTTTAGTTGAACGTTTAATTTACTAGGACTAAAAATTGGATACATGACTATTTTATTAACTGAATTTGCAAGAAAAGGATAAGTTCTGTAGCTCTGTGAGGAAGAAAAATATTCTTTGTTTTTTGACACATCGTAGTAAGAGTGATTTGCGCTAAAAGCTTTAGTTTTTTTATTAATTTTACCTGCAAACAATCTTCCAAAAAACAAACTTTGTTTTGGTTGTTTTATTCTTACTGTACCCCCGTCAAGATTCTTTTTGAAAATTTTAGATAGATAAAAAGATTTGTATGAAAGTCTCGGAACATTAATTTTAATATTTTTTGTTAATCTTTTTTTATTTTTTTCATAGCTCATTCTTAAAAATTTATTATCTATTGATGATATTCCTGAAGATAAATTAAAAAATGTGTCGTACTTAGAATTAATATTAACGTCAAATGAAGCTTCAGAAACTTGTGTTTTGTTTATCTGGTCATCCTCAAAAATGTCATTAACAACTCGATTGTAAGAGTGAACTACATTGCAAAAATCTTTTCCTTGATGACTAATTATCACTGCTGGAAAAGGAATAAACAAATTTTTTTCAGAAAAAAACTCTATTAAATAATTTTTAGCTTTTATATTTCTAAAAATATCACTCAAGTTTATCGAATAAGCTATTGGTTCATTTATCTCTAAAGTAGATGTATCTAGTAAATCCCCGTTACTTCCTATTGCACTTATTTTCATAGCAACAGACTTATAATTTCTCTTTATCAAAAAATGATTAACAAATCCTATCCAAGTATTTGCATTCGGGAGTTCAGGAGCGATTAAAGATGATCTATGAACTGTATTTTTATTAGGCTGCGCGTGATACTTAATTCTATCTTTTTGAACTTTGTGATAATCTTTCATATTTTTCTAAAATCGGTATATATATATTAATAAAAATAAATTAGCTTAACATAATAAAAAAAACTGAAATCCGCAACTATATATGAAACTAGACCAAAATAAGATTTACGATATGTTTTTAAAGGACACAAATGTAGATCGATTGCAGAAAATTTTGTCAAAATACGAACTTTTTAAAAAGGTAATTAATGTTCCGGGAGACATTTGTGAATGTGGAGTATTTAAAGGTTCAGGAATATTCATTTGGGTTAAGTTACTTAAATTATTTAAACCAAATAATAGTTTTAAAGTAGTAGGCTTTGATTTCTTTGGCAAAAAATCTAAAACAAAATCAAAGTTTAAAGCAGATCAAAAAATTATTAGATGGCATAAGACTGGAGCAATTACTAAAAAAGAACTGATGAAAAAGTGTAAAGAATGGGATTTCAAAAATTTAAAACTTTATGCTGGAGATGTTAAAAAAACCACTAAGAAATATGCAAAGGAAAATTTTGGGTCTAGAATTGCTTTACTTTATTTAGATGTTGATAATTATGATGGTACCTTAGAAATTTTAAACAATTTATACAAAAAAATGGCTAAGGGCGGGGTAATTGTTTTTGATGAGTATGCTTTACAAGGCCATGGCGAGTCTGATGCTGTTGATCAATTTTTCAAAAATAAAAAGATTAAATTAAAGTCCTTTAGCTGGGCAAACTCTCCAACTGCTTATGCAGTAATAGATTAAGCTTATTAAATAATTTTCATTTTATTTTTCAGACTTATTTAGTATTATGTTTTAATGGAACAAAATGATAAAATATTAAATAATATTAAAAATAGAATTTCAGTAAAGGAAGATCCATTTCCATATTTTTTCGTAGATAATTTTTTACCCTTAGAATCAGTAAAAAAAGCCGAGGAAGAATTTATTAAATTCAGTGAACTTCAAGATGCTGGCAATGAAAGATATCAGAAAACAAAACTTGTTTTCAATAAATTCGAAAAAATGCCTGGAACAATCAAAAAAATAATAGAATTTTTATATAGTAAAAAATTTCTACAAATTTTAGAAGAAAAATTCAATCTATCAAACTTAGAGCCTGATTGGTCTTTGACAGGTGGCGGTATGCATCAATCATTCACAGGTGGTTTTTTAAAGGTACACAGTGATTTCATATATAAAAGAAAATCTAAACAAAAACGTGTGCTTAATTTACTGTTATATTTAAACTCTAATTGGAAAGAAGAATGGAATGGTTCAATTGAACTATGGGATCAAAATGTAAATAATAAAAAATTTTCTGCTACTCCCTCATTAAATAACGTTGTTGTTTTCAGAACAGATTTTGACTCAAATCACGGTTTTCCTGATCCGGTTAATTGTCCAAAAAACGAAAGTAGAAAATCTATTGCTCTCTATTATTATGTTAGGGAGAAATCAATTCTCCCATTTACTTTAAAAAAAAGAAAATATTTTCATGCTGTTTGGAAAAGTAGGCCTAGTAAAAATGAACCAAGTTTTTCAGATAAAGACTCGTTTTTGAAAAGACTAAAAAATAACTTTTTTTTTAGATTGTTTTGAGTTTAAGTGCCACAATAAGTTACGTAATTTTCTTTTTTCGTGTTAGATGTGGATTGAAATTTAGAAATCGTTGAAAATGTTTTGTAAGGGTTTTTCATGACTTTAAAAAACTCATTCAAACCATCCAGGTCATTTTTTTCTTCTGCGTCACTCAAAATTTTTTCTACAATGTGGTTTCTAGGAAT
>CACLBB010000020.1 GCA_902605035.1 uncultured Pelagibacteraceae bacterium
AGCGTAATTTTGAAATACCATTGCAATATTTCGCTCCATAGGTTCAAGCTCGTTTACTTTTTTATTATCAATTAAAATATTTCCTTCATTAGCATCTTCTAGGCCTGCAACCATTCTTAATAGAGTTGATTTTCCACATCCAGATGGTCCAACTATTACGATTAGTTCACCGTCTTTAACATCGATACTTAGGTCATGAATAACCTGCGTTTTCCCAAAAGATTTCTTTAGATTTTGTAAACTAATGTGAGACATTATTTATCGCTTTCTAATAACCCTTTAACAAAAAACTTTTGCATACTTATTACTACTATTACTGGTGGCACCATAGCTAACATTGCTGTTGCCATAACCGTTGGCCAGTGTGCATAATCATCGCCTGTCGGTATCATTGAGTCTATCGCCATTACAATAGTTCTCATGTCAGGATCAGTCGTCATTAATAACGGCCACAAATATTGGTTCCAACCAAAAATAAATAAAATAACAAATAACGCTGCAATATTAGTTTTACTAATTGGAACTAATATATCAAAAAAGAAACGCATTGGACTACATCCATCCATTCTGGCAGCTTCAACCATTTCATCAGGTATGGTCATAAAAAATTGTCTAAATAAAAAAGTAGCCGTCGCTGAAGCAATTAATGGGAAGATCAAACCTGTGTAAGAGTTTAATAAATTTAAATTTGCAACAACTTCGTAAGTCGGCACTATTCTTACTTCTACTGGTAGCATTAGAGTAATAAAGATTAACCAAAAACATAAATTTCTGAATGGAAATCTAAAATAAACAAAAGCAAAAGCTGATAATAATGAGATAATAATTTTTCCAACTGTAATACCGATTGCCATGATTGCTGAATTCATCATCATTTTTATAACAGGCACTTTTGCACCGTAACCCTCGGGTGATCCTCTAAATAACGCGTTAGCATAATTTTCAAAGAATTCTGTTCCTGGTAACATTGGTAATGGAGGATAAATAATTGCATCTTGTGTTACCGTGGATGCAACAAAAGTAAGCCACACTGGAAAAAATATGAATAATACCCCAAGAATTAAACCAAGGTGAGTTAACCAGTATCCTGATTTTTTTTTCTCAACCATTAATAATGAACCTTTCTCTCTATATACTTAAATTGAATGACGGTTAAAATTCCGACTAAAACAAGTAGGATTACGGACTGAGCTGCACTTGATCCAAGATCTTGGCTCACAAACCCATCAGAGAATACTTTATATACCAGTATAGTAGTCGACTGTTCAGGTCCGCCTGAAGTGATTGTATGTATTACTCCAAAAGTATCAAAGAAAGCATAAACAACATTCACTACTAATAAAAAGAATGTGATGGGTGAAAGTAGAGGTATTACAATTGTACCAAATCTTTTCCAAAAACTAGCTCCATCTATTGCAGCCGCCTCAATAATCGATTTTGGAATAGCCTGAAGTCCTGCTAAAAAAAATAAAAAGTTATAGCTTATTCTTCCCCATGATGAGGCTAAAATAACAAGAAACATTGCTTGATCACCTTTTAAGGTATGGTTCCATTCATAACCTAAAGCTTTAAGATAATAAGAGGCTAAACCAATGTTTCCATTGAACATAAATAACCATAAAACTCCTGCGATTGCTGGCGCTATAGCGTAAGGCCAAATTAGTAATGTTTGATAAACTCCTGCGCCTTTAATTAATCGATCGGCTAATGCGGCTAAGTACAAACCTAAAGCCATTGATGAAACTGATACTGCTGTTGAAAAAATTACTGTAGTTTTAAAACTTGCTAAATAATAAGGATCAGATAATAAAAATCTAAAATTATCTAAACCAACAAATTCTGTTTTCAAACCGAAAGGATCCGGTAAAAATAAAGAATTCCAAATGGCTTGGCCTGAAGGATAAAAAAAGAAAACAAAAGAAATCAGTAGTTGAGGTGCAACTAATAGTGCTGGTAACCACCAGCCTTTAAAAAAAACTCTTTTTTCCATTTGATCTTAAGAATGTTACTAGGGGCTTTCGCCCCTAGTAAATTAAATTGATTTATTTATTTGCTCTTTCAAATCTTCTTAAAAGAACGTTACCTCTTTTTACAGCGCTGTCTAAAGCTACTTGAGCAGTTTTAGTACCGTTGTAAACTCCTTCCATCTCTTCATCGATAATACCTCTTATCTGATCAAAAGATCCAAGACGTAAGCCTTTAGAGTTTTGAGTAACTTTATTTCTCATCATCTGTATTCCAGCTAAATCAGTTCCAGGGTTTGCTTTGTAGAAACCTGAACTTTTAGTTTTTTTAGCAGCAGCAGTTGTTACACCTAAGTAACCAGTATCTTGGTGCCACTTAGCTTGAATATCAGTTTTAGATAAGAAAGCTAAGAATGCAGCTGTTGCTTTATTCTCTTCTTTAGATTTTCCAGATAATGCCCATAGAGAAGAACCACCAATGATTGTGTTTTGAGGTGCTTCAGTTGCTCCATAGTAAGGTAAGTGTCTAATACCAAATTCGAATTTTGCTTCTTTTTTGATACCAGCATAACCAGCAGAAGACTCTGTCATTAACATACATTCACCGGCTCTAAAATTTTTACCAGCTTCATTTCTTCTACCCATGTATTTAAATTTACCTTCTTGCGCCCATTTACCTAAAGTTTGAATGTGCTTGATGTGTACTGGGCTATTAAAAGACAACTCAGTATCTAAACCAGCAAATCCGTTAGCTTTAGTTGCGAATGGTATATTGTGATACGCTGAAAAGTTTTCTAAATGTACCCATGAGTGCCAACAAGTGCAGAAAGGCATATCAATACCTTTTGCTTTTGCTGCATCAAGTGCATTTCCAACTCTCTTCCAAGTACTTAGGTCCATTTCTGGATCTAACCCTGCTTTTTTCATCAGATCTTTATTTACCCAAAGAACAGGCGTTGATGAGTTATATGGCATTGATAACATTTTGCCATCTGTAGTAGTGTAGTAACCACTTACCGCTGAAACGAATCCATTTGGATTAAATTTCTGACCAGCATCTTTCATAAGTTGGTACATAGGAACATAAGCTCCTTTTGCTGCCATCAAACTAGCAGTACCGACTTCGAATACCATTAGAATATTTGGGTGTTGTCCAGCTCTGAATGCAGCTATTCCTGCGTTAAGAGTTTCAGAATAGTTTCCTTTTCTAGTATGAACTACAGTGTATTTGTTTTGACTTGCATTAAACTTGTTTACTTGTTCATCTAGTAATTCTCCAAGTCTTCCACCAAACGCATGCCACCATTGTATTTCTACCTTAGCCTGAACCGCTGTACCTGCAAACATTGCAAATAGTGCGATAGAGGCAATTATTGCTTTTAAATGTTTCATTATTAGTCCCCCGTTTTTCTTTTAAAGAAAAAAGCTAACATAAAATATAAATAATGAGGAGTCGCTAAAGTAAAATAAATTTCTACCTAGGGTTTTATTTTACTTTACCAAAAACATTTAAAAGCAAGACACCTGCAATAATTAGAATAAGCCCAACAATTCCAGAGATGTTTGGAGTTTGATTATATTTTAGAATTCCAAACAAAGTAACTGCTGTAATTGTGAGAGCCCCATATGTGGCATAAGTAAATCCAACTGGTATTACTGTCATTGCTTTGGATATACAATATAAACAAATTACAATACTCGTTACGCAGAATATAGTTGGACTTAATTTAGTAAATCCCTCTGTAGTTTTTAAAAATCCATTTGATGCTATACCAGTAATTATTGCAAGCACTAAATAAATATACCCCATAAATAAACTAATACTTTTCATTGTGCTTTTGCAAACTGTCCACCATCTCTAAATCTCCATAACCATTTTTTCATAGCTTCCTCAACATCAGAGGGTTTTACGTTTAGGTCTTGTAATGTTAGATGATTATTTGAAACAACATTATCTGCTTCAGATAAAATCTCACATTGATCTCTAGTTAATATTGGAGGAATTGGAAGTAAACTCATAACACTGCTTTGAATTTTTGCAATTGGCATCGGCATTTCTACAACAAATCTTCTCTTGTTTAATGTTTTCGTAATTGATTTAACCATATCTCCAAAACTAATTATCTTTGGCCCACCTATTTCATAAATTTTTCCATGATTATCTTTTGCTTCAATAGTCTTAACAATGGCATCGGCAACATCTGTAACTAATATAGGTTGAAATTTATAGTTTATTCCAACTACGGGTATGACAGGTAAAATACTTAACTTAGAAAACAAGTTTGTAAAATTATCCTCTGTTCCGCACACAACGCTTGGTCTTACTATTACTGTGTTCTTAAAATTTGTAAGTGCTTTGAGTTCCCCTTGAAATTTAGATCTTTGATATAATGATTTTGAATTTTCATTAGCTCCTATTGCACTCACTTGAATGAACTTTTTTACATCAGACTGAGCACATATTTTTGCAACTGCTTCTGGTATATCTCTATGAATTTTCATAAATTTTTGTTTTCTATTCTCATAAAGAATTCCAATTAAGTTAATTACAACATCTGAGTTTTTTATTGATTCTTTTAATTCATCAAAATTATTAGAATTCCA
>CACLBB010000021.1 GCA_902605035.1 uncultured Pelagibacteraceae bacterium
ATGATGATCTTTAGGCGTGTTGGAAACCAAAGGTAAAAATCCTTTTTTATTCTTTCCAAGACTTTCAGCAAATAATTGTTGATACCAATAAAGAAACTTTTCAAGTTCTGGAACATAATTAATTAAAATAAGATCATTAAATTTTTTTTTATCAATTAAAGTAGCTAATAAAGTAGAACTTTCTTTTAAAAAATTTCTATTCTTTTTTTTAAAATGTATTAACAAATTTTTTCTTAAATTTGATATATTTAATCCCATTATGTAAGCGGGTAAAAGACCCACTTCTGACAAAACTGAATATCTACCCCCGATAAATTTTTTACTTTCAACATGAAATAATTTCATTTTATTTGATAATAAAAAAATCGGATTGCTCCCTTTTTCTGAAATCAAAATTATATTCTTAGATTTTTTTTTCAATATTTTTAAAGAAAAAAAATTTGATAGTGTCTCAAGTGTATTTCCAGATTTTGAAATAACAAAAAATAGTACCTGATCTTGTTTATATTTTTTTTGGAAATTTTTAATTTTAATTTCATTAATATCATCAAAAAAAATAAATTCTTTTTTAATTTTATCTTGGAAAAAATTATATATTGCTTCAGTTCCTAATATTGACCCTCCCATTCCAATAATAGCTATTGTTTTAAATTTTTTAAATCTTCGAAGATCGCTGAAATTAAAATTTAATTTAAATTTTTTACTTAGTGAGTAAAACGAATTATTAGGAATATTTAAATTAATTTTTAATTTCTCAAATATTTTTAAATATTCTTTTTTTAATTTGCCTTTAAGCTTTAAATTTAAATTCTTTTTATGTATTGAATTTTTGTAGATTAAATTACTTTTCACTTTCGAATTTCATTAATTATAGACTGCTCAACCGAGGATATGTTTCCCTTTGAATCATTTTTGTCTTTCGGTATTTTAAATATCTTATCAATACTATTCTCCGTTTTGTTCTCTATTTTAGAATTTGGTTCAGGCAGGGTGTTATATTCAGGAGGCAATGACAATGGTTCTCTTTTTTTTACCAAGAATTCGTCTGTAGTTCGGGTCTTTTCATTTCTAAGTACTTTACCCACGTCTGAAACTCCTCCACAGGAATATAAAAATAATAGTAACAATAAGAAAATGATTGTGTTTTTAAGCTTGTTCATTTTTAAATATTAAATCTTTAGTTAATAGTATCACAATTCCAATTGTAATAAAAACATCTGCAATGTTGAAAGTAAACCAGTGAAAATTTTTATAATGTATATCGATAAAATCTGGCACAGCAAAATAAGTAAGTCTATCGTACGCATTTCCTAATGCCCCCCCTAAAATTAAGGAAAATAATATTTTATCTATCGTTTTAGATTTCAAAATGAGATAAATTAAAAATACTATCACAATAAATATTACACCGGTTATTGAATTGTAAATTAAGTTAGAGTTAGTACTTAAAAAACCAAATCCAATTCCAGTATTCCATATGAGATTAAAATTTACGAAATCATTTATATATAAAGCATTTTCACTGAAGTTGTTAATTATTTTAATTTTTGAGTATCTATCTAAAAAGAAAATGAGGAAGATTATAAACAAAAAATAGAGGTTTTCTTTTTTAAAAATCTTATTTTTTATGTCTTTAAGATAAATCAGAATATTGTTTTCCTATTTTATTGCACAATTTTCACGGCCACATTTTTTTTCCAAAATTTTCCAACACCTCTCGCATTTTTTTCCTGTAGCTTTACTAACTTTAATTTTAACTTCACTTTCATTAGCTAAATTAGTTTCTGCTCGCGAAACAATAAAATACTCTGCTAGATCTATATCTTTAAGTAATTTAAATTTTTCTTTATTTAAAGAAATTTTAATCTCTGCCTCTAAACTTGAGCCAATCTCCTTACTGATTCTCTTTTCTTCTATGGCAATATTTGCTTCTTGTTTAATCTTAAATAAATTTGACCATTTTTCATTTAATTCAGGATTATTCCAGTTTTTCGGTATTCTAGCAAAGATATTCTCATGAATGCTTTCATCACTTTTGTTTATTAAACTATATACCTCTTCTGTAGTAAAAACTAAAATAGGCGCAAACCATTTTAATAAACTTTCTAATATTATATTTAAAGTAATCACACAATTCTTTCTTTTTTTTGAATTTAAACTATCGCAATAAAGAACATCTTTTCTTATATCAAAATAGAAAGAGGATAGATCTAGCGCGCAAAAATTTAATAGCTCTTTATATAGCTTATGAAAATTATAATTTTTTAAATTATCATCTACAGATTTACTGATCATATTTAATTTGTTAAGAATATACTGTTCTAACTCATCAAATTCATTAACTTTTATTTTTTCAAAATTTTGTTTTTCAAACTTATCCTTTAGATTTCCGAGAATAAATCTAAAAGTATTCCTTATTTTTCTGTAAGACTCTGCATGTTGAATTAAAATATTCTTATCTATTCTTAAATCTTCAGAATAATCAGAAGAGGAAGCCCAAACTCTAAGAATATCTGCTCCGTAATTTTTCAAGATATCTTCTGGTGAAATAACATTACCCATTGACTTAGACATCTTCATACCTTTGCCATCAACTACGAAACCGTGAGAAAGAATACTTTCAAATGGAGCTTTGCCTCGTGTTCCACAAGACTCTAACAAAGAAGAATGAAACCACCCTCTATGTTGGTCAGATCCTTCAAGATACATATCAGCAGGCCATTTCAAATCTTTTCTTTTTTCTAATACAAAACTATGTGTTGAGCCGCTATCAAACCATACCTCTACAATATCATTAAGTTTTTCGTAGTCTTTTGGGTCATAATCGTCACCCAAAAATACTTTTGGATCATCTGTAAACCAGCAATCAGATCCTTGTTTTTCGTAAATAGATGCTATTTTATCGATTACTTTTTGATCTCTTAATGGTTCTTTTGTTTTTTTATTTATAAAAATAGGCAACGGAACCCCCCATACTCTTTGTCTGGATACACACCAATCTGGTCTACCTTCTATCATTGATAAAAGCCTTTCTTTTCCTTTTTTAGGATAAAAAACTGTTTCGTTTATTGATTTAATAGCCTTTTTCCTAAGATCATTTTTCTGCATTGAGATAAACCATTGAGGTGTTGCCCTATAAATTAATGGAGCCTTAGACCTCCACGAATGCGGATAGCTATGACTAAGCTTATCATTCTTTAATAATCTATTTTGTTCTTTTAATTTTTCTATGACTATAGGATCAGCTTTAAAAATATGAATATTTTCAAAATATGGTATCTCCTTAGTATATAGACCTCCATTGTCTACAGTGTATAGAGAAGGAATGTTGTTTTTTAAACATAAATTGAAATCATCTGGACCATGGCTAGGAGCGCAGTGTACAATCCCTGTTCCTTGCTCAAGATTCACAAACTGAGCATCCAGCATTGGAACATTATAATCAAAATTCATATTGGCTAATGGATGACTGCAGATAGTTTTTTTAAATTCTGAGCCTTTAAAAGTTTTTATTTCTTTATAGGTTTTTATATCACAAGCTTTCGTAATTTCTTTGACCAAATTTTTTGCTACAACAATTCTCTTTTCTTTAAAATATTCAAGACTTTCAATTTCTAATACTGAATAGTCAATATTGTTGTTATAAGCCAAGGCTTTATTAGCTGGTATAGTCCAAGGAGTTGTTGTCCAAATTATAACACTTGTATCTTTTAAATATTCTTTGTCAGTGTCTTTAACTTGGAAAGCAACATAAATAGTATTAGATGTGTGATCCTTATACTCTACCTCTGCATCTGCCAAGGCTGTTTTTTCAACAGTTGACCAAAGAACTGGTTTGAAACCCTGATATAAGCTTCCATCTAAAAGAAATTTACCTAATTCTCTTACTATTTGCGCTTCAGCTTCGTAACTCATAGTAGAATAATAATTCTCAAAATCTCCTACAACGCCTAATCTTTTAAATTCTTTAATGTGAACATCAATCCAGCTTTTCGCAAATTCTCTGCACTCTTGCCTGAAATCTTTAATTGGAACTTCGTCTTTATTTTTTTTCTTTCTTTTATATTGTTCCTCAATTTTCCATTCAATTGGAAGACCATGACAATCCCAGCCTGGCACATAGACAGAATCTTTTCCATTCATTTGATGAAAACGAGTAATCATATCCTTTAAAATTTTGTTAAGGGCAGTCCCCATATGTATATGGCCATTCGCATAAGGGGGGCCGTCATGAAGAACAAACTTTTCTTTTCCTTTTGATTTTTTTCTTAATTTATCGAAAATCTTATCTTTTTCCCATTTCTTTAAAATTTCTGGTTCTTTAGCAGGTAAACTTGCTTTCATTGAAAAAGCTGTTTTTGGAAGTTGGAGAGTTTCTTTAGACATTATTTTCTAGCTTGCTTTATATCAATTTTAATTTGTTTTCTTAAATGTTCTAAGTT
>CACLBB010000022.1 GCA_902605035.1 uncultured Pelagibacteraceae bacterium
AATTTAGTTAAGATTTGTTGATATACAACAATTCTAAATTAAAGTAGGGGCGTTCTGTTGCCAGGTGCCCCAAACCCCGTAACTTAATTAACAAAGTTAATTAAGCAGCAAGTGCGTAACTTTCGTTAGCATTTATAAATTGGCCCGTTACGTCGGAACCATCTCGTACGAAAGAATAGCCTTTAGACATTCGTCGATCCTAATTCACCCCCGTAAGTTGTAATTGGTGGAGGTGGTGGGTACTGCCCCCACGTCCGTAATGTTTATTACGAAATTCGTTTATCGTCATAGTTGGAAAACCAACACTATTAATATAAAACTCTCTAAGAAAGATTCAATAAGATTATTCAGAATGAAATTAACATCAGAACAAAAGCAAGAAATAGCTGATCAACAATCACAAAAAAATCAAACTAAAAGAGTAACTTCACCAGAGTTAGAGAAAATTCTTTATGAAGTCATACCAGTTTTAGACCATGGTTTTGTAAGAGTTGTAGATTATATGGGGGATGATACTTCTATAGTTCAGTCTGCTCGAGTTTCCTATGGAAAAGGAACAAAAAAAGTTTCAACTGACGAAGGCTTGATAAAATACTTAATGAGACATTGGCACTCAACTCCTTTTGAAATGTGTGAAATAAAATACCATGTAAAACTTCCAATATTTATTGCACGTCAATGGATTAGACACAGAACTGCAAATGTAAATGAATACTCAGCAAGATATTCAATTTTAGATAAAGAATTTTATATTCCCTCCAAAGACCAACTATCTGCCCAATCAACATCTAACAGACAGGGAAGAGGAGATTTGATTACTGGAAAACAAGCAGATGAAGTTTTAAAAATTTTAAAAGATGACGCGACTAGAACTTACGATAATTATGAAAAAATGCTAAACGAACGATTCGATGGCTCTACTATTGATGAAGGCAAACCGGGCCTGGCTAGAGAACTCGCAAGAATGAATCTAACATTGAACTCATATACTCAGTGGTATTGGAAAACAGACTTGTTAAATTTATTAAATTTTTTATTTTTAAGAGCTGACAGTCACGCTCAATACGAGATAAGAGTTTACGCAGAAACAATGCTTGATACTGTTAAAAAGTGGGTTCCAATAACACACGCTGCATTTTTAGATTATAGGGTAGGAGCTGTTCATGTTTCTGCTAAAGGAAAAAAAGTAATTCAGCAGATGGCTAAAGGAAAAAAAGTTAGCTATGAAAAATCTGGTCTTTCTAAAAGGGAGTGGAATGAATTGATGACTTCTTTTGATTTTACTGAAAAGATTGTTTAATTTTTTCAGCTAAGATTTTAAATAATTTAGAAACTTCATGATCTGGGTTTGAGTGGGTCAAAGGATCGCCGTTGTCGGCTGAGCTTCTTAAATCTTGATGTATAGGCAAATGACCTAAAAATTCTTTATTAAATTCTTTAGCTGTTTTTTCTACTCCACTTTCACCAAAAATTTTATATTCTTTTCCATCATCACCCTTAAAATAGCTCATGTTATCTATTAAACCTAAAATTTTAACACCAGTTTTATCAAACATTTGAATACCTCTTTTAACATCTAATAAAGCTAAATCTTGTGGAGTAGAAACTATTATTGCTCCGTCAACCTTTACTTCTTGGGCAAATGTTAATTGTGTGTCTCCTGTCCCTGGAGGCATATCAATTATGATTACATCTCTGTCCTTCCATAAAACTTTTTGTGTCATTGTTTTGATAGCACTTATTACCATTGGCCCTCTCCATATCATTGGAGTTTGTTCATCAACTAACAATCCCATTGACATACATTGAGCACCGTATTTTTCAACTGGAGTCATCGCTTTACCATCTTCACTTTTGGGTTTTTCTTTTAAGTTCATTAATTTTGGAAGAGAGGGACCATAAACGTCTGCGTCTAATAAACCAATTTTAAGTCCTAAGTTTTGAAATGCAAAAGCTAAATTTACTGCAATAGTAGATTTACCAACTCCACCTTTAGCGCTGGAAATTAGTAAAGTAAATTTCGTTCCAATTATCGGCGTTTTAACAAATTGCTTTGGAGGTGGTTTTTGGCTCATAATTCTCTTAGATTAAAGGTCATAATAACGCTCTTACTTAACTTGTTTTTAAGTAAAAAGTCACTATATAAAGTGTCATGAGTTTTAAAGATAAAATTTTAAAAAGCCAATCACCTTGGGGTTCAAATCCTGGAGGAGGGTCCGGTAACGGCAATGGTTCAGGCACGAGAAGGGAACCCCCTAATATCGATGATATAATTAAAAATTTTCAAAAAACTATCAATAAATTTGGTGGGGGGAAATCAGGTGGAACTAGACCAATTATCATTGGCTTGCTGATTATCTTATTTCTGTATGTTGCAAGTGGCTTATATAGAGTTTTGCCAGATGAGCAAGGTGTTGTTCTAAGATTTGGAAAATATGTTCATACAACTCAACCAGGTTTACATTATCATCTTCCTTTACCTTTCGAACGTGTGTTAACGCCGAAAGTTACAAAAGTTAACAGGGTCGATGTAGGATTTAGACCTGCAAGTGATAGTGGAAGATCATCTGGTGTAGGCAATGTTCCAGAGGAAAGTTTAATGTTAACAGGAGATGAAAATATCGTAGATATAAACTACTCGGTTTTTTGGGTGATAAAAGATGCACAAAAGTTTTTATTTAACATTCAAAGTCCTATAGAAACTGTTAAAGCAACTTCGGAAACTGCAATGAGAGAGGTTATTGCAAAAAATGAAATTCAGACAATTTTAACGGAGGGAAGATCAAACATTGAGATTGAAGTGCAGGAAATTACACAAAAGATATTAGATGAATATGGATCTGGAATCCAAATTACTCAGGTGCAAACCCAACAAGCAGATCCGCCAGCACAGGTAATTGACGCATTTAGAGATGTTCAAGCAGCAAGAGCTGATAGAGAAAGATCAAAAAACGAGGCAGAAGCTTACGCTAATGATGTAATACCTAGAGCGCGAGGTGAAGCAGAACAAGTTCTTCAACAAGCGGAAGCTTATAAAAAAGAAGTGGTAGCTTTGGCAGAGGGTGAAGCTAGCAGATTTTTAGCAATTTATAATGAATATAAAAATGCAAAACAAGTAACTCAAGAAAGAATGTATCTTGAAACAATGGAAAAAGTTCTAGCAGATATAGATAAAGTCATTATAGATAAAAATTCTGGTTCTGGCGTTGTTCCTTATTTACCTTTACCAGAATTAAAAAAGTCAGGATCAAATTAAAATGAAAGCTACTAAATTTTTATTACCAGCGGTTGTTGTTCTTGGGATTGCTTTATTTCAATCTTTATTTATTGTTCAAGAAATAAGTCAAGCAATAGTTCTTCAATTTGGAGATCCCAAAAAAATTGTCACAAAAGCAGGTTTAAATTTTAAGATTCCATTTATTCAAAATGTAGTTTTTTTAGATAAAAGAATTCTTAATTTAGACAGTGCACCAGAGGAAGTCATAGCAGCTGACCAAAAAAAGATTAATAGTTGATGCAATTGCAAGATTTAAGATTGTAGACCCCTTAAAGTTTTATATCTCTGTAGGAAATGAAAGAGTGGCTAGATCAAGACTTTCAACAATCATTAACTCAAGGATTAGGGGTGTATTAGGTACACAAGAGTTAGCAACTCTCTTATCTACAGATAGAGCAAAACAAATGTCAATTATTCAAAACGATGTAAATACTGAAGCTGAAAATTTTGGAATTCAAATCGTTGACGTAAGAATTAAAAGAGCAGATTTGCCCCCAGCAAACAGTGAAGCAATTTACTCAAGAATGCAAACAGAAAGACAAAGAGAAGCTAAGGAGTTTAGAGCCCAAGGTGCTGAGATAGCACAAAAAATTAGATCGACTGCAGACAAAGATGTAACAGTAATAATTGCTGAGGCAAATAAAAAATCTGAAATTATGAAAGGTGAAGGTGATGGAGAAAGAAATA
>CACLBB010000023.1 GCA_902605035.1 uncultured Pelagibacteraceae bacterium
ACCAACCTTTCATGTATTCTTCCATCTCCATCTAACCAAAACTCGATTTCTTTTGGAAGAACTCTCCAGCCAGACCAATGAGGTGGTCTAGGAACTAATTTTTGATTATTATATTTTTTTTCAAATTCTTTCACTTTATCTAAAAATGTTTTTCTACTTTTCAATACTTCAGATTGCGATGATGCCCAGGCTCCTATTCTATTTTTATAAGGTCTTGAATTATAATATTCATCAGCTTCCTTAGAGGAAACTTCTTCTACATTACCTAATACTCTGACTTGTCTCCTCAAACTTTTCCAATGAAAGCATAAAGAAGCTTTTAGATTTTCTTTCAATTCTTCACCTTTTTTGCTGTTAAAATTTGTATAAAAAACAAAACCTTTGTCGCTTAATCCCTTAAGTAAAACCATTCTTACATTTGGTTGATTTTTCTTATCCGCGGTTGCCACAGCTACGGCATTAGGATCATTAATTTCGTTTTTTTTGGCTTCTGAAAACCATTTTTCGAATAAATCTATAGGATTGTCTAAATCCTCAAAACAATTATCTAAACCAAGTGAATTTTTGCCATTTTTTTGATTCATATATTCTATAAAATAATTTATACATTAAATAACTATGTCTTTTAATACTTTTGGAAAATTTTTTAGATTTACTACTTGGGGAGAGTCTCACGGGCCTGCTATTGGGTGTATAATTGACGGTTGTCCTCCAAATATACCAGTATCTGAGAAAGATATTCAGAGAGATATGGATAAACGTAGACCTGGGCAATCAAAGTTTACCACACAAAGAAAAGAGTCAGATAAAGTAATAATCCTATCTGGTGTTTTTGAGGGAAAAACTACAGGAACTCCTATTTCAATTATCATATATAATGAGGATAAAAAATCTAGAGATTATGAATCAATAAAAAATAAATTTAGACCAGGGCATGCAGATTATACATATTTTAAAAAATACGGTATTAGAGATTTTAGAGGAGGTGGAAGACAGTCTGCAAGAGAAACTGCGTGTCGAGTAGCGGCGGGTGCAATCGCAAAAATTGTTCTTAAAAAAATAATTGGAAATAAATTTAATATTATTGGGGCAGTAACACAATTAGGGTTGATGTCATGTGACAAACAAAATTGGAAAGACTCGGAAATTAGAAAAAATCCATTTTTCTGTCCTGATAAAAAATCGGTTAAGCTATGGGAAAAATATCTTTTAGCCGTAAGAAAATCAGGATCATCATGTGGAGCAATTATAGAATTAAGAGCTTCTGGAATTCCAGTAGGATTAGGAGCTCCAATATATTCTAAATTAGACACCGATATTGCTGCAGCTCTTATGAGTATAAATGCAGTTAAAGGAGTAAATATTGGGTCAGGGATGAACGCAGCTTTTTTAAGTGGTGAAGAAAACTCAGATGAAATTAGAAAAAGTTCTGGAAAAATTAAATTTAAAACTAATCACGCAGGAGGAATTTTAGGAGGAATTTCATCCGGTCAAGATATTATAGCATCTTTCGCTGTTAAACCTACTTCCTCAATTTTAACCAAGCGAGAAACTATAGATAAAAAAGGTAAAAATACAAAAATTTCTGTTAAAGGCAGACATGATCCTTGTGTAGGAATTAGGGCAGTTCCAATTGGAGAAGCAATGATAAGTTGTGTTTTACTCGATCACTTATTAATGAATAGAGCTCAGTGTGGTTAATTAGATATTTTACTTTTACTCTTAGCTAAAACTATATTCGAATTTAAAGTTTCCCGGATTTTATTGGCAATTGATAAACTGTCTAAACCTGCTTTTTCGTACATTTTTTCAGGAGTGTCTTGATCAATAAACAAATCTGGTAAAATCATAGATCTAAATTTTAATCCTTTGTCAAATACTCCTCTATTAGATAAAAATTGCATAACATGAGAACCAAATCCACCTATAGAGCCCTCTTCAATTGAGATTAAAACTTCATGATTATTTGCAGCTTCCATTATTAATTTTTCATCTAAAGGCTTTGCAAATCTAGCATCGATTATCGTAATATCTATTCCATTTTTAGATAATATCTCAGATGCTTTCTTGCACTCTTCTAATCTGGTTCCAAAATTTAAAATTGCAACTTTTTTACCTTCCTTAATAATTCTGCCTTTTCCAATTTCTAAAAGATCGTTAATTGAAGGTATTTCAACTCCTATTCCATTTCCTCGAGGATACCTAAATGCTGATGGACGATCGTTTATATGAACCGAGGTGTTAATCATTCTTACTAGTTCAGACTCATCACTAGCAGCCATAACGACAAAATTAGGTAATGTAGATAAGTAGGTGATATCGAATGAACCAGCATGGGTTGGACCATCCGCTCCTACAAGCCCTGCTCTATCTATTGCGAATCTTACAGGTAGAGACTGAATAGCTACATCATGAACAACTTGATCATAAGCCCGCTGAAGAAAAGTAGAGTAAATTGCTGCATATGGCTTATAGCCCTCCGTTGCTAACCCAGCTGCAAAAGTTACAGCATGCTGTTCGGCTATTCCAACATCAAAAGTTCTGTCTGGAAATCTTTTTTCAAATAAGTTTAAACCTGTTCCAGAAGGCATAGCTCCTGTAATTCCAATAATCTTTGTGTCTTGTTCGGCATGCTTAATCAAAGTTTCGGCGAACACTTTTGTATAAGCAGGAGCATTCGACTTAGATTTACTCTGTTCTCCAGTAGCTATATTAAATTTCGATACTCCATGGTATTTATCACCTGACTCTTCTGCTGGTTTATAGCCTTTTCCCTTTTGAGTTCTTACATGAATTAAAATTGGCCCTTGATGGCTTGAATTTTTTACATTTTCAAATATTTGAACTAAATTATCAACATCATGACCATCAACTGGACCAATATAGTAAAACCCTAATTCACTAAATAAAGTTCCACCTGTTACTAATCCTCTCAACATGTCCTCTGCCTTACCAGCCTTTTGACTAAATCTTTTTGAAAATGCTGAAATAACCATTTTGACTGTTTCTCTAAAACTAAAATATAGTTTTCCTGATAAAAGTCTTGCAAGATATTTGCTCATAGCTCCTACAGGTTTTGCGATCGACATATCATTATCGTTAAGGACTACTATCAGTTTAGACTTTAATGCACCTGCATTATTCATCGCTTCGTAAGCCATACCTGCACTCATTGCACCATCACCAATTACTGCAACTACATTGTTATTATTATTTGATAATTTTTTAGCCACTGCCATTCCTAATGTTGAAGAAATAGAAGTTGAACTATGTGCAGCGCCAAAAGGGTCATATTCACTTTCAGATCTTTTTGTAAATCCAGACAAACCCCCGCCCTTTCTAAGAGTTTTAATTTTATCTTTTCTTCCAGTTATAATTTTATGGGGATAGCATTGATGACTTACAT
>CACLBB010000024.1 GCA_902605035.1 uncultured Pelagibacteraceae bacterium
AAATAATTTGGTTAGTAATTACATTAATCTTTATCATCAGTGCTTTTTTTTTGATAAGCCCGAATAATTTTCGATACTAAAGGATGCCTTACAACATCATTGTGATCAAATTCTATTATTTTAATTTCATTTATATCTTTTAAAATATTTTTTGATTTAACTAGACCTGATTGGGACTTATTAATTAAATCTATTTGCGAAGGATCACCATTCACAACTAATTTTGAATTTTCTCCTATTCGAGTGAGAAACATCTTGATCTGTGTTTCAGTGGCGTTTTGAGCCTCATCTAAAATCGCAAAACAATTTTTTAATGTTCTTCCCCTCATGAAAGCTAATGGTGCAATTTCGATTTCACCGCTCTCAATCTTTTTGTCTATCTTATCAGCACCGAATAATTCATATAAAGCGTCATATAATGGTCTTAAATACGGATCAACTTTTTCCTTCATATCTCCAGGTAAGAATCCTAATTTTTCTCCAGCCTCTACTGCCGGTCTAGACAATATTACTCTTTCTATTTTTTTCTCCATAAGTAAAGTTACTGCAACAGATACTGCTAAAAAACTTTTTCCAGTTCCAGCTGGTCCTAGTGCTACTACAATCTCATTTTCTTTTAAGGCTTTTATGTAATCTGATTGTTTTTCAGATCTCGCAATTACGGATTTACGAGGTGTTTTAATAAGTTGCTGAAATGACTTTACGTTGGACTCTTTTGGTTTCATATTTTTTTTTAATGAAATCATTATATCGTTTTTTTCAATAAGTTGAGTTAAAAAATATTTATTAATTAAGAATTTAATTGCCTCAGAAATATCATTTAAATCTGACTCTTTTCCCTTGCATGTAATAGAATTCCCTCTAAAAAAAATATTTGTATTCGTTAATTTTTCTAGTTCTTTTAAATTTTCATTGAATTCTCCAACTATAGTCATGAGCATTTCATTATTATTGATTTGTAAGTTAAGGGTAGTTGGGTCTATTTTTTTTATTTTTAAATTTTGATCTAATTTACTTATCTCTGACATAGTTAAGCTGCAAATTCTTTTGGTTTAGAAGCATCATTTAATTCTCCATACAATGTATTATGAGTCCAATCTTTTACCTTTACATTTTTTATTAGCCCACATAAATTTGAACTACTTTTAACCATAACTGAGTTAAAATATTCGTCTCTTCCAAAGTAGCTATTTTTATCTTTTGATTTGTTTTCAAATAGAACTTTAACAAAAGAGTTAACTAAACCTTGTCTATAATTTTTTTTAATTTCATTAGCAATAATTTGAAATTTTACCAATCTCTCTTTTGCAACATCTTCATTAATTTTTTTTAATTTAGCCGCAGGAGTTCCTGGACGTTCACTATATATATAAGAATATGAATTTATAAATTTAACCTTTTTAATTAATGAAATAGTTTTTTCAAAATCATCTTGAGTTTCTCCTGGGTAAGCAATTATAAAATCACTGGAAAATTTCATTGAAGAATTAACTTTAAGGAGTTTGTCTAAAATTTTAAAGTATTCCTCTCGAGTATGGTTTCTGTTCATCTTTTTTAAGATATAAGAAGAGCCACTTTGTATGGGAAGATGTAAAATTGGCATGAGTTTTTTGCAGTCTCTATGAGCCTCTACCAAATCATCAGAAAAATCATTAGGATGAGATGTGGTATATCTAATTCTTTCTAATTTAGTTTTTTTATTTAATTCGTAAATTAAATCTGAAATTTTTTTTCCTTTATAATTATAAGCGTTAACATTTTGACCTAAAAGAATAATCTCTTTTGTGCCGTTTTCTATAAGTTGATCTGCTTCGTTAATCACCTCAGAAAATGATCTAGAATGCTCTGGTCCTCTTGTATAAGGGACTACACAAAATTTGCAAAATTTATCACAGCCCTCCTGGATAGTTAAAAAGGAAGAAACTTTATTTTCCCTATTTTTAATTAAATTAAGCTCATCAAACTTTCTAATCACGTCAAATTCAGTTTTATTAACTTTTAAATTTTTAGCTTTGTTTTTTTCTAAAATTATATTGTTAATTTCGTGATATGACTGTGGACCAATCACAGCATCAATATATTTTTCTTTTTTCAATAAAACTTCTCCCTCAGCCTGAGCTACACAACCTGCTATGATTACAATTGGTTTTTTTTTATCTTTAAACTTTTTTTTAATTCTCCCAATATGATGGTAAACTTTTTCTGTAGCTTTTTCCCTTATATGACAAGTGTTAAGGACGTAACAGTCAGCTTCATTTACATCTGATGTAGAAAAAAAATTTATTTTCTTTGTTAACTCTAAAATACGATTACTATCGTACTCGTTCATTTGACAGCCCAGTGTTTTAATAAAGATTTTTTTTAACAATTTATTTTTTTATTTTTGAACCGTAAAGTTCTAACTTGTGATCAACTAATTTATAACCTAAACGTTTTGCTACTTCTTTTTGTAATTTTTCTATTTCATCATCTACGAACTCTACAATCTCGCCACTATTAATATCTATCAAATGGTCATGGTGTTCATCAGGAGATTGTTCATATCTTGCCTTACCGCCTTTAAAATCATGTTTTTCTACAATTCCTGACTCTTCAAATAATTTTACAGTTCTGTATACCGTTGCAATGCTTATTTTGTTATCAAGTTCTGAAACTCTTTTATGTAACTCATCAACGTCGGGATGATCTTTAGAGCCATATTTTTCTTTAGAGTCAGACATAACCTGAGCAAT
>CACLBB010000025.1 GCA_902605035.1 uncultured Pelagibacteraceae bacterium
GTTCTTTATCTTTAAAAATTTTCCAAAAGTGCCTTTTTTTTGTTTTAATATTTCTCAACCATTGAGGTGATTTAAGGTTTTTCTTTTCACAAATTTTGGTCCCTGGCCAATAACGATCTGAAATATTTTGTAGATTTAATTTTGATTGAAAATTTTTTTGAAGAAAACATGCATATTTATTTTTAGTATTAAACTTTTTAATTTTCTCAGGATTGGGTATTTCATCTATATCAGAAATCATAATCCAGTCTTCAGGATCGCAATTTTTATATCCTTTTTCTAATGCATTTCTTTGAAATTGATCTCTTATATGATTCTCGTGCCAATGTTTTTTTTTAGATTTGACATTAATTGGAATATCATCAATAACAAGGTACTCAATCTTGTGTTCAAATTTTTGAAATTTATTTATATCGAAATTGAGCTTTTTTTCGTTGCCCGCATGATCTCTTGTGGCTTCTGCGATAACAAATTTATCTACTATATTATTTAAAGTATTTAATCTTATTTCTAAAACCAAATCTTCATCAAAGTACATGAAACAATCAATTAATTTCATTTCTTATAGTAGATGTTGTAAATCCTATTTTCTTACCATTAAGATTGCTAGAGGAACAATGTAAATTAGTCCTATCAAAAATCAGTATTTCACCTAGTTTCCACTTGTAAACCATTTCTATCTCTAAACCTTTTAGATTGTCAATTTCTTCGTGCTTTAAATATTTTTCATGAGTTGCTTTATCAAAAGGTTTCTTATTATAAAGTTCTAAGTGTTCAGAAGATCTCTTATTATATCCTTTTGCAGCTAATTCTTTTTCATTTATTGAAAAAGTTGTTGAGCAGCCATAAAATCTGTTTTTAAATATTACTGTTTCACCTTCTTCTGTTAGTGGCAGCAATGTTTGTTTATATATAATTTTATCAAAATCAAACCCTGTATCAACATGAAGCGAGACAGGCATAAAACTTTCTTGGAACAAACCTAAACTATCTTCCCCCATTTTATTTTTCGGATTATCCATAAAAAATTCACCTATAGCAGATTTTAATTTTTCATTATATGCACTTTGCAACTTTGGAAAGTATTTTTTTGACCATTTTTTTTTAACAATTTTTTGTCTCTGATTATTTACCTCAATTGGTAATTCATCATAAAGTTTAACAAAATCAGCTATTTCCCTAGGATCTAGAAAATTTTTAATTACATATGGCTTTTCTTCATAATTTTTTATTTTTTCAATAAATCTATGCATTTATTCTCCCATATTAATTAATGTTCCTCTTTGTTTGGCGCCTAAATAAGAAGAATAAAAAATTATAACACCTAAAATAAAATAAACTATAGATATAGATATTGATTTAATTATGTCGAAATAATTAACAGTGTTATTTAATAAAATATTTCTCATTTCTTCAAATATATGAACCAAAGGAAGACCTTTCGCTACAATTTGCAGGGAAACTGGTAAAATTTCTATGGGATAATAGATGCATCCTAAAGGAGCTAAAAAAAATAAACTCGCCCAAGCAATGTTCTCAAACGAAGGCCCAAATCTTAACAATCCTGATGTTACTAGAAGTCCTAAAGTAACACCAAACAGATATAATGGTAATAATAAGAATAATAGTGGTAGACCAAGTTTAAAAACTGAAACTCCAAAAAGAGGTATTGCTAAAATTGCAGCAGGAACTAAACCGATTAATGCTCTTAAAATTGCTGTTAATGTAAGTGAAGTAATGATTTCACTTATCTTAATTGGTGCTATAAACAAATTAGTAAAATTTCTACTCCATATTTCCTCTAAAAACATCATATTAAAACTAATACTAACCCTAAATAAAAAGTCATATAAGATTGCAGCAGTTAAAATAATACCTACCGTATTGCTATAGTAATCTGAATTCAAAGTAAAAAATTTAGATATAAAGCCCCAAAGAAAAATCTGAACAGTCGGCCAGTAAATTAAATCTATAATTCTTGGCAAAGAATTACTTATTAAATAAATATGTCTAAGTCCTAAAGCGTAAATCTTACTGAAGTTCATCTCTGCTCCTAGCTATTTTTAGAAATGTTTCTTCAAGATTATTTCTTCCATGTCTTTTTATAATTTCATTGCAAGTTCCTTTATCAATGATTTTACCTTTTTTCATCATTATTATACTGTCACAAAGCCTTTCAACTTCACTCATATTATGAGAGGCCAGAAGTATAGTGACTTGATTTTTTGATCTATATTCTTGAATATAGCTTCTTACAAAATCTCCAATATCAGGGTCTAAGCTTGCGGTTGGTTCATCCAATAGTAAAATTTCTGGCTTATTTATTAATGACTTTGCTAATGATACTCTATTTTTCTGTCCAGAGGATAACTCACCAGTTTTTCTGTTAAAGAAATTTTTAATGTCTAGATCATCAGATATTTCTATTATTCGTTCATTTAAATTTTTAACACCGTATAACCTTCCATAAACTTCTAAATTTTGTTTTACTGTTAGTTTTTTTGGTAGCTCAAT
>CACLBB010000026.1 GCA_902605035.1 uncultured Pelagibacteraceae bacterium
AACAGTTTTTATTTTTATGTTTATTATAACATTAGCTTACCAAATTAAAATTTTTAGCGCTAGAAAGCCATTGAATTGCCTCAGAGCTTTTAGATTAAATAATTTAGCGGGTTTTTTTATTTTTTTATCGATTCTTACTACTTAGATTATGAAATTTGAAGAATTAAAATCTATAATTAAAAGACTATACGATGAGCACATAAAATATCATTTAAAAAGAATTTTTTTATGTTTGGTTTTATCTATATGTATTGCTGGAACAACTTCTTCGATAGCTTGGTTACTTGATCCTGCAGTTAAAAAAATATTTATAGATAAAAATCAAACTTTGGCATGGGTTATTCCAATTGCAATTATAATAGTTTTTGCAGCTAAGGGTTTATCACTTTATTTTGCTAGAATAAATATCAATATAGTAGGTCAAAGAATTGCTGGTGAATTATCAAAAAAAATTGCTAAATCAATATTATTTTCAGATGTTCAAACATTAGATGATCGACATTCAGGAAAATATATTTCTAATATACAATTCGATGCCGGACAGGTTTCACATTTCGTAAGTACTGGTGTGTTGAACTTGATGAAAGATTCATTTTCAGTTGTCTTGTTAGTTGGTTTAATGTTTTATCAAAATTGGAAATTAGCTTCATTCGCTATTTTTATGATTCCGCTTGCTGGCGGGTTTGCAAAAAATTTAGGTAAACAAGTCGGCAAAGCAACAACTCAAGCTAGTATACTATCTGGAAATCTAGTTTCTTTTTTAGCTGATATTTTGAGAGGTTCAAGAATGATTAGAATATTTCAGAAAGAAGATAAGGAAAATGAAAACGCAGATGTTGTTATTACAGATTTGGTTAATAAAAATATCAAAGTAGCTGCAATAATGTTAAGGGCTACTCCAATAATGGAAGCATTAACTGGAATAATGATTGCAGGTTTTATATTTTTTTCTGGAAAATTAATTAATTCAGGCGAATTAGGCCTTAATAATTTTTTTTCATTTTTAGCCGCGATGATGTTGGCTTATCAACCAATTAGGTCTCTAGCTACGATAAATATGGTTGCCTATCAAGGAGCCGCCGCTGCTAAAAGAATTTATAAGATAATAGACAAACCAATAAAGATTAAGCATGAAAATCACTTACCAAATCTAAATATTAAAAATTGTAATATCGAGCTTAAGAACGTTAGTTTTAAATACGAGACTACAGAGGAAAAAGCTGTAAATAATATTGATGCATTTATTGAAGGAGGAAAAATAACTGCTTTGGTGGGCAAAAGTGGTGCTGGAAAAAGTACAATTGTTAATCTTTTACCAAGGTTTTACGACCCTCAAGACGGCAATATAAAAATTGATAATCAAGATATTAAAAAGGTAAATCTTAAATCTTTAAGAAAAAAAATATCATTAGTCAGCCAAGATGTAATCTTATTTGATGATACAATTAAAAATAATATAGGATATGCTGACTCTAAAGCCTCACAAAAGGATATTGAAGAGGCAAGTAGATTTGCAGCCGCTGACGAATTCGTAAAAAAACTACCTAATCAATATGAGACTATTGTAGGAGAAAATGGTGTAAGACTATCAGGAGGGCAAAAACAAAGAATTTCAATTGCTCGAGCAATACTTAAACAATCACCAATAATATTGTTAGATGAAGCTACTTCATCCTTGGATACAGAATCAGAAAGAATTGTTCAAAACGCTATTAATAATCTAATTAAAGGTAGAACAACAATTGTCATAGCTCATAGAATGTCGACTATACATAATGCTGATAAAATATTTTTACTTGATAATGGAAAAATAATAAACGCAGGAGATCATGAATACCTTATAAGTAACAGCAATGAGTATAAGCTGTTATGTCAAAATCAACTAAAGTAAATGATACTGATTTATCGCTATCTTATTAATATTTTTTTTCCAGTAATAATCTTAATAATCTTTTTAAGAAAAATTATTGAAAAAGAACATAACAAAAGGTTCAAAGAAAAACTATTTTTTTCGTCATTCAATATAAAAAAAAACTTACAGAAAAAACTTATTTGGTTTCATGCTGCTAGTATAGGAGAGCTTAAAAGTATAATCCCATTGATTAAAAAATTAAACGAGGAGAAAAAATTTGAATTTTTAATAACTACAGTTACCCTAAGTTCAGCAAACTTAATTCAAACCAAGTTAAGCAAAGAAAAAAATATAATGCACAGATTTTTTCCAATAGATAAGCCAAGTCTAGTCGAAAATTTTTTAAATGGTTGGGCGCCAGAATTAGTGGTATTTGTTGACTCTGAAATATGGCCAAACTTTATTTTGGAAATTAAGAAAAGAAAAATACCTTTAATTTTACTTAATGGTAGAATTACTCAAAATACTTTTTCAAAGTGGAATTTAATTAAAAGTTTTTCTGAAAAAATTTTTAAATCTTTCGAACTATGTTTGGCATCAAGTAATGAGTCAAAAAAATATCTTGAAAGATTAAAAGTAAAAAATGTTAAGTATTTAGGAAA
>CACLBB010000027.1 GCA_902605035.1 uncultured Pelagibacteraceae bacterium
GGTCAGGCACTTCATGCAAAAAGTTTAGGCTTTGTTCACCCTTCTACAAATAAATGGATCGATTTTGAGTCTGATTTGCCTAAAGATTTTAAAAATTTACTAGATTTTCTTAGAAAACATAGTAGTTGAAAAATTAATTTTAATATATAACTCCAAAATATGAATGAAAAAAAAACATTAAGTAATTTACCTACACCATCTTCAGGTGGTCTTTCATTGTATTTAGCACAAATAAAAAAATTTCCTATGCTTGACGCAGAAGAAGAATACATGTTGGCTAAAAATTGGAAAGAAAATGGAAATTTACAATCTGCTCATAAATTAGTCACTAGTCATTTAAGATTAGTAGCTAAAATTGCGATGGGCTATAGGGGATATGGATTACCAGTAAACGAATTGATATCAGAAGGAAACATTGGTTTGATGCAAGCAGTAAAAAGATTTGATCCTGATAAAGGTTTTAGATTGGCTACATACGCAATGTGGTGGATAAAAGCATCTATTCAAGAATATGTTTTAAGATCCTGGAGTTTGGTAAAAATGGGAACAACTACAGCTCAAAAAAAACTATTTTTCAATTTAAAGAAGTTAAAAAATCAAATAGCACCTGATCAAGAGGGTGACTTAAAAGATGAACAAGTTGACGAAATTTCTAAAAGATTAGATGTAGACTCCCAAGAGGTGGTTAATATGAATAGAAGAATGATGGGACAAGAAAAATCTTTAAATGATCCAATAAAAAGTGGTGAAACTGATGAGTGGCAAGATTGGTTAGTAGATAATAGTTTGGACCAGGAGTTAGTTATTTCCCAGAAACAGGAATACGATGATAAAAAAGAATTATTAAATGATGCAATGAAAATTTTGAATGGTAGAGAAAAAGAAATTATAGAGGCGAGAAGACTTTCTGAAAATCCGAAAACTTTAGATGAACTAAGTAAAAAATATAAGATTAGTAGAGAAAGAATTAGACAAATTGAAACTAAAGCATTTGAAAAATTACAAAAATCTATGATAAATGCTAGTAAATCTAAAAATTTACTTCCAGTTAATTAAATATTAAAAGGATCCTCAATTAAAATCGTGTCTTCCCTTTCTGGGCTAGTTGAAATACTAGAAACCTTGGCGCAGATAAAATCTTCCAAAGCATATATATAATTTTTTGCTTTTTCTGGTAAATCTTTAATATTTCTAATACCTTGTGTTGAGCTTTTCCAACCTGGAAAAGTTTTGTATATTGGTTTTATATTAAACTGGTCTTCTGAAGCTGAAGGCAAATAATCTAATTTTTTTCCATTGAGCTCGTACTCAATACAAACTTTAATTTCATCCAATTCATCTAGTACATCTAATTTAGTAAGTGCAATAGCATTAATTCCACCAATCTTAATTGTTTGTCGAACTAATACACCATCAAACCAACCACATCTTCTTTTTCTTGCAGTGACTGTACCGAATTCCCTGCCTCTTTTTCCTAAACTTTCACCTATCTTATTTTTTAATTCAGTAGGAAAAGGTCCGCTTCCAACCCTAGTAGTATAGGCCTTGGTGATACCTAGAATATAATTGATCTTATCTGGGCCTAAACCTGATCCTGTTGCTGCCATAGCAGGCAAAGTATTTGATGAGGTAACGAAAGGGTAAGTTCCATGATCAACATCAAGAAGTATACCTTGAGCACCTTCAAATAATATTTTTTTCCTATCTTTTGCGAATTGATCTAACTTCATCCAAACTGGTTGGGCAAATTTTAGAATCCCAGGTGCTATTTTTAATAATTTTTTTTTAAGATCTTCTTTTTTATGAACTTTTTTTTTTAAACCTTTTCTAATCGCATTATGGTGCGATAGAACATTTTCTAATCTTAGATCTAAATTTTTCTCTGATCTTAAATCCATAACTCGTATTGATCGTCTTCCAACTTTGTCTTCATAACAAGGGCCAATTCCTCTTCTAGTCGTTCCTATTTTGCCTTTTCCAGCTGAGTTTTCTCTTATTTCATCCATTTCTTGATGGAAAGGAAGAATAAGAGATGCAGACTCTGAAATCATAAAATTTTCTGGGGTCACATTAATACCCTTCTTTTTTATTTCTTTTATTTCATCCAATAATGCCCAAGGATCAATAACTACTCCATTTCCTAAAATAGAAATTTTTCCTTTACGAACTATTCCAGAGGGTAACAATCTTAATTTAAATACTTTCTTATCAATTACTAAAGTGTGCCCTGCATTATGGCCCCCTTGGAAACGAACTACTACGTCTGCTTCACTGGATAGCCAATCAACTATTTTTCCTTTGCCTTCATCTCCCCACTGTGAACCTACTACTACAACATTTTTCATTATCTAAATTTCTTACTAATTATAATCGAATTCAAATGATTAATTGGACCATGTCCTTTACCGTAATTAGGATTTGATCTTATAGCCTGGTTAACATATTTAA
>CACLBB010000028.1 GCA_902605035.1 uncultured Pelagibacteraceae bacterium
TATCGTGTAAGGCAGTATCAACTCCTGCATTAGCTAAAACAACGCCAGTCACTCCCCCTAAAGTAAATAAAAAAATAAATCCGATAGCCCAAAGCATAGGAGTTTTAAAACTAATTGAGCCACCCCACATTGTGGCAATCCAAGAAAAAATTTTTATTCCAGTAGGAACTGCAATAATCATTGTAGCTGCAAGAAAATAAGCCTTGGTATCAGTATCTAATCCAACAGTGTACATATGGTGAGCCCAAACAACAAAACCAACAACTCCTATCGCAACCATCGCATAGGCCATACCTAAATAACCGAAAACAGGTTTTTTTGAAAAAGTCGAAACTACGTGGCTTATCATTCCAAAACCTGGAAGAATTAAAATATAAACCTCAGGGTGTCCAAAAAACCAAAATAAATGTTGAAAAAGAACTGGATCTCCCCCAGTTTGGGCCTCAAAAAAAGCTGTTCCAAAATTTCTATCAGTTAACAGCATAGTTATAGCTCCAGCTAGAACTGGTAATGATAGTAAGAGTAAAAATGCAGTAACTAGAATTGACCATGAGAATAGAGGCATTTTATGTAAAGTCATTCCAGGCGCTCTCATGTTTAATATAGTTGTAATAAAATTTATTGCTCCTAAAATTGAAGAAGCTCCAGCTACATGTAAACTTAAAATTGCTAAATCCATTGCAGGTCCTGGTTGACCAGTTTTTGAGGAGAGGGGTGGATAAATAGTCCAACCACCTCCAACACCTTTAGCTCCTGGGGGTCCATCCACAAATATTGAAGATAAAAGCAATATAAAAGCAACTGGTAATAACCAAAAAGAAATATTATTCATTCTTGGAAATGCCATGTCAGGGGCACCTATCATAATAGGTACAAACCAATTTCCAAAACCTCCTATCATTGCAGGCATTACCATAAAAAAAATCATGATTAGTCCATGGCCAGTCACTAAAACATTATATAAGTGATAATTTCCCCCAAGAATTCCATCGCCTGGATGCATTAATTCCATTCTCATCAAAACAGAAAATGCAGATCCAATAATTCCGGCAATAATAGCAAATATAAGATACATTGTTCCTATATCTTTGTGATTAGTAGAGTAAGCCCATCTTTTCCAACCAGTGGGATTTTGATGGTGACTATGTGCTGTTGATTGTCCGTACATTTTTTAATTCAATATTTTTACTATCTTTTTATCACTATTTAAATCCTCTTTTGCAAATTTTACTTTTGCCTCTTCAAGCCATTTTTTGTATTCATCTTCAGTTACTACGTTAACTGTTATGGGCATAAATGCATGTTTAATTCCACAAAGTTCTGAACATTGTCCGTAAAAAGTACCTGTTCTCTCTGCTTTAAACCACGTTTCATTTATTCTTCCTGGAACAGCATCTCGTTTTACACCAAATGATGGTAAAGCCCAAGCATGTAAAACATCGTTAGCTGTTATCATTACTTTTACCACTTTATTAACTGGAACAAATACCTCGTTATCAACCGTAAGTAACCTTGGTTGGTTTTCTTTTAAATCTTCATCAGCTATCATATAGGAGTCAAAAATTATATTTTCATCTGGATATTCATAACCCCAGTACCATTGATAACCAACTGCCTTTATAGTTACATCTGCTTTAGGTATTGTGTCTTGAGAGTACAAAACTTTAAAAGACGGGACAGCCATTACAATTAATATCAAGCACGGGACTAATGTCCAAATAACTTCTATCATCGTATTATGGCTTGTCGTAGAAGCAATTTTATTTTTAGAAGCTCTATATCTTATACAAGTATATAAAAGTAAAAATAAAACAAATGCAGTTATTGCAGTAATTATAGGTAATAGCATATAATCATGAAACCATATAATATCTGTCATACTCTGAGATGCTGATTTTTGAAAACCAAGTTGCCAGTCTTTTGGCTCATTAGCAAATACTAAATTCGGTAAAAATCCAAAAATTATGAAGGCGAATTTTTTTAACATAAGTTTTTATACAGTTTTTAGATGATTTCACAATTTCAATTAATGCGACAATTAATTAGAATTATAGATAAAATTTACTAATGAAATAGCGCTTATTACAGCAGTATCAGACCTAAGAATGTTTCTCGATATCGTAAAAGGTTTTACAGTCGAATTTTCAAGTATAGACACCCGCTCAGAAACTGAAAAATCACCCTCAGGACCTATCAAAACACATAAGGATTTACCTTCTTTTAAATCTTCGCTTTTCAAATCATCTTTTGAATTTATATCTGCAAACAAAAGTTTAGTTGTTCTATCTAAATTCTTTAAAAATTCATTTAATTTAATTACTCTTGAAATTTCAGGTGGCTTTAGTTGATTGGACTGTTCAGTTGCCTCTATCACTATTTTATTTGCTCTCTCGTA
>CACLBB010000029.1 GCA_902605035.1 uncultured Pelagibacteraceae bacterium
TGTAATATCTGCAATAGAAGAAGCATTAATACCTCGTGTCATTTTTACAGAAATTACAGAATTATAATAATTATTAAATCCTATCGGGTCAATTGTCTTATCTTTTAATAATTCTTCTTCTTTTTTTTTTGATAAATGATATTGGTGACTTACAGCTATATTTCCCCAAACGACCCAGGTTTCTAAGTCACCAAAACAATCTCTGTGTCTTATTAAAAAAGGAATTTGCAATTTAAAAAATCTTAACCAAAATATTGTAAAGTATTTTTTAATAAAAGATTTAATTTCATCTTTTGTCCAACTTTTTCCAAACCAATCATTCCCTTGCATCATCTTAGATTTTTTTTCTATAAACGATGATAACAAATCAAGGGTTATATTTGGCTTTTGAAAATCTATGCCTGCTTTATTAAAGGTTATTGACTTACCATTTCTAAATAAGATATTTTCTTTTTGTAATTCATTTACTTTTCTCCTTATAGTTTCTTTAGGAATATTTAGTTCTTTTGATATCTGAATTAAATTAATCTTATCTATAGTAATAGTTTTTTGATCATAAAATTCATCCATTGAGAGAAAATTAAATTTATTTGAAAGATTTTGCCAATAATTACGAATTAAGTAAATCATTACAATATACTTTTCCAAATCTTTGAAAGTTTTATAAGCACTGCTAGTCCAGGCTTGTTGAAATTTTCCCCAAGTTTCCCAGTGAGTTAAAATGTTTTCTTCTAAACTATCTAAAACTAACGTTTTATCAAATTTAGTTGATTTTATTTCTGGTAAAACTTTTTTAGTTTTAATATCTATAGGTTGTGACATAGTCTATTTCTTCCAAGTTACAGATTGGTTTATCAAAATTGCCATTAATAGCCAAATTATAAAAATATCTGCTGGAGAAAATCCGTAATTTGCTCCAAAAATTCCTGCAACTATAACAATGGCATAAATTGCAACAGTGGATAATATTAAACTTGCCAGGTACCTAAGTATTGTGCATTTTAAATTCATGATTTTAAAAAAATTATACGATAGATGTGTAGAGCTTGCTAGACATAAATTCTCAAAGCCGCTACTGGGTTTTGTAGCATTTATTGAAAGCTTCTTTTTTCCAGTTCCCCCGGATTTAATGATTGTACCTATGGTCGTAGCTAAAAAAGAAGATTATTTTAAAATTTTTCTTATTGCTACAACAGGTTCGGTATTGGGTGGTTTATTTGGTTATATGTTAGGAGTTTTTTTTCTAGATGCATCAATGGTAATTATTGAGTTTTATGGATACGAAGAAAAAGTTTTTAAAATGCAAGAAAAGATGTCGACAAAAGGTGGTTTCTTGGCTTGGCTGGGTATTATGTTCTTAGCCGGATTCACTCCTCTTCCCTTTAAGGTGTTTACAATTACAAGCGGGGTAATTAATTATAATCTTCCCGTTTTCTTTTTAATATGTCTTTTTACGAGAGGATTGAGATTTTTTTTAGTTGCATATTTTACAAATATTTTTGGAAAAAAATTTGGAATTTTTATTGAAAAAAAAGGAGCGCTTTGGTTTACTTTAGCAGGCGTCTTTATTGTAATTTTAGCTATCGTCTTGTATATAATTTTCAAATAATGTTGAATAAAAATAGATTTATATTAAATGGTATTTTAGTTTTAAGCATTGTATCTTTATCTATAGCCTATTTTATCCAATATATTTTAGGTCATAAACCATGCAATTTGTGCTTGATTGAGAGAATTCCTTATATAGCCTCAGTAATACTTATTGCGCTAATTTTTATCATTAATAAATTTGAGAAGTCGATATCTGTATTGATATTGTTATTCTTCATATTTGGTACAGTCGTATCTTTCTATCATGTTGGAATAGAACAAGGTTTTTTTAGTGAGTCTTTATTATGTAGTATAGGTATTGGTAGTGAAAACTTAACTAGAGAGGATCTGCTGAAACAGCTTCAAAACTCCACTCCTATAAGCTGCAAAGACGTTACTTTTAGATTTCTGGGTCTATCTCTTGCTACAATAAATACAATTCTATCAATAATATTATCTGGTATCATGATTAAAGTAATTAAGAATTATGGATAAAACTAATAAAAAAATTTTAGAAGAGATAATTAGGGTAGATCATGCTGGTGAGCGTGGTGCAATTAAAATTTACGAAGGTCAGCTACTTGCATTG
>CACLBB010000030.1 GCA_902605035.1 uncultured Pelagibacteraceae bacterium
AGATCTAAAAAAAGTTTCTCAATAGTGATTCCTCCCCCAAATGTAACTGGAAGATTGCATATGGGGCATGCTTTAAACAATAGTCTTCAGGATGTTCTAATAAGATTTAATAGAATGAAAGGAATAGAGACTTTGTGGCAGCCTGGAACTGACCATGCAGGTATAGCTACTCAAGCGGTAGTAGAAAAAAATTTAGAAAAAGACGGTGTGAAGAGAAGTGATTTAGGAAGGGATAAATTTATTAAAAAAGTTTGGGAATGGAAAGATAAGTCAGGTGGTATCATTTTAGATCAACTAAAAAAACTAGGTTGTTCTTGTGATTGGAGTAGAACAAGATTTACAATGGATAAAGATCTTTCAAAAGCAGTGATAAAAGTTTTCGTAGACTTGTATAACGATAAGCTAATATACAAAGATAAAAAATTGGTTAATTGGGACACTAAGCTTCAAACAGCTATTTCAGATCTTGAAGTAAACCAAAAAGATGTTAATTCAAATTTATACTATATTAATTATAAAGTAGAAAATTCCGATGCAAAAATCACAATTGCTACTACCAGACCAGAAACAATGATGGGTGATACTGCTGTTGCTGTTAATCCAAAAGATAAAAGATACACAAATTTTATAGGTAAGAGTGTGAAAATTCCGATTGTCAATAGAGTGATAAAGATTATTCCAGACAATTATGCTGATCCTGAACAAGGCTCGGGCGCTGTAAAAATTACGCCTGCCCATGATTTTAATGATTATGAAGTTGGAAAAAGAAATAAATTAGAAATAATCAATATTTTTGAAAAAAATGGAAAGATTAATAAAAACGGTATTAAAGAATTTATTGGTTTGGACAGATTTGAAGCAAGAAAACAGTTAATTAAACAACTTAAAGAAAATGGAAATCTTGAAAAAATTGAAAGTATAAAAAATAAAGTTCCTTATGGTGATAGATCAAATACCGTCATTGAACCCTTATTAACAGAACAATGGTTTGTTAATGCTAAGAAGTTATCAAAAAAACCAATTGAAGTTGTAAATCAAGAAAAAACAATTTTTTTTCCTAACAGTTGGAATAAAACATTTTTTCAATGGATGAAAAATATTGAACCATGGTGTATATCACGTCAAATTTGGTGGGGTCACAGAATACCTGCTTGGTATGATGAGAAAAAAAATGTCTTTGTTGCAGAAAATGAAAAGGAAGCCCTTTTTTTAGCTAGAAAAAAAAATAGAAAGAAACAAATAAAATTAAAACAAGAAACAGATGTTTTGGATACATGGTTTTCCTCTGCATTATGGCCTTTTGCTACTTTAGGTTGGCCAACTAAAACAAAAGAACTGTCAAGATTTTATCCTACCTCAGTGCTTGTCACTGGCTTTGATATTATTTTCTTTTGGGTGGCAAGGATGATGATGATGGGTAATTATTTTAATAAAAACACTCCATTTCATAAAGTATATGTTCATGCTTTAGTGAGAGATGAAAAAGGACAGAAAATGTCTAAATCAAAAGGAAATGTAATTGACCCATTAGAACTTATAAATGAGTATGGTGCAGATAGTTTAAGATTTACTCTAATTTCAATGGCCTCTCCAGGTAGAGACGTAAAATTATCTAAAGATAGAGTTATTGGATATAGAAATTTTATTACAAAGATTTGGAGTGCAAACAATTTTTTAAAATTAAATAACTGTAAATTAAGTAAAAAGATAAATATTAAATCTACTAAGCTTTCAATTAATCATTGGATTTATAATGAATTTATTAAAACTCAAAATTTAGTTTCTAAAAATATTGAAATTTTTAGATTTGACGAAGCCTCAAAACACGCATATCAATTTGTTTGGCATTCTTATTGTGATTGGTATTTAGAGTTTTTAAAACCAATTCTTAATTCAAATAATAGTGCAGAAATTAAAGAAGCTAAGGAGTTTTCATCCTTTATGATGGCCAATATTTTAAAAATTCTTCATCCATTTATACCGTTTTTTACAGAAACAGTTTGGTCAAAAAATAATTTTAAAAAAACTTTTAAAGAGGATTTG